>FR902902.1:0-14707 GCA_000438155.1 Firmicutes bacterium CAG:95
CAGGAAGGGGAAATCATTAATGGATCGGAGTATGGAATTCAAATTAATTGGGATGCAAAACTCAGGATTTATGGAGGAACGATAGATTCCATCATCACGTATTATGATAGTGCTGAATTCTATCTGTATGGAGGAACAATTAAACGTAATATTCAATTTGATGAGAATAGACGTAGTATTCCAAATGCAGTATTAAAATAGGGATAAGCTGACGATACGTACTGAGAAATCTGCTGCTTCAATGACAACTTTCAGGGGATTCGTGATGAACTGTAAGATAGAAGGCGGTATATTTAGCGGCGCCGTGGATGGGAGTTGTCAAATCGAGAACAGCGCAAAAGTTACGGTTGAATTTGATACAAAAGGAGGCGGATCAATTCTTCAACAGGAAGTTCTTCGTGGACAGAAAGCGCAGGATCCCGGAGCTCCCGTGCAGGACGGTTATGAATTTGAAGGCTGGTATGTGTCTGGAAATCCAAATCCTAAGTGGGATTTCAGTGATCGTGTTACAGATAATCTGAAGCTTGAGGCTCATTGGAATAAAGTTTATCAGGTGACAATGCAAACAAATGGAGGAACGATTGCACCTGGTAAGGAGATTAAAAGCTATACCGGGGGGAAATCATTAACTCTGCCGGGAGCTGCTGACATCACCCGCGGAGGCTATACCTTTGAAGGCTGGTATGAGGACAGCGGCTTCTCCGGCTCTCCTGTTACGGAAATCAGCAGTACCGATACAGGAGATAAGATCTTTTATGCGAAATGGAAGCAAAATACAGTGCCGGTAACCCCGGCTCAAACAGAACATAATGACGCAAACCATGATAATACCAACCATGACAATTCAGGTGATACGAAGGAAAGCAGTGGCACAGCTCCGGTGAGCTATCCTGCCCTGTCCTTTGATACCTGTGGTGGAAGCAGTATCAAAGCAGTTCGCGCATGGAAAGGACATATGATTAATCTTTCCGGCTACCGGCCAACCCGTGAAGGTTATGAATTTAGCGGCTGGTATGCGGATCGGAATCTGACACAGCCCATTACGGAAATCCGGCTTGATGGAAACAGGACGGTTTATGCAGGCTGGATCAAGCAGGCAGAGCAGACCGGTGAAAATTCCAAACCGAAGGCAGTTCCGGCACAGCTTATAGCAGGCGATAACGCAAAGACCGTAAGGAAGGATAACGGAAAGTCTCTTATCGGAGCTTACGAACCGGGTTCATCGGACACACAGAAGGATACGGAGGATCAGAGCACAGAAGACAAAACTATGGAAGATCGAGGCACGGAAGACCGGGTCACGGCGGATCAAGTCACAGGAGAGCAAAGAACGGAGGATACCGGGGATGATCAGAAATCAACAGCGGAGAATAATCCTGCAGACAATAATCCCGCGGACAATGACTTAAAGCCGGATGACAGTGCGAATCTGACGTCAGAGGACAGCTCCCACAGTAGTGGCTGGATCCCGGTTATCTGCATTTGTGCAGGAGCTTTGGTGATCGGACTTGGCTTACATCTGGGATTTCGGAAATGGAAGAAAACAGATAGGAAATAATGCAGGATTGAAAACCATATAAATAAGGCTTCGAAAAGGAGGTTTTATATCATATGTACAATAATCAAAAGCGGGTGGAACTGGTAAAAAGACGAATTTATGAAAGAAACTGTCAGCAGCAGAGGCATGGAATTTACGGACTGTCTGCGGCGTGCATGGTTTTATTTGCCTTTCTTGCAGGAATGCTTCATGTGGTGGCAGGGCATACACAGATGGCGGCTCAGGGAATGTACGGTTCTGTCCTGCTGTATAAAGATGCAGGAAGCTATGTGCTTGTGAGTGTTGTTTCCTTTGTTCTGGCAGTTGCGGTTACGTTATGCTGTATCAGATTGCGGGACAGGGAACGTGGGTTAAGGGAGCGGAAAGGAAAGAATGAATTACCGGAAAAGGAGGACAAAAGAGATGGAAGGTAAAATAACAGGAACAGGAAAAAGAATCATGACTATGATGCTGTCAGTGATCATGGTGACAGGTATATTTGCCGGGATGAAACTGGAGGTAAGGGCAGCGAAGAATTATTCCATTGATTTATCAGATCCTGGCAGCTTTATGTTCGCATTACAAAATACTTATTATTCTGATGATACACTTGTTTTTAACGGTTTTTCCCAGCCACCAGCAGGCGATAAATATATCTATATAGTTCGGTGGGACTATATTTATAATTCAAAACGTGTTGGAAGTAGTATAACAACTTGTGGTGAAAATCTAAGTAATGTTTCTATTACGATTCCCAATGATAGCCAATATGATTATGCAAAATTGGTTGACTATACCCCTCCGACAGTATCCTAGGGGTCGATTCAAGTTGTTGAATTTGTTTTTCATATTTATTATCCCTTTACTCCTTCGCAACCCACAGTTACTCCTCCTTCGCAGCCCACAGCTGCTCATTCAACAGAATCATCTGCCGCACCATCCCACGAATGCAGCTTCCAGTGGGTAACAACGGTAGAACCGCAGCCCGGTATAGACGGCTTGGAAGAGTATAAATGTATGTCCTGCGGTATGGTTAAGGAATCCCAGCCCATTCCTGCAAGTATGGCCACTGTGAAAAACCTGTATGGCTTCATCAAGGATGCACCGGAAAACGGAAATGTTACAATTGACTTTGGTAAGCTCCATACCATCAGCGATTATCTTTTAAATAAAATGTCTGAAAGAAGTGATGTAACAGTGACCATTAGCTTTGAATATCAAAGTGCAAAGTACGAGATTACGTTCCCGTCAGGAACAGATTACTCCTCTGTTTTGGAGGATGAAGATACAATGTATGGATATTTCGGTATAGCAGCAAGGCTTGGACTTACGGTAGAAGCTAAATAGAGGTGATTCTGAAACAACTGGAAGAAAAAGAACCATTGCCAGATAAGGAAAAAGATCAGATGGCATGGATAAGCGCTGCAAAGCAGCACAGAGCGATTGCGGAAGAGATTATTCTCAAGGAATTGATTTATGTTTAAATGAAGGTGATGAGATCGTGGAATGCGATCTCATTATTATATGTGAATGTGAAATAGCAGTAGGCAGAATGAGAAAAACAGGGTAAAATAAAGCCATAAAATCCGAGTAACTATAAGAGCTGATTATAGAAGCAACTTGAAATGTCAGATCGGCATTTCAAGTTGCAAAAGTTGTGATATTGTTGCAAAAAGTATTAAAAGGAGGTCGTTCTGATGGATAGAGCGTTTTATAGTGAGATTAAGAAAATACTCACAAATGCGAGAGACAAAGTTTATCAGACTGCCAATTTTACTATGGTGGAAGCCTACTGGCAAATTGGAAAGTCTATTGTGGAAGAACAAAATGGAGAAGAACGTGCCGAATATGGAACAGGTTTACTCAAAGAATTATCGAAGCAGATGACACAGGATTTTGGAAGAGGTTTTACGGTTGCAAATTTAAAAAATATGAGACAGTTTTATCTGACTTTTCCAAATGGCTACGCACTGCGTAGCGAATTGAGTTGGACACATTATCGACTTTTAATGCGAGTGGAAAATGACAATGCAAGACAATTTTATATGGACGAAGCAGTAAAATCTCAATGGAGTACTCGTCAGTTAGAAAGACAGATTAATACATTTTTTTATGAGAGATTGTTATCAAGTAAGAATAAAGAAAATGTTGCACAGGAGATTCAAACATTGGAACCAGAAAAAACACCTGAAGATATTATTCGTGATCCATATGTGTTGGAATTTCTTGGATTGTCTCCCAATGATGATTTTTATGAAAGTGATCTGGAACAGGCACTTATAACACATTTGCAAAAGTTTTTACTAGAGTTGGGACGAGGTTTCTCTTTTGTAGCTAGGCAAAAGAGAATTACGTTCGATGGACGACATTTTAGAATAGATCTTGTTTTCTATAATTATATTTTAAAATGTTTCGTGCTTATAGATCTGAAAATTGGTGATCTTACACACCAGGATTTAGGACAAATGCAGATGTATGTGCATTACTATGAGCGAGAATTGATGAATGAGGGGGATAATCCTCCAATTGGTATTGTGCTTTGTGCAGATAAAAGTGATGCAGTTGTGCGTTATACATTGCCAGAAGGTGAGACACAGGTATTTGCTTCAAAATACAAGCTTTATTTGCCTACAGAAGAAGAACTGTTGAAAGAACTAAAAAAGGAATATCAGGCAATGGAATCCGTTCAATCTGATATGGAAAGTTAAAGAAAAAAATAGGGGATTTTTTATATTGAATAAAAAATAGATATGATAAAAGATTTGTAAAAAGGCGTGAGTCATAGAAATGTGGCTTGCGTCCTTTTTTATCTGAAATAGAAGAGGAATACAAGGGCACAAAGTTATTTCAGCTTTAAGGTTAGAATGACCGGAATTTATTTTGGCAATTGAGATAGGAAAGTTATATTATAAAAAGCAGTACACACTGTTTGTAGAAAAAACAAGGGAAAGATGCTATTATAAAGACAGCGATAGAACCAATGTGATTCATGTAAATAGTATAGAGCTTTATCCCGGGAGTAAATATAAGTAAGAGATAGATAAATAGGGTGTCCGATTTATACATTACTTCCCGGTGTTGCGGAAAATAGCTTCTACCAGAGGTGAGGGAATGATAAAAATAGCTTTTTTTGATATTGATGGTACATTGCTGAAAATGGGTCATAGGGAACTGACAGAGAAAACAGCTAAAGCATTAAACTCTCTTCGTCAAAAAGGAATCCTGTTATGTATGGCAACAGGCAGAGGTTATCTTTCGATTCCTGCATTTCAGGATGTTACGTTTGATGTCCTGCTGACTTTTAATGGTTCTTATGTGACGGTTGGAGAGAAAATTATTTTCAAAAATCCTCTGAATCATCATGATAAGCAGCAAATCATCCGGAATCTTAAAAAAATGAACAGGGCAGCGGCAATCAGCAATGAGCATTTTATTGTTACGAATGGTACAGATCAGGATCTGGAGCAGTATTTCAGATTCGGAAATCAAATACTCACAATTGCAGATAATTTTGATGAATTATGTAAGGACGATATTTATCAGATAATGTGTTCGTGCAGAAAAGAAGAGTATGATCAGATTCTGGAGGGTACCAAAGAAACGCAGATAACCGCATGGTGGGATAAAGCTGCGGATATTATTCCATTGAATTGCGGAAAAGGAAATGCTGTAAATGCAGTACTCGATTACTATGGCTTTTCAAAAGAGGAAGCGATTGCTTTTGGCGATGGAGAAAATGATATTGAGATGCTGGAGGCTGTTGGTACAGGCGTGGCAATGGGTAATGCCAGGGATACAGTCAAGGCAAGAGCAGCTGCCATATGCAGGCCGGTAGAAGAGGATGGGGTTTATTACTATTGTATGGAAAATAATCTCATCACAGGGATCTGAGTAACAGGTTATCTTTCTTAAAGGCTTGTAGCGTTCACAAATTCTTCACAAAAAAATTAGCACTCACCTATTAATAATGGAAGTTGATTTTATTTTGAAAACTCTGCAATGCTTGCATTTAAACGTGCAGAGGATGCCTTTGCAGGTGAAGTACAAAAGGCTGGATTTGAAACAGAAGAAGATATGCAGGAGTATATGAAAGAAATCCGGAAGGAAGTAAGGGAGCGTTGATTTGCGGATAATGCTTGAGTATCTCTCAATGTTAAGTCCAACATTGAATTTGCAAGTAGGAGATGTCAAATCTATTCCGCTTGTTGATGCAGATAGAGATAATATCGAAAAAATGGTACAGGATAATATTGATATTTCAAAAGAAGATTGGGATTCTTTTGAAACCTCATGGGATTTCCAACATCATTCACTGCTCCGCAAAGTTTCGACCATTTCCGAAGCCTTTGATCAGTGGCAGAACGAGTGTGAAGACCGCTTCAACCAGATGAAAGACAACGAGGAAGAACTGAACCGCATCTTCATCGACATTTACGGCTTGCAGGATGAGCTGACACCGGAGGTCGAGGATAAAGATGTAACTGTCCGTAAGGCAGACCTTGGTAGAGATATTCGCTCTTTCATTTCCTATGCTGTCGGCTGTATGTTCGGTCACTACTCTCTGGATGTGGATGGACTTGCTTATGCAGGCGGCGAATGGGATGCCAGAAAATATGTGTCATTCCCTGCTGATAAGGATAACATTATCCCGATTTGTGACGATGAATATTTTGAGGATGATATTGTCGGTTTGTTCGTGGACTTTGTGAAAACGGTCTATGGTGCAGAGACGCTGGATGAAAACTCGAAATTTATTGCTGATGGACTGGGCGGAAAAGGTCAGCCGAAGGATGTGATTCGCAATTACTTCCTCAATGAGTTCTATTCTGACCGTTGCAAGATTTATCAGAAACGCCCGATCTACTGGCTGTTTGACAGCGGCAAGAAGAATGGCTTTAAGGCACTCATTTATATGCACCGCTATCAGCCGGACACCATTGCCCGTATCCGTACCGATTATGTGCATGAACAGCAAGCACGTTACCGTACTGTCATTGCCGATCTGGAACAACGTATTGCCAACGCTTCCACCGGCGAACGTGTGAAGCTGAACAAAAAGCTGACCGCTTTGCAGGCACAGGATGCTGAAATCCGTACTTACGAGGAAAAGATTCACCACCTTGCCGACCAGATGATTTCGATTGATTTGGATGACGGCGTGAAGAAAAATTATGCAATTTTCCAGGATGTTTTGGCTAAAATAAAGTAAAGGAGGGATTGCGTATGATGGCAGATGAGAAGATTAAAAATTCCAATGAACTTGAGTTTGCTGTATTTTGTATTGAAAATGTTGCAGCAAAGCTGGGTGTGGATGCAGAACGTGTCTATCAGGCATTTACCGAAAAAAGCGATATTCTGAATGGTTATATCGTGCCGGAATATGAAGTGCTGCACACTCAGAGCAGGGAATATATCGTAGCTGACCTCCTTGATGTGATGAAAGAAAGGGGTGTGGAAGTATGATTCTTTACCATGGCTCTTTCTTAGAGATTGCACAGCCGGATTTGGTTCATTCCCGCCCTAACGTAGACTTTGGGCGTGGCTTTTATGTCACATCGCTGCATGAGCAGGCTGCGAAATGGTGTGGGAAATTCAAACGCCGAGGAAAAGACGGTATTATTTCAAAATATGAATATGATGAGAGCCGGGAAACGGAATTGAAAGTTTTGAAATTCGATTCTTATTCCGAGGAATGGCTTGATTTTATTTTGAATTGCCGTAGTGGAAAAGATATGACAGATTACGATCTTGTACTTGGTGGTGTTGCCAATGACAAGGTGTTTAATACAGTGGAGCTGTTCTTTGACGGACTAATTGACAAGGTGGAAGCAATCAATCGGCTGGGTTATGAAAAGCCGAATTTGCAAATTTGTTTTCGGACAGAAAAAGCACTGTCTTTGCTGCATTTTGAAGGGAGTGAAAGACTATGACGGCCAATCCGATTTTACTTCAGAAAAAATATAGCCGTGTCATCGAGTGCTTTGCAAAACAGCAGGGACTTTCACTGGATGCGGCATTGGATTTTTTCTATCATTCCGAGGTTTATCAGTTGATCCGTGATGGCGTATCAGATATGCACTGCATGAGCGACGCATATTTGGCGGATGAATTGGAACAGGAATATCAGATGAAGCAATAGTATGAGCAAAAGCTAAAAACAGGAAACATTTTGAAAAAAATTTGAATTAATGACACTAAACGTTATTTGATCAGCAGGTAAAACAACTGTCTGAGTTTTATCAGCGTCGCATCATTTTCTGGTACGATGAAGATAAGGAATTTGAGGATAAACCGGATGAAGTGGTTTTGGAAAATGCAAAGGTTATTGCGCTGACAGGAAACAATGCGTTTTCTGTAAAAAAATTACTTTCAGTAGAAGATTTGACCACAAATTATCTGGTTTATATTTTTCCAAAGATTTGTCGTAAAAATGTGGTCAAACCAAGAAAATTGAGTGCGAAAGTAAGTGAAAAATCCCTGTGAAGTAGTGGCATACGCCATGCACAGCTCGGGAAAGACTTCCCTCGCTGTCGGGCTGTCGCCCTATACATTTCCATGAAAGAGCCATCTTTGTCAAGCAAGCTTGAAAGATGGCTCTTTCACGTAAATGTGCTTGGCTCATCGAGTTCACAAAAAGTTCACAAAAAAATTAGCACTCACCTCTTGACACTGCTAATAATAGGTGCTATATTACACTTAGAACAAAGGAAAGGAGATCAATCAGAAGAGATTCTCCGAAAGGAAGTTTCATTCTGATGAATCAAAATTCTTCGTTCTGTAATCATAATAATAAGACATAGGTTTCATGAGCAGTGAGATCGTGAAGGTGAATGGTTCATCCCACGGAGCTCCTGCGAATGTCAAGAGAATGGAGGAATGACTTATGATGATGCCTAGCGTATTTGGTAGAGATATTTTTGATGACTTTATGGATGGATTTGCATTTCCGGATGTAAACAAGGAATTGTATGGTAAACATGCGAAGAACGTAATGAAGACAGATGTCCGGGAACTGGATAACGGATATGAAATTATCGTAGATCTGCCCGGCTTCAAGAAAGATGAAATCGAGGTTCAGCTGGAGGATGGTTACCTGACCATTTCCGCAGCGAAGGGTCTTGATAAGGATGAAACCGATAAGAAGGGCAACTACATCCGCAAGGAGCGTTACAGCGGTTCGATGAGCCGTAGCTTCTATGTCGGTGACGGCATTTCCGAAGATGACATTCATGGTAAATTCGAGAATGGTATCCTGCAGTTGGATGTTCCTAAGAAGGAAGCCAAGGCAGTTGAAACCAAGAAGCGGATTTCCATTGAAGGATAACCGGTAGGATGGAGCTCTTAATTCCATTGGAATTTCATTGAAGGTACTGAACAGTTACCGGAGCTCTTAAAACAGCATAAGAAATAAACAGACAAGGGTGTTCTCTACGGAGAGCACCCTTTTTTGGCTTTATAAGAAATGTTCGCAAGCGACTCTCTATTTGCACAGAGCACTTAGTTGTCATGCATATGAGAAAAAGCTCCGGTGGATCTTTTTTGAGTAAAAGCAAGCCAGAGGAGCAGCTTGAATGGAACTTAGAGCGGGCCGGCTGTAGGCGTTTTCTTATAATAGGGGGTTGTTTTATGGCGGTACAGCATCAGAAGTCCACGGACACACAGCTCTGTGGCCATGGCAATCCATACACCCTGAAGGCCGAGCGGACCAACCAGAAGCGTAGCCAGTCCGATTCGTACGATCCAGATGCTTCCAAGATTCATCAGACTTGGGACAAAGGTATCCCCGGTTCCGCGCAAAGCACCGGCAGCCACAATGGAGATTCCATACAAAGGCTCTGCCAGAAGTCCGATCCGCAGAACACGTGCGGCAAGCTGACGGACATTGGGATCGGGTGTAAGAATACGGAACACATAAGGGCACAGGAACATCATGAAAAGTCCGGTCAGCCCCATAAAAACAGCACCCATAACGGTACAGATGACCCCATACCGCCGGGCAAGAGAATCTTTCTTTGCACCAATGCTTCTGCCAACTAAGGTGGTAGCAGCAGACCCAATACCATATCCCGGCATATAACAAAAGCTTTCTGCGGTAATGGCGAAGGAATGAGCTGCAATTGCAACTGCACCCAGAGGAGCAATAATCATAGTCGATGCGACCTGTGCCCCGCTCATGGCAATTTCTTGAACAGCGACAGGTGTTCCGATTTTCAATGCCTTCTGCAGAATATTCCGTTCAAAGGCTCCCTTTTCCTTACGATTCAGGGAAAGGGCGGGATTACAGAAATAGCAGCGCCATGCCATTGTGAGGCTGATTACGGCACAAGCAAGAGCTGTTCCCATACCGGCGCCCATGACACCAAAGTGCGGAATCAGCAGGGTGTTAAAGATCACATCAAGAATACACATCGCAGCATTCAGGATACTTGGGGTAACCATATCCCCACTGCATTGCAGGAATGAGGAGGATAGTGAATTTAACTGCGAAAAGGGAACCATCAGTGCAAATACCAGAAAATAAGCGGAGGAATTCCGGATAATATCCTCACTGCCTCCCAGCCAGATGGGGAGGTGCGGACTTAGTAAAATCCCGGTCAGACACAAAATTCCCGACAGACACAAAGCAGTGAGAAGGCCGTGCCGTTCCACATTACGGGCTTCCTGTTCCTCACCGGCACCGATGTGGTGGGCTACCTGTACGGAAAATCCGGCAGAAACCGCGTAAGTAACGCCCCCAAAGAGCCACGTCGTTGTGGAAACAAGTCCGATGGAAGCAGAGGCATTGGCTCCCAGTGCCCCTACCATGGCGGAGTCAATGTATTGCATCACAATTGTGGTAATCTGTGTCAGAATGGCAGGAAGGCTCAGCTTCCATACCTGTAAAATATGTTGTTTCAGTTCGTAAGAGTTCTGTTTCATAAGTATTATAAGAAGGTGACTGTTCAATACAGCAGTTTGTTAATAGGGTTATTTCCTGGTATCCATGCTGTCACGGAAATTGTGAACAGAGGATTCACGGAGGATCGCCCTTCGACCGTATCATATCCTGCCAGACCTGTCAAGCCGTGCCGGGATACCTGTAACTTTCCAGGTCTTTTAATCAATTCCCCGGTCGGTACAAATAGGAAATCACATAATTTTCACAAAATCTTTGTTCTTTTATCGCAGGAGTCGGAAAAACAGGAAGACGTTCAGGGAGGTGAGGAAGATGCTGGCAATTTATAAAAAGGAATTCAGATCAGTTTTTGTTAACAGCACCGATCCGGGTTTCGGATATTGTGCTGGGTAAGTTTTATGCACTGGCCACATTGCTATTCATCCCGGTTGCGATTATCAGTATTTATCCTCTGGTTCTGAGTGCGTTTGGTGAGATTTCTTTAGCAGAAACCGATCTGGCAGTCGGGGCATTTTTCCTTTACGGTCTTGCCTGTATTACAATTGGAGAATTTGTGTCCTCCATTACGGAAAGCCAGATGATCGCAGCAATTATTTCCTTTGGCATTCTGTTTGCAGGCTATGTAATGAATGCAATGCCTAAGCTTTATATGGTGACCGGACATGGCGAGCTCGAACTGGACTCTGCCTTTACGGACATCCTGCAAAAGGCGAATATCGATACGCAGACGGATATTATCTTACGGTCAATGACGGCAGCAGTGTTTACCTGATTGACAGTAGTACCTATTATCTGCTGCATAAGGATTCTTCCTGTTTTGAAGCGGCGGATGAGGAGGAGAGCACGGAAGCCGCAGATCAGGAATAAATATCTCAGATCAGGGATAACTCAGATCAGGGATAACTCAGATCAGGAATAACTCAGAGCGGGAAGCTCTACTGCGATGGTGGTGCCCTGCTTTGAGCTTTCCGCTACCCGGACGGATCCGCCATGGAGGTCTGCAATTTCCCATACCAGAGAAAGCCCCAGTCCTGCACCGCCGTATTCCCGGCTGCGGGATTTGTCTACCCGGAAAAAGGGCTGGAAGATACTCCGCTGAAATTCTGCAGGGATACCGCATCCGGTGTCGGTCACATAAATGTGGATATTCGTATCCTCCCGGGTTACACAAACCCGGACGGAACCGTTCGTGCGGTTGTACTTGATGGCATTTTCTGTCAGGTTAAAGAGCAGCCGGTAGATTAAGGCATCGCTGCCAGTCATGACACCATCGCCATCCTGCTCCAGCGTGATGCCGCGCTTCTCAGCCAATGGAGCAAGATCTGTAAAGATTTCCTCAATCATTGGAGCAAGATGGATCTGATCATTACGTGCCACCTGTTGAAGACTGCTCATTTCCAGAAGTGTCTTTGACATCTGGGTCAGACGTTCCGTCTGTTCTCCCAAAAGCCGGAGAAATTCTGCTGTTTCCGCATTGATATCGGGATGCTCTGCGGAAAACAGCTCCAGCTGTGCCTGCATGAGCGCAAGGGGAGTACACAGCTCATGGGCAGCATTACCGGTAAACTGCCGCTGGGCTGCAAAGGCCTGATTCAGCCGGTCCAGCATCTGATTAAAAGAATGACTCAGCCGGTAAAACTCCGGCAGAAGTTTTTCATTCATTTTCATGTCTGTAAGATTATTGATCTGTACCTTTTCTACCTGCGCAGAAAAGCTGCGTAAAGGCTTTAAGGCATGTCCACTGACAAAGTAGGCCAGAATTCCGCTCAGTACGATCACGATAGCGGTAATATACCAGTTGGTTATACAGAAGCTTTCCTGAGCTCCATAGATGATGATGGTGAGATCCTGATCCTGATCTACCGTTTCAGGATCGAAAAAGTCTGTCTCTCCCTCCGGGGTTAAGTCCTGAAGAGATTCACCGATGGAATCCATATAATGGATGCCTGACCTGCACAGCAGAAGCTCCATGGAAACACAGGCAATACCAATGAGCAGAACGGTCATGATCGTGATACGCCATTGCAGGGATAATTTTTTCATATGGTATCACCTCCAATCAGATAGCCTTCTCCGATACGGTTATGGATGGGATCATAGCCCAGTCCGGAGCGTAGCTTTTTGCGCAGGGAAGAGATATGCACCCGGATGGAGTTGCTGAAATTGTCTACACTGTTGTCCCAGACATGCTCCATCAGCTCTTCCTGACTCACCGGACGTCCCTGATGTACCATCAGGTATTCCAGAATGCCGGTTTCCTTACGTGTAAGAGAGAGGCTCTGTCCCTTTACGCTGGCGGCTCTTGTACGTGTATCGAAGGTCAGATCTTTGCAGGTAAGAAGTACATCCTGTTGGGTGAACTGCCGCAGGGTCAGGCTGCGGATCCGCGCTTCCAGTTCTGCCAGGTGAAAGGGCTTGGCCAGATAGTCGTTGGCTCCGGCATCCAGTCCGGCCACCTTATCCTCCACTCCACTCCGGGCAGAGAGGATCAGAACCCGCGTTTCGTGGTCAGTCTGCCGTAAAGTACGCAGTACAGTCATGCCATCTTTGCCGGGCAGGTTCAGATCAAGCAGTACCAGATCATAGTGTTCTGTATATAACAGTTCCAGTGCTTCTTCTCCATCGTGACAGAAGTCTACGCTATAGGCAAGACGGCGCAGGTCACGGACAATGGTTTCGCACAGGGCACGTTCATCTTCAATTACTAACAGGTGCATGAAAGAAGTCCTCCTTCTTATTATAATAAGAATCTTGTGATCAGAATCTGATAGAACAGTTCAGTTACATTATATCAAAGATAAATAAATTCCGCGTTAAATTTCTATTCTTAACAGAAACTTTAATTTCCATATGCTATACTGGGATCATACCTGCAGCAGAAAGTGTAAGATAACAATAAACCTATGCCGGCAGGATGGATCATTCCTTACAGATCGTAAGGGGTATCCGCCATAAATATATTGTAGTAGAAAGGATAAGAACAACACATGAAAAAAAGAAATTCAGCCGGCAGACTGCTGGCAATACTACTTGTTGCTTTGCTGGTGCCGGCTATGACAGCCTGCAGCGCAAAGGATGGAGATCAGATGACAGAGCAGACAGAGCAGACAGAGCAGACAGAGCAGAGTGAAACCGGCTCTGTCACGAGTGACGAACCGCAAAACGAAGAGGAAGCGCTTGCTTTGTACAAGGAACTGATGGAGCAGGAGAACAAAATCCTCTCAGAGAATACAGATCTCTGGGAAAAGGTGTATCTGGAAGCTGACAAGGGAATGGCAATGCTTGAGGATGGAAAAAACTACGGTGAATTTCTGCTTAAGACCATTGAAGCGGTGAAGGATCAGTTTACAGAGGAGGAGCTGAAGACGCTTCAGAGTGCAGCGGAGAAGATCAGTGAGCTCGAAAGCAGACTGACGATGCTGGAGGAAAAATATCCGGAGGTTGCCCAGAAATATCTGGATAGCGGAATGAGCATGGAGGCAGACAGCGATGATGCGGACAGCGGAATGAGTATGCCGGCAGACAGCAGTGACAACAGCACGGAGACGTCATCCGATGACAGCAATGCACAGAAGTTCCCTGACTTTGAGGGAAAGGATCTGGACGGAAATGAAGTAAAGAGCAGCGAGCTGTTTGCAGGTAATGCCGTTACGGTTGTGAATTTCTGGTTTACCACCTGTGGACCCTGTGTGGGTGAGCTTTCAGAGCTGGATGCACTGAATAAGGAGCTTGAAGGAAAAGGAGGAGCGCTGATCGGCGTGAATTCCTTTACACTGGACGGTAATGAGAACGAAATTGCAGAAGCAAAGGACGTGCTGGCAAAGAATGGTGCAGCTTATCAGAACGTGTACTTTGCGTCTGACAGCGAGGCAGGAAAATTTACAATGAATATTTATGCCTATCCGACTACTTATGTGGTTGACCGCAACGGCAACCTGGTAGGTGATCCTATCGTAGGTGCCATCACGGAAAAGAAGCAGAAGAAGATGCTTGAGGAACTGATTGATCAGGCACTTGCAGCCGATCAGCAACAATAGTTGATAGAGCCTTACCTTTCGTGCTAAAATAGTAACGGTTCAGAGCAACCGCAAGCTGCAGATTACACGGAAACAGAGGTCGAAATGCCAGAAGAAACAACACATAAGCGCCGCGTGCGTTATAAGGGAACACATCCCAGAGCATTTGAAGAAAAGTATAAAGAGCATGATCCTGAGAAATATGCCGATACGGTAGCTAAGGTAATCGAGAAGGGGAGTACTCCCGCAGGAATGCAT
>FR902902.1:14726-20323 GCA_000438155.1 Firmicutes bacterium CAG:95
GCAGGAATGCATATTCCCATCATGGTAAAGGAGATCTTGGACTTCTTACAGATCCGTCCTGGACAAAAGGGACTGGATGCAACACTTGGCTACGGCGGACACACCCGGAAGATGCTGGAAAAACTGACAGAGGCGTCAGGGACATCAGAGCTGACTGGTGAAGTTCATATAAAGGATGACGTTCAGACAAAGGGTGATTCATGGAAAAATCCAGAGGAGAATTCGGAGGACAATTCAAGGGATAATCCAGCGGACAATCCAGCGGACAATCCAGAGGACAATCCAGAGGACAACTCAAAGGATAAGCTGGCGGATAACTCGGAGAATAATTCTGAGGAAGTGTTTAGAGAGAAAGCTCCGGAGGGACATCTGTATGCACTTGATGTTGATCCCATTGAAATTGTAAAGACCGGAGAACGGCTTCAAAAAGCAGGATATGGAGAAGAAATCCTTACGATTCTTCAACAGAACTTTGCCAATCTGGAAACGGTAGCAAAGGAATATGGTCCGTTTGATTTTATGCTGGCGGATCTTGGTGTGTCCTCCATGCAGATTGATGATCCGAAACGAGGATTTTCCTATAAGGCAGACGGACCGCTTGACCTGCGTCTTGATCCGCAGCACGGGATTCCGGCTTCACAGAGACTTCGGGAGCTTAACAGGGAGGAACTGATCGGAATGCTGGTGGAAAATTCCGATGAACCCTATGCGGAGCAGATTGCATCCCAGATCTGCAAAACATTCAAAAAGGGAGGAAGCATGGATACCACAACGGCATTACGTGAGGCTATTGAACGTGCATTGTGTTTTCTTCCGGAGAATAAAGAAAAGAAGGATATTTTAAAGAAGACCTGTCAACGTGTATTTCAGGCACTGCGTATTGATGTGAACAGTGAATTTGAAGTTCTGGAAGCGTTTCTGAATGCACTTCCGGAGGCATTGGCGGATGGGGGACGAGTAGCAATCCTTACGTTCCATTCCGGAGAAGACCGTCTGGTAAAAAAGGCATTCCAGCAGTACTATCGGGAAGGAATTTTTGAAGAGATTGCAACAGATGTCATTCGTCCCACTGCGGAAGAATGCCGTCAGAACGGTCGTGCCCGGTCAACCAAGATGCGCTGGGCCATCCGTGCAGGGCGGTAAATTATCTGGTAACAGTACAATCATTTATTCTTACAGAATAGTAATTTTATATGGCGAAGTAACCACATGAGGTAAACTACGCTGCGCGATAGCCTGGCTGGGCTGTAGCGCAGCTTTTGTTTTCACGAAATTATTCCAAGCCACTCCGTTTCTGGTGTGATCAGCTGCCATGAGATTTCCAGGAACCATTCTGTCATAAGATTTCCAAGAACCACTCTTGACATAATGTATGACACACAGTATACTATATTAAAATAATAGTGTGCGATACACAATACTGTGTGATTAATATTTGCATTTTAAGAAACGATAATTTGAAAGATAATTTGAAGGAGGGAATAGGGTGAATTGTGATGAAATTGTTTCAGGATTAATTTTGGAATTCCGAAGAGGAACACTCATCATGGTAGTGTTGGCACAACTGAATAAACCAATGTATGGATATTCACTGGTAAAGGAATTAGAGGGAAAAGGTATTCCGATAGAAGGCAACACATTATATCCTCTACTGAGAAGACTGGAGAGTCAGGGGCTGCTAAAAAGTGAATGGGAAACTGACGCAGCGAAGCCGAGAAAATATTATATCATCACGGAAGACGGGAAGCTGGTTTATAAAAAAATAAAGGCACACTGGGAAAAGTTTTCCCGGTCAATCAATGCGCTTATGGAGGAAGAATAGATGGTAAAAAATGATTTGATCGACAGATATATTTATGCAGTTACGAAACATATGAAATCTGCCATGAAAAAGGATGTGGCAGCGGAATTAGAGACAATCATACAAGATATGCTGGAGGAGCGCTGTGGAGATGTTACTCCAACTGAGCGTGATATCAAGGTTGTCCTGACGGAACTGGGAACTCCGGCTGAGCTTTCTTCGAAATATAAGGGTGAAACCCAGGATTGTCTGATTGGACAGCCATATTACAGTTTATATGTGTATGTACTGAAAATTGTGACGGCCTGCATCAGTGGGGGAATGCTGCTTGCTCAAATTATGGCAGCATTAACATCGCATACGATCTGGTATATAGCGATCTATCATACTATTGGCGGAATTTTGGGCGGTATATTGACGGGATTTGCATTTGTGACATTGCTGTTTGCATTCTTTTATAAAAAAGGAATCAAGGTGGATGGGTTAAATGATGGAATAGATAATTTGCCGCCTGTTCCACAGAAGCGGAATCGAATTTCGAAAGCAGATGCGATTGTTGGCATTATTTTTTCGGTTATCTTTACAATTGTATTTCTTGTATGTCCACAGATTTTATGCATTGCATTTGTGAAAAACGGGGTCGATGTGTATGAACCGCTTTTTAATCTGGAATACATCAGACAAACATGGTATCTGATTCTTGCATTTGGAATTCTGGGTGTTGCAAAGGACAGTGTGAGACTTATTGATGGCAGCTATACCAAAAGAGTGATGCTTACTACCATGATCACCAATATTATTGATGGTGCATTAACCACCATCTGGTTGTTAAATGATAAGGTTATGAATCAAGATTTTTTCGATGGTATTGAGCATTTGTTCGGAAAAGATGCAGAAGTTATTTCGCAGGTTTTTATACACTTTAACATGGTATTTCTTGCAATCATCATTTTCGCGTTAACAATTGATTGCATTGAGACAGTTGTAAAAACAGTAAAATACAGTCATCAATAGGAAAAGAATTTCAGAAGGATCATAAGTCTCCATTTACAAATAATAGCAGCAGTTTTCCTGATTTTGAGACGGAAATTTTAGAAACTATTAAATGTAAATGGAGCTATTTTACTTAAGCGGGCCGGGTATTTTTGTATTTTCCCACATTTCTTTTGTCATAATGTTTGTATGACAAATCCGGGTCTCATTTAATAAAGGTACAGGAACGGCATCGCAGGTATGATGGTACTCAAAGCCAAGCTTTTCCTGTACTCTTTTTGACTTCTGGTTTCCCTCATAGTAACCACACCAGATCGTTGTCATGCCAAGCTCCTCGAATCCTCTTCGAAGAAGCTCTCTGGCAGCCTCCGGCATATAACCTCGTCCCCAGAAGGGCTTACCCAGCCAGTAGCCTAGCTCACATTCGTCATCGCGATTGGTCATGTCTGTGTGCCCGTTGAGCATTAATTCAACCGCACCGATAGCAATATTATTTCCTTTTTCACAGACGGCATAACATTCCGGACCATGAAATACCTGCTCAATTACGTTACGACTTTCTTCGATGCTTTGATGAGCAGGCCATCCGGCAATCGGTCCCACATCGGGATCCCTGGCATATTCAAATAAACTTTCGGCATCTTCTAAAGTCCATTTTCTTAAAATCAGACGTTCAGTTGTCAGCATGAATGATAATTCCTTTCTGATTATATAATTTCAATGATATAAGATGGCATTAGTATATCATAAGATTTTATATCATAACAGATTTTTTGAGTTGACCTTAGGTAAATGTCAACATCAACATTAATTTAACAATTTGTGAATATTCTTATGCGGCAGAGCCTTCTCAAAAGTTGATTATACAAAAGTTGACCATAGAAAGAAAATGTATTGCATCTATATGTTTTTCGTGTTATGTTTTATAAAAGTAAGTAATTTCTGTGGCATCTATTTATATTTGAAATCAGATAGAGAACTCTGTCAGAAAATTCGAACTCAAAATTCCACAAAATGATCAGAACCATATTGGGATATTAGAAGTATATCGAAACAATCATACTTGTAATGATATTTACAATGATATCTGCAATGATATTTACAATAATATCTGCAATGATATCTGTATCCTAATGATTGGACTTATATCAAGTTAATTATAACTATATTGAAATGTTTAAAATGATATGGAATATGGAAGGAATTATTGCCATATTCTCCGGTATAGCTATATCAAAAAAAAGCAGCGATATATCAACTTTTTAAATCACATCCATTAAAGTACTAATATTATGTGTTGGGGTCAAAAGATATTTTGTCCTTAGCTTGATATCCATGAATTGTTCCGCTGCGAAGCCGCTCCCGCAATTCTCAAACATTCAAAATCCTCTGATTTACTACGTAAATCGTTACTTTCTCATATTTGGCGGGTTCCAAGTTTAAAAGTCTTATCGTGCAAGCGCGAACAACTTTTTTGACCTATTGATCCGGATATCATCATATTATTCAGACATAAAATATGAATCGTTCATGCTCAAAATATCTATATTAAAAATATACATCATAAAGGGAGTATTATGTCATACGAAGGAATGAAAAATAAAAATCAAAAATTAAAGCAAGAAATTACCGAGTTGCAGCTGAAATTAGGAGAATGTCCGGAAGGGAATCTCAATTGTGTAAACAATAAAGGGTATTATAAGTGGTATTATCATAAAGATAGTATGCAGCTTTATATTCCAAAGAAGCAGCGGAAATTAGCAGAACAGCTTGCAGTTAAGAAATATATGTTAGCACTTCTTGAGGATAAAAAGAGAGAAAAGGAAGCAATAGAGCTGTATTTAAAATATTGTGTTGCGAATGATGGATTGGCAGAAAAGCTTTTGAGTAATAAGGAATATCAAAATTTACTGTCAAATTATTTCCGACCGGTAGATTCATCGTTATCAGAATGGATGCAGGCTTCTTATGAAACAAATAATAAATATCCGGAGCAGAAGATTTTGAAATCATGTTCCGGTAATATGGTTCGATCAAAATCAGAAATGATGATAGATTCAAGTCTCTACATTCACAAGATTCCTTTTCGATATGAGGATACGTTGGCACTGGATGATATTATACTGTATCCTGATTTTACGATCCGGCACCCGAAAACAGGAGAGTATTTTTATTGGGAGCATTTTGGTTTAATGGATGATCCTGTTTATTGTAAAAATACATTTTCCAAACTTCAGCTTTATACAACAAATAATATTGTTCCAGATATTAATCTGATTACAACGTATGAAACCAGGGAAAGACCATTGAGTATGGAGAAGATTGAAAGGATAATCACAGAGCACTTTATAGAATAAGCTATGAAAAGGTCGTTACAGAGTATTTTGCAGAATAAGCTATGAAAGGGTCGTTACAGAGTATTTTGTAGAATAAACTATGAAAGGGTTATTACAGAGTATTTTGTAGAATAAGCTATGAAAGAGCGTTATAGAGTATTTTGTAGAATAAGCTATGACAGGATCGTTACAGAGTATTTTGTAGAATATACTATGAAAGGGTTATTACAAAGTGTTTGCAGAATAATTATAAATGGGGTTATTGCGGAGGGATGTCATTTCTGTATCATTTCATTTTTCCATATCATTTTCAGATAGGGACAAGTAATTGGATATAAACAAGGTAATTGTGAGAAATATATCCCAAAATAATTAGCAGTCAGGGAGAGGAGATAGGAGTTGATAGTGAAATTGGACATAATGGAGCTTCAAGAAGTGAAAATGTCCAAAAATAAGCCATGTCGGAG
>FR902903.1 GCA_000438155.1 Firmicutes bacterium CAG:95
TGCCGTTGCCACCGCTTCTGCCGTTTTCTCATCTGTATCTGTTGTCTCTGCATCCGAAGAAACACTGTCCGACGGGGTGCTGTCTGACAGGCTGCTATCCAAGGAAGCGACCGGATTGCTGTAATAATCATTCAGTGAAATACTGTTCGATCCGAATATGGAAGCTATGGTTCCTGCATAAACAAAATCCTCATTTGTATCCTTATAATACAAACCGGTAGAGGATCCATATTGCCTGTATTTACTATCAGTGATTTGTTCAGAATTCTTGATCACATACCCTTGTGTCAGTCCGCTTCCGGATGCCTTTTGAAACTTGAGCTGGTACGTTCCATTCGTTTGATCAAACTGATAAATATTATCTGAGGATTCTCCACTTCCTTCGTCCTCGCTCCAGTCTCCAACCTTCACATAATCATAGCCGGTTCGATCCGGTGCAGCGGTCGGAGAAGCGTCCGGATCCGGAGTCTCATACTTCTTAAAATAGCCCTTCATCATACCACTGTGAGCAGTTGCTCCTATAGTCTGATCGCCTGTTTGAAGCGTCTCCTGCTCAATCAGTAATTGCCAACCATTGGCATTCGGTGTATTCAGGTCTTTCCGTGTATTCCCGCTTCCGTAAGCTTCCTCATACTGAAATGTCAGATCAGAATCACTGGTTCCGGTTTTCCAGATCTCATTTACCAGTTCGGAACGTTTCTGCCACGTCAAAAGATCTGCGGAATGATCCTTATAGATTCCAGCATAGTCGGAGGACATCGTGGATTGTCCGTTCACCAGATAGCCCAGTGTCCCGGTACTGATTTCATAGCTTTGCGTCTCATCGTCGTTCCACTTGTAGGTAGCATAACTCGGTACGATGTCTAGAATCACAAACGGATTGTCCTCCCTGGTATGCCCCTCTACGACCTGCTTCGTCCCGGTAAAAGACTCCTTCGCATATGCTTCGATTGGCTGCATCTGATGATAGATGCCTACTGTGCCAAGAGTAACCGCCAGAACCGATGCTGTAACTATGGCAGCGATCCTTCTATTCTGTTTTTTCTTCTGCTTGTTATGCCTTTTCATACTCATGTGTAACTTCCAATTCGAATATTGTTTATTTTATCGGATTTACTCCATCCAAACAATTTTCAACAATCCAGGATTTCAATTCCTCATTTTCATTGCTTTCATAATAGTCCACCAGTTTCTGTTTAAACAGACCATCCAATTTAACAGGTACATTAAAAATTCCTTTTCCATTGGCAATCAGAATTTTATTTGCTGCAAAAGAACCTACTCTTTTATTACCATCCTTAAACATCTGGGAACGCATAACATATAGTCCTACCGATAATGCACGATCCGTAATGCACTCAATTTTATTAAGATCCTGAAGATCTCTGTAAATTTTATCAGCATTCGGTATCTCCGGCCGCCAATCTGTTCCCGATATCATCACCTCTTCATTTCTAAGTTTTCCAAGGTACTGATAAGGAACATCAAACCGGGCAGTAAGTTCGTGTGTTGCTTCAAGGAACACCAAATCAACCGTATCGTCAATATGGTCAAACAGATAATTCCATCCATCTCTAAGACAACATACCTTGCTTATATCCGTAGGGGTAACATGTTCAATATTTACATTATTGAGAATCGACTGTGTATCCGCAAAAGTCACTGCAATCCCTTCCAGATTTGCCTGCTTATATATGGAATCCACCATGATCCTTTTCGCATTAAATATATTATCCTCTTTGCTCATATTAAATTTATCTGTGATACCCATTTGCCAGCCTCCTCTCCTATTCTTGCACAAATTTATGAACAAATTCTTCTCAGTGTTTCTTTTGGGTGCTAATTTACTTGTGTCCAGCTGGTTTCGGCTGAAGTACAGGTATACCTGCCAACTAAAGTTTCTACTCCGTTCACTTTAATATATAACTCTAGCGTATATATATCTCCGTTAGGTACACATCTAGCTCTTGAGAATCTATATTCCTTTGGACTTGTCCCATCCACATCTGAAGATTCATATAAACTTCTTGAATACCCCCAGCTTATATCTTGATTCCATCTGAAATCAAAACTATCATTTGACGGCTCCGCAATATACGTTATATATTTCTTTCCATTTATCGTAATATTGATGTTTGCACATTTCTCCTTCAGTGTACCCTCTCCCTGACTCTTCTGCCACTGCGTTTCTCCCGGTTTCCAGCTATAAACTCCTGAAACCCGAATCGTTTTCGTGATTCCCTGTGTCTGTTCATCCGTCACGAAGGTCAGTGTATAGCTTCCTGTAGCAGAATCATAATCACAGTATGTCCATCTATTGCTGATCTCATTTGAACTGTTCCACTCCAGTACATTATAACCTGTTACCTTCAATTGATTCTTCTGACGTTCTATGCTTTCCTTTGTGAACATGAAATCATCATCTGTCGGAAGTGGCACATGAGCCGACCACGTTTTGCTATTTTTGTCAAACTTAAAGTTAACGTTATTGGTTTCTTTTGCTCCCTGAACACACTGCCACTTACTTCCATTCGCCGCACATTTATATACACCGTAGGAATAGGCAATCTTCAATCCTCCGTTTTTCGTTGTCTCCCACATCGGCTCTACTTCATAAGCATTTTCACTCTGGATATAACGATAACGTATCCGGTTGAATTTGATTTTGGATATGTTGTTATGCGAATCGATTGTCTTATATTCGACGCCATTATCTTTATCCTGAATATTGGCATCATGCCATTCTGTCTGATTCAGCCCGGTAAAAATCGAATTATTCTTCATTTCAGCCGGTAACGGGAAGCAGACACTTCCGGTAAAACGATCCGAATTGATATCCATCGTTCCTTCCGCTGTTACCGTTACATAAAAAGTGCTTTCCGGTAACTCGTAATAAGTTCTTGTTCCACTTTTAATAAATTCACAATTTGACCAAATAATATTTTGCGGTTTTTGTGAGGTTGTTGCCTTAAAATAAATTCCCGGCACAATGCGATAAGTTCCAATCACATTGTTCAAATCCCCAGTTCCTATTCTGATACGAGGTTCTGAATAATTTCCTTCATTTGCAATAACAAGGTTTCCATTATAATTGTAGTTATTTCCTTCATACTGCTGTCCCTTAAACACATAGATAGGATTCCACTGATCTTCATTTTTCTTGTATACACTATATTTCATATTATTCAATATATGATTATGTTCTACATTTGTCATTTTCTTGAAAGATAAGCCTGAAAGAATATTGGACGTATCTACACTGTTTGATAATAAATTAACGGTATTAAATACAATATTTTCTCCACTATAATGCTTACTCCCATATTCAAAAGTAACTTGAACCGGTTCCAATGTTGTTTGATATACTTCCGAACTCCGGAACTTAGTGCCATAATACGTAAAAGGGGCATTGGACAATACATTCGATTGATATTCCTGCAATACGTCCTCATCAGTTGCACGTTGCAATCCCCATCCATACTGATAATAATGTTGAACATTTTCCCAAGCCACACATTCAATCCCTTGTATATAAAAGGCATATCTTCTATTTAAGTTCAATCCAAAAAAGGCAGGATCTAAAGGTATCTCCCAATCATTGTTGTAACATAACATAGCTCTCGTTTCTTCTGGATTTTCCGTGCTTAAATCTACAATATGAATTGCAAGCACATGGGAATTAATTGCCGTGGTAAACTGAGATATCGTAGATCCGGTGACCATCGTAATCTTACCATATTCCAAATCTCCGCTCGGCAATGGTTTCGTAAACTCCTTCTTTTTCACAACCTTCAGCGTAATCGTCCCCGACACATTATCATATACTTTTCGCTTGGACAGATCCGAGGTTGCCTGAATGGTAATCGTAGAGCCTACCGCAGCATCTGCTTTCACCTGAATGGTGGCGGTCTCATAGTCCGAATCCTTAATTCCACCTTCCAGAAGTCCTGCTCCGTCTACCACCTTCCAATCCGTCAGGTATTTGTCTTTAGCCGCATCTTCTTCACAGGACGCACAACGGTTCCCAAGCTTCACACCATCTGCCGAGCCCCCGATCACTACCGTACTGCCCTGCATCACTTCCAGTGCTCCCGGCTTGTTTCCGTCGGTATCCTCGACATCATCGCTCTTCTTGTAGAGTGTCACCTTCGTTACGCGTTTGACATACACCGTAATCGCAGCTTCCGCAGGGCTGTTGCTGTCGTCATTCTTCGCATTGGTTGTAACCTTTACCTGAAAGCTCTGATGGGTTTCCTTCTCACCGATCTTCAGAATTCCATTTGCCGTATCGGTCATGGAAGTTCCTTCTCCTACTGTGCCTTCCACCGACCAGGTAACAGCCTTGTTTAAAAGGTTGGTTCCGATAACCTTCGGAGTAGAGAAATGATAGGTTTCTCCCGGTTCCAGCACAACGGTCGGTTCCTTCACACTGACACTTACACGGACACGCTTGTCCAATGGTGCGATATCTTCATTATTAATTACGACCTTATTGCGGACGGTAATGTTGTTTACCATTTCAAATTTCCGATTGCCGGTTTTGAAGCTCAGTTTCAGTTTTACCACGCGCTTCTCTTCCACCTGGCTTAAATCCACCTGAAAATCCGTCACATTCTCAGCCAGAAGTACGCAATCATCCGAATCTTCCCCCGGCATTGGGAATTTTCCGCTTGCATCCGCTACCGAAAAGTAAAGATTTTCATCACTCTTCTGCCAGTAAAACATATAGTTATGAAGTTCAGAAGCAGGCTCTCCTGTTTCCGACACTTCCACATTGTAAACAAGCAGTGCCTTTTTCTCCGGAGTAAAGGTGAATTCCGAGTCCTTCATGGCCTTAACCGGCTGATTGGATTCATCATATCCCACATAATTGATGCTGCGTGTTGCATCAATTATCACATCCGACATCTGGTTTAAAGCAAGCTGTGCTTCCTGCTGCACATTAATATCATTGTTGCCATTGGCGTAATTTCTGGAAGTGATAACAATAAAACTGCATACCGCACCTGTCACAATTACCAGAATGGCAATTGCAATAATCAGTTCCACTAAGGAAAATCCGCTATTCTGTTTCTGAATCCGTACTCTTTTCCTCATTTGTCTCTCCAACCAAATCTACCTTCTGTGTTGCAATCCATCCAACCATCAATTTCTTCGGCTTTCCGCTTTCCCTATATGGATATCCCCCAATGTTTGAATCTTATTTCCATATCATTTATTTCTGAATATCCATCTAAGAAGATATCTGGCTCACCGAAATCTTTCCGGTCAGTTTAATAAACTCTAAATGATAACGGCGGTTTCCTCCCTGAATCTCCACACTGTCGGGAGTTCCATCCTTGAAGGATC
>FR902904.1:0-8401 GCA_000438155.1 Firmicutes bacterium CAG:95
TCATCGTAGCCTCTGTCCATGGCAATCCTGACGAATCATTGATACTAATACTAAAGAAAATAATTAGAAGGCGATATTTTCCTTTGGTAGAGGGAGGTATCGCCTTCTTTGATGCTTATATTTTGAAATTCCTTTATTTAATATCCAGCTCAATGGGAGCGTCAATGTCGTCGGAGACATATTTCCCGTTCTTCTTTCGCTGTTTCACACATTCGGTTAACAGATATTCAATCTGCCCGTTTAAGGAACGAAAATCGTCCTCGGCCCAAGCGGCTATGGCATCGTAAAGGGCAGCAGATAAACGTAAGGGAACCTGTTTCTTTTCTGCCATTAATACAGGCTTCCGGAGTTGACAACGGGTTGCGCATCATGGTTGCCGCAAAGTACCACGAGCAGGTTGGAAACCATGGCAGCCTTCCGCTCTTCGTCTAAGTTTACTACCTGGGTTTCGTTAAGACGTTCTAAAGCCATTTCAACCATACCGACTGCACCGTCTACAATCATTTTACGTGCATCGATAATAGCCGATGCCTGCTGACGCTGTAACATTACAGCAGCAATTTCCGGAGCATAGGCAAGATAGGTAATCCGGGCTTCGATAATTTCAAGACCGGCTTCTCCAACCTTTTCCTGAATTTCCTGACGGATCCGCTCGGCAACGACTTCACTGGAACCGCGAAGACTGCCCTCATCGGCCTGACCGTCCCCTGTCGTATCGACACCTGCAGATACATCATAAGGATAAATACGTACGATGTTACGCAGGGCACTGTCACATTGCAGGGACAGGTATTCCTTATAGTTATCGACATTAAATACAGCTTTGGCAGTATCAACGACACGCCACATTACTGCAATACCGATTTCGATCGGGTTACCGAGACAGTCATTGATTTTCTGACGGTTATTATTGAGTGTCATAATTTTTAAAGAGACCTTCTTGCTGGCAGCCTGGGCAGCATTTATTTCACCCGTTGTACCGGTAGAAATCTTGAGAGAAGAGAGGGCACCGCCTGTCGGGGCATCAATACCACTTTGATTCAGTTTGGTAGCGGCAGCCGGGTTGACAGCGGTACAGAAGGGATTCACAAAGTAAAATCCGGCTTCCTTTAAGGTACCGACATAGTTACCAAAGAGAGTAAGTACTAAAGCCTCCTGCGGTTTTAAAACCTTAAGGCCAAGGAAAGGAATCCAGCCGATTCCGAGATAGATCACAGCAACAATACACAGAGGCTTTGAATGGTCAACACCGATACACATTAAAATCGCTGCAGCGATATAGAGAGCAATAAAAAGCAGCATCATAGCCATTCCGTTTTTCTTTTTGTTTAAAACTTTTTCTTCCATAATGAATTCACTCCTTTACATGATAATTATATTTATCTGATATCAAAATGATATCACTGAGAAATTAGAATGTCAACACAAGAATGAAAATGAAAACAGTTTGTATTTACAAATTTTATCCGTTGAGTTACGTTATATGAATAGAAACAAACAATAACATTCTGAAAGGAGTTTAATACAATGAGCAGAGTAAATTTGGGAGCAAAGCCGGTCATGTATCGGATGCTGCTTCTGCTTACAGCAGCCTATGATAAAAATGGAGTACCGGATGCAATGAATGCCGCATATCGGACTTGGCAGCAAGGCAGGGCATGCATTTAAGGATGGATTACAGTTAAAGTAATCTGTAGAAGGAGTAGAGAATGAAAAAATGGTATCAGAATAAAAAGGTATGGATTTTAGCCGGAGGCATTGTAGTTCTTGCAGGAATTGGTGGATTTGTGGCAACTCATGTGAAGCTGTATCAGGATGGATCTGCTTCCGTATCCATCATTGGAGGAGCGGATGGACCGACCTCTATTTTTCTTGCAGGTAAATTACCCGGTCACGGATCACAGGATCAGAACATTTCCACGCTGCCGCTGGATATTACCATGCGTGTTGTCGATTATAAAGATGGGATTCTGACCGTAGAAATCGACAATCACAGCGGCTATGAGATGGAATACGGCAATGAATATTCCTTACAGAAGCTTGAAGGAGAGGAATGGGTAGAGGTGAAACCGAAGCAGGAATATGGATGGACGGACATCGCGCATATCATTCCGGATCTTACAGTAAATACGGAAACCTATGACCTTACTCCCTTTGGAACACTTTCTTCCGGAAAATACAAGCTGGTGAAGGACGATCTGGAAGCAGAATTTGAACTTACCGAAGAGGAGTAATGCAGCTATTCAGAAGTTTCCACTTATTTATTCAAAAGCAGGGGTGTTTGTGCATACAGGCATCCTTGTTTTTATGGGAAAACAGAGGTAGAATAATTGGGGATAAAAATGCAGGAGGAAATCATTATGCTTTATATTATGCGGCACGGCAGGACCGATTGGAATGATGCTTATAAATTACAGGGACGGACGGATATTCCATTAAACGATGCGGGACGCCGTATGGCACAGGAAGCAGCACAGCGTTATCGGGAGGTTTCGTTTGACGTCTGTTTCTGTTCCCCACTGATCCGGGCGCGCGAGACGGCAGAGATTTTCTTAAAAGGAAGAGATACACCCATTCTTTTTGATGACCGCCTTAAGGAAATGTGCTTTGGTGTATGCGAGGGAAGTGAAAATGTTTTTGAAAATCGGGACACTCCGGTATATACTTTGTTTAAGGATCCAACGCATTATGTGGCGCCTGAAGGTGCAGAGAGCTTTGAGGAGCTGTTTGCAAGGACAGGTTCCTTTTTGAAGGAAGTTGTGGAACCGGCACTGCAGGAGGGAAAGGATGTCCTGATTGTCGGGCATGGTGCGATGAATTCAAGTATTGTCTGCCAGATCCGTAATCTCCCGCTCGAAGAGTTCTGGAGTGCAGGAATTGAAAAGTGTAAATTGATGAAACTGATTTAACGGTCTGGAAAAGATACAAACGATGCAGAAGAAAGAAAAGATGGTTACTGGAACAAAGTAGGAGTGAACAGTAACCAAAGAGGAGAACAGAACATGAACGCAGGACTTACGAGAGAAGAAGCACTTGCTTTATTAAAGAAGTATAATAAGGATCCGTTTCATATCCAGCATGCCTTTACGGTGGAAGCGGTTATGAAGTGGTACGCACAGAAATCAGGTTATGGTGAGGAGGCAGAATTCTGGGGAATCGTAGGACTTCTGCATGACATTGATTTTGAATTATATCCGGCAGAGCATTGCCTCAAAGCACCTGAAATGTTAAGAGAAGGTGGTGCAACGGAAGAAGTGATCCACGGCGTGGTCTCCCACGGCTATGGCATTACCGTAGAGTGCGGCACGACCCTCGATGTGGCACCGGAGCATGAAATGGAGAAGGTACTGTTTGCAGCGGACGAACTGACAGGTCTCATCTGGGCAGCTGCCCTGATGCGTCCTTCAAAGAGCACGAAGGATATGGAATTAAAATCCTTAAAGAAAAAGTATAAGAGTAAAGGCTTTGCGGCAGGCTGCTCCCGTGAGGTGATTGAACGCGGTGCTGAACAGCTTGGCTGGGAGTTAGACGAACTTCTCGCAAAGACCTTACAGGCAATGGCTGCAGCTGAGGATGAAATTCAGGGTGAGATGGAGCAGAATGCGGAATAATCAGGACGATAAAAGGATGCTGATGAATTGAAGGAGAGCCGTTATGGCGATGGAGAATGAAAGAAAAGTCATCTGTCCAAACTGTGGGGGTGAGTTTAAGGAACAGAGTGCCAAGTGTCCATACTGTGGCACAATGTATTATCCCGGTGCGGAGGAGGAGTACTTAAAGAAACTGGAGCATGTCCGTACGGATCTGGAAGATCTGGGAGCAGTACCGGAACAGGAAACAGTGAAAGCCATTAAGAAGCGGGCAGGATGGGTAATAAAGCTTGCCGTAGCTGCAATTATCGTGATTGTTCTTGGTGCAGGCTTTCTGGCGTGGAAGAACCGGGAAGAACCCTATGATGCGAAGACACAATACCTTTGGAGACAGGAAAATTATCCGAAGATGGAAGAAATGTTTGCGAATGAACAGTATGCAGAGCTGTATGCCTTCATCGAACAGGAAACTGCCAATGGGATTTATCTGTCAGACTGGGAACACTGGTCATTTATGATGGTCTGGGGGATCTGTGACACGGCAGAGGAATGTCTTGAAAGGGAAGCCAATGGAGAAATTCTCAAGGAATATCAGGAAACCCTGCTTTTAAATGACTACTGGATTTTAAAAGGAATTTCCTATTCGGTACTGCTTTCGAAGGAAGACCGGGAGCAGCTGGAACCCTTCCGGGAGCAGGTACTTGCAGACCTTGAGGGCCGTTGGGACTTTTCACAGGAAGATCTTAAGAAGTTTGAAGAGGAAGTGAAAAGCAACTACGGATATCCAAAATATGAAACCTGTGAAGCCTATATTAAAAAATGGATGAAAGGAAAATAGATACGTGAACTGTAAATACTGTGGAGGAACATTATCGTTAGAGGATCATTTCTGTCCGCATTGTGGAAAACCAAATGAACATGCAAAACAGCATGCAAAGGACATGGAGGCTTATAAAAGCCGGTTTGATACGACACAGGGCGAAGTATATAAAGTAACAAGGAATTATAGTGAGATCACGGCTCATGCAGTTATTATCACAGTGCTTGTGGTGCTCATTCTGGTGGTTTTATTTGTGACAAGAAGTGCCTATGCAATTAAGAGAAATATCCACGATCTGCAGTCAAAAAGGTATGAAAAGGAATATACTGCAACGATGGATCAATATCTTGAAGAGGAGGACTATCTTGGGTTTCATGCCTTCTGTGAAGCCCGGGATATCCGGGTCTATACCGAAGGCTATGAAAGCTATGCGGTCATTATGAGAGCAGCAGACCATTATGCCTACATCTATGATAATCTGTTCGAAATGATGGAGGCTGAGGCCGAATCACTGAAGGACAGCCGGATTGAATCTCTCGCGGCCTATTGCGATAATTTTGCCAAAGCAAGGGAAAATATGGATTCCTATCCGGCTGATGAAGCGTACACGGAGCAGGTGCTTCAGAGAATGGAAGAGGATGTGGAAGCACTTCTACGGGCTTATCTGGGACTTACGAAGGAAGAAGCGGAAGGCTTTTCAAAGCTAAGCAAGGCACAGAGAATGGTTTTACTGGAACAGAAGTATGAGGAGATGGGATATGGCACAAAAATTACAGAATAAGCTGCGGATTGGGCGGCAGCAGGGGATTCTGCTTATTATGAAGGGTGTGATCGGTATTCTCTGTATTATATTGCTTGCTTCAACGGCTGTGATGATTGAGAATTTACATGATGCCTTTACAAACCGGATTTCAGAGAGCACCTTAAGGAGCCGTGTGGAGTATGGAAACTATGCGACCTTAGTAGATCACTATCATCAGAATGTGGCAGCAGGCATAACCGGAAATAAGGAAGAGAAGGAATATTACGGAGTGGCGAAGTATTATGAGGCGGCGAGCTTCTATAAGGCCTTTTCCACGGTAGGAGATACCGGGCGGGCAGCACGGGAGAAGCAGAAGATGGATGCCGCTTATGAAGAAATGGGTGGCTGGCAGATTGCGAAGGAAGCCATTGATGCAGAGCTTTTAATAAATGCATTCCAATAGAAGGCTTCAATAGAAGCGGCAAGAAAAGATTTGCCATATCAGGTATTGTGTATTATACTGTATCTATTCAGGGTGATACCAGTTTGAACTGACTGGTTCTGAATTGGAAGATCATGTGATATAGTAGTTAAGGAAAAGATGAGGAGGAATAACAAATGAAATCATGTCCAAAATGTGGTGCCCAGATGGAAGATCAGGCAGTATTCTGTGCAAATTGCGGTGCGAATTATAATAACCCATACGGTGCGGCAGCACCGGTAGTACCGGAGTGGGATCATACGGCAGAATTTGATCCCAAGGATGTGTCTGATAACAAGGTCATTGCAATGCTTGTTTATCTGTTAAGTGTGGTTGGTATTCTGATTGCGTTACTCAGCCAGAATTCTCCGTATGTTTCATTCCATGTGAGACAGGCGCTTAAATTCCTTGTGGTTGAGACACTGGTTGGTATTGTGACTGCCATTCTTTGCTGGACTGTGATTGTTCCGATCGCAGCAGGTATTTTCTATGCAGTACTCTGGGTAGTAAAGATTATCTGTTTCGTTTCTATCTGCAAGGGAGAAGCGAAGGAGCCGGTGATTATCCGCAGTTTTACCTTCTTAAAATAATGGATCGGCAGAGAAGTTAACAAAGATGATGCAGAAGGGCCTGCGCAGTGCAACAGGCTCTTCTTTACAAGGTGACACATTACTACGCTAATGTGGAGAAGCGCCCCGAATCATACAAAAGTGAGGAGAAGATATGAATACAATTACCTTTATTATGATTGCTACCATCGTAGTATATTTACTTGGTATGCTGGCAATCGGATTTATTTTCAGTAAGAACAATAACGACAGCACCGATTTTTACTTAGGCGGTCGTAAGATGGGTCCTCTGGTTACTGCAATGAGTGCAGAAGCCTCGGATATGAGCAGCTGGCTGCTCATGGGAATTCCCGGACTTGCGTACTTTAGCGGTATTGCAGAACCTTCATGGACGGCAATCGGCCTTGGAATCGGAACCTGGTTAAACTGGCTTCTGGTTTCGAGAAAGCTGCGCCGGTATTCCAGCAACATCAACGCAATTACCATTCCGGAGTTTTATTCCAAGAGATTCCATGACAAGAAGAATGTTCTGAATGCGATTGCTGCGCTTGTGATTATTGTATTCTTTATTCCTTATACCGCATCCGGCTTTAAAGCATGCGGAACGTTGTTTAACAGTCTGTTTGGTGTGGATTATACGGTGGCAATGATTATTTCAGCTATTGTTATTGTAAGCTACACAATTATGGGTGGTTTCAAGGCTGTTTCCACGACAGACCTTGTACAGAGTATTGTAATGACGATTGCACTTGCCGTTGTATTGGGATTTGGTATCCATGTGGCAGGGGGGATGGGAGCTGTCATCTCCAATGCGAAGGAAATGCCGGGATACCTCACCATGTTTGCATCCCATGTCAGAGAGACGAACAGTTCTACCCCTTATAGTGCACTGACGATTGCATCGACACTGGCCTGGGGACTTGGTTACTTTGGTATGCCGCATATTTTAGTCCGTTTCATGGCAATTGAAGATGAGAAGAAGCTTGTTTTATCCAGAAGAATTGCAACGATCTGGGTGGTAATCGCAATGTTCGTAGCAGTTCTTATCGGACTTGTCGGTTATGGCATGACATGCGCAGGTGCGGTAGAATTTCTGGATTCTCCGAGCCGCGCAGAAGAGATTATTATTAAGATTGCAAACTTAATCAGCCAGCATGGTATTCTGGCAGCAATTGTAGCAGGACTGATCCTTGCAGGTATTCTGGCAGCAACGATGTCTACCGCAGATTCCCAGATGCTTGCAGCAGCATCCTCGGTATCCCAGAATATCATTCAGGATTTCTTCAAGGTAAAGCTGGATGAAAAGAAGAGTCTGCTCATTGCAAGAATTACCATTGTGGCAATCAGCTTAATTGCCTTATTTCTTGCAAGGGATCCGAATTCCAGTGTATTCCGTATCGTAAGCTTTGCATGGGCGGGATTTGGAGGTGCATTCGGAGCTGCTACGCTCTGCTCCCTGTTTTGGAAGAGATGTAACTTTCAGGGTGCACTTGCCGGAATGATCAGTGGTGGTGTGATGGTATTTGTATGGAAATATCTGGTGGCACCTCTGGGTGGCGTGTTTGGTATCTACGAGCTGTTGCCGGCATTTATCACTTCCCTGATCTTCACGATTGCGGTAAGTCTCCTGACCAAGGCGCCGGAAGAAGCCATTGTCAGGGAATTTGAAGAGGCTTCTGTAAAATAATTGTAACATTTTCAATTGTTAATTCTTTCTTAAAATGCTCCTGTGACATTGACAGGAGCATTTTATAGCTTTACAATGGAATCAATGCTCATAATGGGCGTTGTAATAATTTTGAAACATTTCGTACCAAAGATTGATATGTGGGGAATGGTTCAGGGAGATTTCAGAGTAATGAAGAAAAGAAAGAGGAGCCGGATCATCTGGACAGTTCTGTTCTGGATGATATTTCTGGTATCGGTTGCTACAATTGTATATTTGTCGTTTCAGAACGGAACGAGCTCTGCGGAGCTTGGCAGTGATGTAATTGAGAAGCTTGCCGCCGAGTACTATGAGAAGGACACCGTTTCAACGACAGAGCTCTATAAGTTCACTTACTATTTCCGGCAGATGGGGAGAACGATTGCGTTCTTCATCATTGGTATTTTAGGAACGGCGACCATTCATCTGTCTTCCGAACGGCTTCCATGGATTGTAAAGTCGGTTCTGTCAGAAGGAATCATGCTGGTGGTTGG
>FR902904.1:8406-16385 GCA_000438155.1 Firmicutes bacterium CAG:95
AGCAGGAATCCTGCTGGTGATTGCATGGGTTACAGAGAAATGTAAGATTTACCTTCCTACCAGACATTACAGCCAGGATGAGATGATGATCAGTATGGCAGCGTCAATGCTTGGGTTTTCCATCGTTTCACTGATTACACTGATTTACAATCTGATTCACCATATGTCACACAGAGACTTGTCCAATAAAAGAATCCCTTCCTCCCAGCATGGTTAAGCCGGGATGAAGGGATCCTCTGTTTTTAAAAGAGTGTTGAAATTATTATTCCAACATCTTAGCGGATTTCTCCGTCATATTTTTCTTCACAGTATTTGCAGCGGTAGATTTCTTTTTCCTCATCAGCCAGAACGAATACATGAGGAAGTCCCTGCTCGATGGAAGTGATGCAGCGGGGGTTCTTACAGTGGATGACATTGCGGATTTCCTTCGGAAGCTGGAGCTCCTTCTTGGATACAATTTTGCCGTCCTTGATGACATTTACTGTGATATTATGGTCGATGAACGCCAGAACATCCAGGTCTAACATATCAATATCACATTCCACCTTCAGAATGTCTTTTTTCCCAAGCTTGTTGCTGCGGGCGTTCTTAATGATGGCCACGGTGCAGTCCAGCTTATCCAGTTGTAGATGATGGTAAATCGCAAGACTCTTTCCTGCTTTAATATGATCTAATACAAATCCTTCTTCGATCTTTCCTACATTTAACATGAATTTGTCCTTCCTTTTCTGAGTGATTAATAAATGGGTGGGCTGAATAGCTTCGTTTACACATGAATTTCAAGCAGTGTCAGAATTAGCGCCATGCGGACATACACACCGTACTGCACCTGCTTGAAATAAGCTGCTCTCGGATCATCGTCTACCTCTACCGAAATTTCATTGACACGCGGCAGGGGATGAAGTATCAGCATATCAGGTTTAGCGAGTTTCATTTTGGCTTTATCAAGAATATAGAAGTCTTTCAGGCGGACATAATCTTCTTCGTTGAAGAAACGTTCCTTCTGGACTCTGGTCATATATAGGATGTCCAGATCCTGCATTACATCATCTAATTTAATGACTTCCTTATAAGGAATGTTCTTTTCCTTCAGCAGATCGGTAATGTAATCCGGAATGCGAAGCTCCATCGGAGAGATGAAGATGAAGTTGATATTTTCGTAGCGCATGAGTGCGTGGATCAGGGAATGCACGGTACGGCCGAACTTCAGGTCTCCGCAAAGACCGATGGTAAAGCTTTCAATCGATCCCTTTAAGGAACGGATAGTCAGCAGATCCGTGAGCGTCTGTGTCGGATGCTGGTGTCCACCGTCACCGGCGTTAATAACCGGGATGGAAGAGTGGCTTGCAGCAACCATCGGGGCACCTTCCTTGGGATGACGCATGGCACAGATGTCTGCAAAGCAGGAAATAACGCGGATGGTATCGGCAACACTTTCTCCTTTGGTTGCAGATGAAGAGTTGGCATCGGAAAAGCCGAGCACGCTTCCACCCAGGTTCAACATTGCGGACTCAAAGCTTAGCCGGGTACGGGTACTCGGTTCATAAAAGCAGGTTGCCAGTTTCTTTCCTGCGCAGGCATGGGCGTACTTGTCCATGTGATGCTCAATATCATTGGCCAGATTGAAGATCTGGTCGAGTTCTTCCACACTGAAATCCAGAGGGCTCATTACATGTCTCATAGGGTTCTCCTTTTAAATTTGTATATTTTCTTTCGTTACTGCTGTAAAAAAACAAATGTCTGTCTGCACAGCCGCCTGTTTTCCTGTACATCAGTACATCATGAAAAGGGTCGAAGAGAAATCTCTTCGACCTTACTTTACGTTTAATGGATAAATGATAATAAATCCGCTACCGGCTTACGTTTGGGAGCAGCGGGTTCTTCGTCAGGATATCCGACAGCAATTAAAGCAGCTACTTCCTGATTCTCAGGAATCTCTAAAATAGAAGCAACCTTCGCATCATCAAAGATACCAAGGATGACAGAACCAAGTCCCTGTTCGTAGGCAGCCAGACAAAAACTCTGGGAAGCTATACCGGCATCAAACATCTGCCAACGGTCACCTTTTGATGTTGTGAAAGAACCATCTCTTTCATAACCACTGCGGCCTTTGATATAAGTTAAGACCATCAGTACGGGAGCATTTTTGATGATGACACCATTGTTGGCAAACATTTCTGCACAACTGTCAGCAATTTGTTCCTTCTTTTCACCGTCTACTGCGATATAACGGGTGATCTGGGTATGCTTCCAGCTTGGAGAATAAGAAGCAGTTTCAACGATCCCGGACAGAAGCTCTCCGGATACCTTCTGATCCTTAAATTTACGGATACTGCGACGTCCTTTAATACATTCCTTAGCGGTCATATTCACACTCCTTTCGTCAATAAAACCAACTCACATATTTTTCTTATCATAGCATATAGAGAAAAGACTTTCAACGAGGAAAAACAGTTTTTATAGTTTTTATGGTTACGGTTTTTATGAACGATATACGGGGAAATAATTGCAATCTGGTGGGGGATATGCTACCATTCAAGAGGATGTAACAATTCTAAGTTATGCGGATTGCCTGCCGGAATTCCTGTATTTGGGCAGAATAGGGGCAATTACCGTTACAGAGAAGAAAGGCGGATTGAAATATGGCAGAAATGATGAGCGAAGATCAATACATGGAACGCAAAAGATGGGTTTTTTTAGGCCTTCCGTTTACTTTTACCACATATCATGTTGCAGAGAATGTAATCACCATCGATAGCGGATTTTTCCGTAAGGTGGAGAATGACTGCTATATGTACAAGGTACAGGATGTGGAGCTGGTAGCCACTTTTTTTGAAAGAATTGCCGGTCTTGGAACGGTAGTCTGCTATACCGGAGATACCACACATCCGAAGCTTATGCTGGAGCATATTAAGAATGCGAAGACCATTAAGAACTATATTCTGGAGGCATCCGAGAATGCCCGTATGAAGAGACGTACCCTGAACACCCTGAATATCGGTGCGGAAGCAATGGATGATATGGACGGGGCAGGCCTGGATGAATAAAATATTGGGCTTTACAGGGAAATGCATAAAAGAGTTCGCTTTTAGCGGACTCTTTTTGGATAAGTGCGTCCGGCGGCGCTTATTTTTAACCGGTTATTTTAAGATCTGGTATTGAGCAGCTTTTCGTAGATTAATCCTACAACGAACCAGCAGGGAAAGAAGTCTAACCGGATGACCCTGCCGATCTGCCATTTGTTCTTTACATAGTCCCAGGGGCAGATATTGTGTCTTTTAAGAAATTTGCCGGAGAAAAATTCCGCAGCGAAGATCAGGATGGCATAAATTGTGCCGCGCCATACTATGGACAGATGCTTGAACAGCTGGGAGAGCGGACCTAAAATACAGGCACACCCATAGATAGGGAACATCCACAGGGAGGACTGTCCCATGAGCTTCCATTCCCTCCGGCGCAGGGAAGAAAGTGCGGTAAATACAATTTCAAGGCCCCATCCAAGAAGGCCGCATTTACAAAAGTCAGTCAGTAGTTTTTTCATCATGTTCCAAGTATGTCCGAAAATCCGGAAACTATGCAGCGCTCCGGAACCATGCAGCTTATGATGGGAGAAACATAGAAAACCTGCATTTACAGGGACATTTGACATGAATCTCAGATGAGGGGAGAAGCATGAACGAAAAAGAAACGTCAGCGTATATTGAAGAATTAAAAAAATACGGAAGTGTTCCGGGGCTTACCAATATCCGAAATCTTTGTGAAAAGCTGGGACATCCGGAGAGGGAGTTGTCTTTTGTACACATAGCAGGAACGAACGGAAAGGGGTCTACGCTTTCTTTTCTTTCCGAGGTCCTGAAATGTGCAGGATTTAAGGTGGGAAAGTATGTTTCACCAACGATTTTGGATTACCGGGAGCGCATTCAGGTAAATGACCGGATGATTTCAAAACGCTCGCTGTCACAGGGGATGACACTCTGTCGGGAAAAGTGTGAAGAGCTCGTAGCGGAGGGGCAGCCGCATCCGACTGCCTTCGAGGTTGAAACAGCACTTGCATTCTGGTATTTTAAGGAACAGAAATGCAAGATCGTCGTATTGGAAACAGGGCTTGGGGGAGAGCTGGATGCCACGAATATTGTGACGAATACCTTAGTTGAAGTTTTTACCTCCATCAGTCTTGATCATATGGGAATTTTAGGAAGCACTCTTTCAGAGATTGCAGCGGTGAAAGCCGGAATTATTAAGAAAGGCTCCATAGCGGTCACAACGGCGCAGGAGCCGGAGGTTATGGAGGTTCTGAAGTTCCGGGCGCAAAGGGAAGGTGTTCCTTTGATGGAAGCTGCTCCTTTGGAGGCAGGGCAGGTGAAGAGCAGTCTGAGCGGTCAGACCTTTTCTTATAAGGAGTTTTCGAAAGTACAGATTTCACTTCTTGGAAGATACCAGATTGAGAATGCGGTACTGGCTTTGGAAACCATACGGGCCTTGCGGATGCAGACACTTCAGGGGCATCCCATAATTATTCCGGATAAGGCAGTACTGCAGGGCATGAAAAATGCCGTATGGCCAGGGAGATTTCAGATTGTTGCAAGGAAGCCCATCTTTATTGCAGATGGAGCACATAACCGGGACGGAGCAGCAAGGCTTGCAGAATCGCTTCAATATTATTTTCCACAGAAGCATATGATCTTCATCATGGGAATTCTGCGCGATAAGGAGCAGGAAGAGATTGTGAAGGCTACTGTGCCGCTCGCCGATCAGGTACTGACGATTTCCACGAAGGGAGCACGGGGCTTTTCGGCCTTAGAACTTGCGGAAATCTGTTCCCGATATCAGGAAAGGGTTACGGCAACAGATGGAATTCAGGAGGCCTTAGAGCTTGCATATCTCATGGCATCCCCGGAGGATGTTATCGTGGCATTCGGTTCACTTTCCTTCTTAGGAGAGCTGTTACCACAGGTAGAGCAGATCGCAGTACAGAAAGTGAAGAAGAAGGGAAGTCTGTTTAATATCTGATTATATTTGCAGCAGTAAAGACCGCAGGTATGTGATTTAAGGAATAAGGAGAAAAATAATGCAGCAGCCAGATCTAATGATAGGAAAGAAACAATTCAAACGGCAGGGACACACTTATGTAATGGGAATCTTAAATGTAACACCGGATTCCTTTTCCGACGGAGGAAGTTATCCGGAGCTGAGTGATGCCCTGTATCGTGTGGAGCAGATGATGAAAGAAGGAGCAGAGCTGATTGACGTAGGAGGAGAATCTACACGGCCGGGCTACATACAGATTACGGATGAAGAGGAAATTGCAAGAACCTGTCCGGTGATTGAAGCCATTAAGAAGAATTTTGATGTGCCGGTTTCTCTGGATACCTATAAGTCAGAGGTGGCAAAGGCCGGTGTACAGGCAGGTATGGATCTGTTTAATGATATCTGGGGACTGCAGTATGATCCTAAGATGGCAAAGATTATTGCACAAAGCGGATTGCCCTGCGTACTCATGCATAACCGGAAGGAGAAGATGGGGGATGAGATCAAAGCAACACCGGAACTGGAAGCAATGTTCCGGGAGGATTTTGGCAGGATCCTTACGATTGCAGAGGAGGCAGGAATAGACAGAGAGAAGATTATTTTAGATCCGGGAGTCGGCTTTGCAAAGAGCTATGAACAGAACCTGTGGGTCATTAATCATCTGCCGTTCTTTCAGGAGATGGGGTATCCTGTATTGCTTGGAACGAGCCGTAAGTCCGTGGTCGGTCTGACACTTGATCTGCCGGTAAATGAGCGTGTGGAAGGAACGCTTGCTACAACAGCTTTTGCGGTAGAATGCGGCTGCTGCATGGTGCGCGTGCACGATGTCAGGGAAAATGTGCGTTTCATCCGCATGATGGAGGCTATCCGGAATCAGAAATAAACAGTTAGCAATCATTATAAATATGGAAAGAACAAGTAACCGGAATGAGTTACAAAGTGAGTACAATTATGGACAAAATTAATATCAGACATTTGGAAATTTATGCGCATCACGGGGTTTTTCCAAAGGAGAAGCAGGAGGGACAGGTTTTCTATCTGGATGCGGAGCTGTACCTATCCCTGCATGAAGCAGGACAGACCGATGATCTTACGAAAACCGTGCATTATGGAGAGGTCTGTGAGCTGATGAAGGAGACCTTTACGGAACGTAGCTTCGATCTGATTGAGCGGGCAGCAGAGGTTGTGGTACAGAAGGTACTGTTTGCCTATCCGCTGATCCGGAAGATGACGCTGACCGTGAATAAGCCCCATGCCCCGATTCCGATTCCTTTTGAAAATGTATCGGTACAGATCGAGCGTGGCTGGAAAAGGGCTTATCTGGGAATCGGTTCCAATCTGGGAGATAAAAGAAAATATATCGAAGATGCGGTTGGAAAATTAAAGAAAAATGAGCTGATCCGTGAGGTGCGCTGCTCAAAGCTCCTTGTGACAAAGCCGTATGGAGGGGTAGAGCAGGATGATTTTTTAAACGGGGCAATTGAGATCGAAACCCTGCTGTCTCCGATGGAGCTGCTTACCTTTCTGCAGCAGTTAGAGCAGGAGGCACACCGGGAGCGGAAGGTTCACTGGGGACCAAGAACCCTGGATCTGGATATTCTTTTCTATGAAGATGTGATTTCCAATGATCCAAAGCTTTTGATCCCACACCGCGATATGCAGAACCGGCGGTTTGTACTGGAACCCTTAAGTGAACTGTGCCCGTGTTATGTCAACCAATTGTTACAAAAGACGGTTTATGAGATGCTTATGGAGCTTCCGGATTAATCGGAAGCCATGGCGGCCTGTTTGGCTGCATTGAAATCGGAAACTTCAATATAGCTGTGCGGGGTACGCTTCATGGGAACATCAGAGTTGAACTCATGGAAGTAGGCATATTGGGAAGTCAGGTTGATATCGGAATAGATTCCAAGGGCAACGACCTCCGGGTTGCTTCCATCCGCTTCCATCCGCATGAGTGCGGGTGCATCCGCATCGTTTTTCTGATAATAAACATAGCCGTTTCCGACATTATAGGTATCCACGCGGTCTTCGGTCAGTACCTCCACTGCACCGGTAGAAAGGGAGTAACGGCACAGCCGGTAATTCGAGGAGGCATCCATGTAATAAATGTAGTCGTAAGCATAGACCGGATAACAGATATTGCCCTCTAACAGGAGAGAGGTGCTGTCTGACCTGGTATCGAGTGCGTACAGGTTGTGGTCTTTATCTGTTCCGTTATAATAGATGATTCCGTTATGGCAGGCATTGGGACTGATGATTTCATCCGAAACGAGCTTCTGCCCGGATTTGTCGGTTTTGATCTTATAAAATTTGGTGAAGTCGGTGTTGTTGTACCGCTGATAGTAAATATAGTCGCCAGCAAGCTGCATGGTAACGGCTGCCTGACGGTCCAGGCATTTGCTGTTGCTTCCATCCGATTTGCTGCGGTAAACACCATAGGTATGTATGACATAGCCGAGTCCCTTGCCACCGGTTGCATTGTCCAGATAATAATAGAGGTAATTGCCTCCGACATTGATGGAATTCACGGAGCTGCTGGTGAGCTTTTTTAAATCCGTTTCATCCGGATTCATGGAATACAGACAGCCGCCGTCGTAGGCATTGGAAAAGTAAACCCGCCCGTCGGCTTCTGCAAAAAGTCCGTGATTATTCAGATTACCGCCTGTATTTCCGGTAACGGTAATGTCGTTAGAGGGAATTCTTCCCTGAAATTCCTTAAAAACGCTGAATCCGGCAAGCAGTAACAGAATACAGCAGCAGATGACAATGATTTTCCAGTTTTTTTTCATAAGTTACCTCCTGTCATAAGGAATTAATTTTACAGAATTATTATATAAACTTTACTCAGGTTTCGCAATGGAAATCGGAGAATCCCTTGCGATCAATATTTGATTGGTATACAATGTGAATAACTATTCAGAGCCATGCAGAAATGATTGTGTAAGATG
>FR902905.1 GCA_000438155.1 Firmicutes bacterium CAG:95
CAGCCGGTTCTCACCGTATAGATCATCCGGTTTAATCCGAAGGGATCATAATCGGTAATCATGATGATCAGCACATTTTTGAGATTTCCATAGCTCTTGCCGGATTTCAGACTGTGGGAATCAATTACGGCATGATAAAACCGTACCCGCTTCGGCAGGTTGTCTTTTGATTCCAGATCCTTTTTCTTCTCGGGCTCAAGGTCATAAACACTGGGAACACCTTCATCCTCAAAATCCAGTAAGAAGTCCGGTTCTTCCTCCTCCAGATAAACATCCAGCCGTGCACCATGCAGATCGGTATCCTCTCCATAGTATTCCTTCTGCGGAATCACGTGCAGTTTACCGACATCCCTGCCAAGAATCAGTCTCAGCAGCAGTCTGCTGAATTTCGGTCCATACTTTGGATGATTCATCATTTGAAAGAATAGAAAATCGTCAATCAGATGTAGTTCATCCAGTTTCTGTTTAACATACGTGTTGTTCATTCGGTTCCTCCTCTGCGTGCAGAAACCTTCTGAAAACCCGAAAGCCATCCGTCAATCGAATATCTGAACATCCATTAACATTCTGAAAAGTCCCTGCCTGCTATTGTGAAATAAAGTGAAATGGTAAAGCATAGACTTTCTGAAAATTAAGAGGGATGCCTTCTGTCCGACGGGCAGATGCATGTAAGAAAGGATGAAAATGCAATCCTTAATACCTGATTCATAGAAACTGTATGCTTTGTCTGCATTATAGGAAATAACCGTCAAAGCGTCAATGGTTAAATTGTATTTTCGGCACATTGCACAGAAAATCATAAAAAAGGGAGAAAATGAGAGGGATCAAAATGCAAAATTTATTTGAAAAATTTGAAAACAGAGAAGCAGCATAATTTAAAAATCGGGAAGCAGTGTAAACTTGTCTCCCGGTTTTGTTTGTGATAAGATGTAACTGTTCTGAAGAACCATATTTCGCAGATCCCGTGCAGAAGCAGAAAGACGAGGAAGACCATGTATCAGTATCAGACCAGAATTCGTTATAGTGAATTGGATGAGTCCGGACATTTAAAGCCGGAGGCATTATTGGACTATTTTCAGGATTGTTCCACGTTTCAGTCTGAGGATCTTGGAATCGGAATCGAGTATTTAAAGGAGCGGAATATGGTGTGGGTGCTTAGCAGCTGGCAGATTGTGGCAGAGCGGTATCCATTGCTTGGAGAGACCGTGACGGTTGGAACACAGCCATATGAGTTCCGCAGCTTTATGGGCTTCCGTAATTTTGTGATGGACGATGAAGCCGGCAACCGGATTGCTTATGCGAATTCGCTGTTCAGTCTGATTGATATTGAGACAGCGCATCCTATGAGACCGACTGAGGAGATGCTTGAAAAATATGTGCTTGGTGAGAAGATCCAGATGGATTATGCTCCAAGAAAAATTACGATTCCGGATGGAGCGGTAAAGGGAGAAGAGATCCTCATTCTGCCGCATCATCTGGATGTGAACCATCATGTAAACAACGGCCAGTATGTACGGATTGCCATGGATTGTGTCCCCAAGGGACTTAAGATCCGTCAGCTGCGTGTGGAATATAAGAAGCAGGTGAGACTCCATGAGGTACTGGCTCCTTATGTATCGCGTACAGAAACAGGCGCCTATGTTGTGGTACTGAAAAACAGGGAAGATGAGGTCTGCTGTGTGGTGGAGCTGGAATGCCGTGAAGTGTAGCGGAGGCCGGCAGTAAAATGACAGGGGATGGCCTGAAAAAACAAATGACAGTGGATGACCTGAAGAAATAAATGACAGAGGATGGTCTGGAAGAAACAAATGACAGTGGATGATATGGAAGAATAAATGGCAGTGGATGACTTGGAAGAAACGAAAGCAGGTGAAATGACCTATGGTTATACTGAATGATTATCTGTATTCCGGAGATACCGTACTGCGTATTTTGCAGAAATATATGCAGGATTTACGGAAGGAAGCAAAGGAGACGCACAACGAAATTGATCTGGCGCATTGTAATTTCCTGATTCAGATCATGGAACTGTTAGAGCATAATGACTTCCTGACAGCGCAGTCCCAGAAGATCCGGGAATTCTATAAATATATGGCGAGAGAGTATCCGTATCTTTCCTTTACCTTTAAAGGAAGAATCAAGTCGCTCATCCGTGCCGAAGAGAAGTTTAACGGCTATGTGGTGGAATATATTTATGATTACTATACGAAGTATCATGAATATCCTTCGGTGCCGGAATTAAAAGAAAAGCTGAACTGCTTCCGGGATCTGATCGCATACCGTATCGTGGTATCGATGCCCCGGTGTCATTTAAAGAATTCTTCGGAGCGTGAACCGGAAGAAATCCGGCATCTGTATGAAATTGCGAATGTACTTCCGAATTTTCTGGAGGAGAGGGGATTTACCGTGGAACCGACCGGAGGAGTCAAGGAGAGCCGTTCCCCATTGTTATCCGATGAAGTACGTCCCTATTACAGGGATTATATTGAGGGAGAAAATCCGGGTAATTACCGTTCCCTTCATATTACCTTTTACGATAACAGCGCAAGGTGTTACATGGAAATGCAGCTCCGGACGAAGGAAATGGATGATATTGCAGAGATTGGTTCTGCCAATCATCAGGCGTATGAAAAGCGTCAGGAGGAGTCACGTGCCAGAAGAGATGCAATCCCGGAGGGAGAATGCATTTACTTTGATGAAGCATATGAGCGGGGAATGCTTTTGCAGAGGCTGAATTTAGCTGACGTGGATGTCAACATGTTTGCAGCCGTAAGCAATACCCTTATGAATGACGGGTGTGGCTTATTCCGCGGCCGGCTGATTTTACCGTATGAACACTTATCACGCTTCCAGAATGATCTGATTGATTAATAAGAAAGGTGACATAGATGTCAGAAGTAACCAAGAGAGCATTGGAGCAGTCCTTAAAGAATCTGCTGCTGAAAAAGCCGTTAAATAAAATTACGATTAATGATATTGCGGAGGACTGCGGAATCAACCGCATGACGTTTTACTATCATTTCAAGGATATTTATGATCTGGTGGAATGGTCATGCCTTGAGGATGCCCAGAAGGCCCTGAAGGAAAAGAAGACTTACGACACCTGGCAGGAGGGACTGCTGCAGATCTTTTATGCAGTGAGGGAAAATAAGCCTTTTATCATGAATGTGTATCACTGCGTAGACCGGGCGCAGGTGGAGAAGTATTTGACGCCGCTTACGGATGAGCTGCTGATGGGTGTCATTGAAGAAAAGTCCAGGGGAGTGCAGGTGCGCAGTGAGGATAAGGAATTTATTGCACGGATCTTTTCCTACTGCTTTATTGGAATGATGCTCGACTGGATAAGGGATGATATGAAGGAGCAGCCTGAGATTATCGTGGACAAGCTGGCGTTGGTATTGAAGGATGCCGTAACCAATGCCATTGAGCGCATGAGAGTATGAGCATATGATAATATGAGGCTCTTTGCGGAATACATCAAAACGGTTGATTTGATAAAATTTTATACAATATGAAGGCTTCTGATAAAAGTTTTATCAGGAGTCTTTTTCTGTTTATAGCAAAGGATTCGGGGCAGACTTATAATAGGCTCATAACAAAGAGATACAGGAAAGAAAACAATTTCACTGTAAATCAGAAACCCATAGGAACAGGCTTAAGAGATAAGCAGACAACCATTTATTCAAGGAGGTAATTGATTATGTATTATTCAGCAGGTACTTATGAAGCTTTTGCACATCCGGAGAAGCCGCAGGGCGTTGACAACAAATCCGCATATATTATAGGAACAGGCCTTGCAGGACTGACCGCAGCATTTTATCTGGTACGTGATGGTCAGATGAAGGGAGAACACATTCATTTATTGGAAAAGCTGGAGCTGGCAGGCGGAAGCTGTGACGGCCGCAAGGATATCACCAAGGGCTTTTACATGAGAGGCGGACGTGAGATGGATAACCATTTCGAGGTTATGTGGGATGTTTTCCGTGATGTTCCTTCCATTGAAACCGAGGGCGTATCCGTATTGGATGAATATTACTGGTTAAACAAGCATGATCCGAACTATTCCCTTTGCAGAGCATCCGTAAACCGTGGTGAGGATGCCCACACCGATAAGCAGTTTAAGCTGGATAAGGAATCCGCAATGGCACTTTCCCAGCTGTTTATTACACCGGAGAAGGATCTGGAAGGAAAGAAGATTTCCGATGTGCTGCCGGATTCCTTCTGGGAGACAAACTTCTGGCTTTACTGGCAGACGATGTTCGCATTCCAGCGTTGGTCCAGTGCTTTGGAAATGAAGCGTTATCTTTGCCGTTATGTTCATCATATTGACGGACTTCCGGATTTCAGTGCACTCCGTTTTACCAAATATAACCAGTACGAGAGCATGATTCTTCCCTTGGTTAAATATCTGGAGGCACATGGTGTCAAGATTGAATATGGCATGGATGTGAAGAACGTCATTATCGATAAGGCTGGTGATAAGAGGGTTGCAAAGCAGATCGTTTATGTAAAGGATGGACAGGAACAGACCATTGACCTCATTGAGGATGATCTGGTATTTATTACCAATGGCTGCTGTACCGATACCTCCTGCTATGGCGATCAGACGCATACACCGGATTTGAGTCAGGTAAAGAATGGTGCCGGAGAGTCCTGGGATATGTGGAAAAACATTGCAGCTCAGGCAGAGCATGGTGAATATGGTAATCCGGATGCATTCTGCAGCGATGTGGATGCAACCAACTGGATGAGCGCTACGGTAGCCACCTCCAATGAAGAGATTATTAAGCACATTATGAATGTCTGCAAGCGTGATCCCAGAACCGGTAAGGTTACAACCGGTGGTATCGTAACTGTAAAGGACAGTACAGAAAACTGGTATCTGTCCTGGACCATTAACCGTCAGCCGCAGTTCAAGTCCCAGGACAAGAACATGGTGCTTATATGGTTATATTCCCTCAATACCAATAAGCCCGGTAACTATGTACAGAAAGCAATGCGTGACTGTACCGGTGAAGAGGTCTGCCAGGAATGGCTGTATCATATCGGTGTTCCGACCGACCGGATTGAAGAGCTTGCCAGGAATGCATGTAATACAACGACCTGCTTCATGCCGTATATCAATGCATTCTTCCAGCCCAGAAAATGGTCCGACCGTCCGCTGGTTGTACCGGAAGGTGCAGTAAATTTCGCATTCCTTGGACAGTTCGCAGAGACGCCGCGTGATACCATTTTCACAACCGAGTACTCCATGCGTACCGGTATGGAAGCGGTTTACACCCTGCTGAATGTAGACCGTGGTGTGCCGGAAGTCTGGGGCAGCAAGTATGATGTCCGTGAGCTCCTTCGCGCCTGCTACTATGCAATCGACAAGAAGCCGATCACCGAAATGAAGCTTTCCCTTAAGGAAAAGGAGCTCCTCCGTATCGTGCTTAAGAAGGTAAAAGGAACGGATCTTGAGATCCTGCTGAAGGAAAGCGGATTGATTGGGTAAAAAAGATAACAGGAAATGCAGGAGAAGCTTTCAGCATAAAAAGTAATGATGAGACCGGATATCTGTTGCGTGCAGATATCCGGTCTTATTAAATGATAAAGTTTATGAGACAAAATGACAGGCTGGCAAGTATAAACTACGAAACAAGTTCCCAATTGCCGAGCCAACGGTGATTCGTTAAATCATATAGTCGACGATATAGTTTCCCGTTCTCTGTTTTATAACGCCATTCCGTATCGCATGAATATTGAGAAATAAAAGTGTATGCTGATTTCACGGATAATCTGGAATTACATGCATAAGTAGTTAAAGGGGGAAAAATAAGAAGACAAATTAAAAGGAAAGGTAAGACAATAATCTTTTTTTTCATTAGTTCATATCCTCCGGTTTTATAATGGGTAAGGTATCATCAAAAACTTGTGATACTGTGGTTAAATATTCTCCATCAACGTATAGATCATAGGTTTGATCATTGTTTAAGAGCAAGTAACTGTTTCCGCTGTTAATGGAAAAAGTGGTTTGTTGAATATCACTAGGGGCAGGAGATGACGGCTCAAAAATAATACGGTTTGGCAGTAACATGGCAAGTAATAACAGAATAAAAGTACAAAAACAGGTAAGCCGTTTTGTTTGATATTTAGGCTCCTCTGTGGATATGTGGTGACAATTCAACAAGTATTTAACCCGGCAGGTTATATTCTGGGTTGAATTGAAAGCAGTGGATAATGGAGATAAATTATCCATTGAATATTGCGACAAAGAAATCAGACATTTTATGTACTCATATTGTTGCAGTTCAGATGTGTGTCTGGTTATATAGGTATCTACACGAAGTTCCTGGTAGGATATCATATTTTTCCGCAGCATATAAATAAATGGATTCCACCAATAAAGAGAACATAGGATTTCTCCGGTAAAACGAATCCATAAATCTTTAAAGTGATAATGACAGGCCTCATGAAAATAAATATAGTATAATTCCTGCTTCGTAAAAGCAATCTGTGGCAGTACTATAATTGGATGAACTAAGCCGATAAGAAAAGGAATTCGTACAGATGGATTCACAACAATTGGAATAAAAACGGGCTTTTTAAAGTTTGTGTTTATTTCTTTCATAAATTGCAGATCATCAGAGGAAAGAGATAAAGGTGTAGAGCTTTTGAGATAGTTTAAGGTTCTGATGTAAGATATGGTGTTGCGGATCAATAGTAATAATGTACCAAGGATAGAGATACCGGCTAATACTGTCAGAATGGAAAAAGAGTATTGGGCGATGGTAAATCGATTCTCAATTAATATCAAATAAATGGGAGGCCAGATATGATAGATGAAAATATTCTGCTGGGTAGACAGTTCCAGAGGAATAAACAACCGGATCATTACCATACAAAATAAAACAAATAAAATAGGAAATGCAAATTTGTAGTAAAGAAAAGCACTGTTGATTATATAATGAAACAGCAGAATGGCTAAGTTGCTAAAGATCAGAACCGTTAATAATGAAGATAGTGTAAAATTCATATTTTAAGAACGCTCCTTATTTTTTTCGCTTGAAAGTTCGCTTATTCTGTCAGAAATGATCTTTTCTAAGTCAGCCAGTTCATTTAATGCTTCCGGACTGGAGTCGTTAGGTAATAAAGCTTCCGGACTGGCGTCGTTAGGTAATAAAGCGGCAATAAGATGAGAAGCAGGAATATCTTTTCCAAAAGAGTCTTTGAGCATATCCTGAATAAGTTCAATCTCCACGTTTTCTGCGTTGGCAGTAGGCTTGAATTTCCGGGCAAGAGCCTTTTGATTGAAGACAATACTGTCGACCTCAATCATGCCTTTTTTTAAAAGATTGGAAATAAGCCGTTGTACGCTGTAGATTGTACTGTCATTATCTAACTGGACAATTTCTGAAACCATGAGAGGTTTCTTGGCATTCCATAATATTTTCATAACATCAAGTTCACGTTTGGTCAGTTTCATAGAGAAATTATCCTTTGCTTTTATATTTTAAATATATATGACAATGGTTGCCAATGTCAATATGGAATTTAAAAATAAGAGTTGATTTTCTACAATTTATATGATATTCTACGGTTGTCAAAAAGAGACAATCGTTGTCTTGATGGCAGAATGAAGAATGCAAAAGAAAAGGAGGAAAGGTATGATGAAACACAAGGGAAAGGCTTTAATGGCAGCTGCTATGGCTGCAACATTGATTATTGGGGGTGGTATGATGCCCCAAATGACTGCAAAAGCAGAGACTACGTCATTTGGATTAGTATGGAATGGTACATCCTCATCATCAAGCTCAGCATCAGTTTCTAAAGATAACTATAATAGTTCTAAGAGACTTGCAGCTGGATTTACAATGAGAGGAGAAGCATTTATAGGAACTGCATATTTATCGGGAGTACCGACCAATTATCAGTTGAGGTCTGGAGGCTCAAGTGCAAATTATCCGGTTGGTCTTTCAAATTTGGGGACTTATCTCATTCTGGATCTGACACCGAGTAAATCATATGCTGGTCAGACAGTAAAATGTGGAGTATCGCTATTAGGAGTAAATGGCTGCAATTTAAGAGCGGATGGAAATTTCGATTATGCTTAAAGAGGAGAGGCAGCAGATGTCACATCTGCTGCCGATAAATATAGTGAAGAGATATCATGGTTTTATATTGGTGGCTATATTGATATTAGTAACTGGCTGTGGAAGAAAAAATAATAGTGTTCAATCCTATGTAACAACTTTGGATACAGTCATTGACAAATATGAATATTGTCTATTAGATACGGGATGTAGAGAGAATATTGTATATTATGGAGTTAATTATAATCAGAGTAGACAGGAATATATTGGACAAATTATGAATTATACTCCTCAAAACAAAAAGAGTCAATTGATACCAATAGAGACTAAGCGTAAAATACAGGACTTAAGAGTAGTAAATGATACAGTTAATTTGATGACGCAGGATATTGATGGTGCATATATATTAGAAATTCACAGTTTTGATGGAAAGTTATTGGATGATTATAAGTTAAATATTGATGATACTGTATTTGGTGAAGCTGTATTTTGGGATATCGATGAACATAAAAATATGATTTTAGTTGACCGTCACAGTAATCTGTATATTATAAGTCAGACTGGTGAAATAGCTAAATATAAACTACAGGGAGAACTTATATCAGCATTTGTATCATCTGAAAATATTTTTTATTATGTAGTAATTGATGAAAAGGGACAAGAACAAATTGGATATATAGACTATTTAGAAAATAAAGAAGATATTATTACCACAACACAAGAAATGCTTCAAGACTGCATGGGAATTTATGAGTGTCAAGACGGAATTTTAATAAATGAGAATGCTAGACTGTTAAGAGTAAATATTAATAAACGGGAGATAGAATCAATATTTGAATGGATAGATATTGGAATTGATAATAATGAGTTATGCCTAATAACGGAAAATAATGAAGGGTATTTAATTGTAACAAAAAAGTATCGGGATAGTATAGAAGAGATACAAATTAAACGTATAAAAAAAGGAAAGGTAAGTGATGCTAAAGTTCTTGAATTAGCAACTATGTATTTAGACCAAGATCTAAAAGAGAAAGTAATTTTGTTTAATGAGACCCATTCAGATATGAAAATTCATGTACGAACTTATCCGGGTGAAACTTCAGATTTAAAATTTAAAATGATGGTTAATGATCTTTATAATAATTCAGATATTGATTTAGTGGTAACAGATACTAACTATTATCGTTTATTGGCAGATAATGGAGTTTTAGCAGATTTGCAAGAGTATTATGACGATATACAGAATCAAATGATAACTTCTGTAGTAGATGCATATCGATATAATGAAAAGGTATATGTACTGATGGATCAATTTGAAGTATATACAATATTGGGGAGAAAACAAATTTTTCAGCAAGATAAAAATTATACTTATAAAGAACTCATAAATATTGCTGAAAAATGGTCTGGTTCGGTTTATAATAGAAATGTCAAAAGCGATACATTGTATGATTTGTTGATTTTAAATGATGACATTGAAAGTTATAGTATGATGACGGAGGACGACTGGAATGAAATTATAACATTTACAGACAAGGCACCTTTGGAGGAAAGCGGTTATGATAAAGGGGCACTTTTGGAAAAAGTGGTTATAAAGCAAAACTATTATTTATGGTTTGAACTTTTTAAGGCAGGGCATAATGATAGGTACACTATTGTAGGATATCCATCTATAAAAGAAGAGGTAACAGGATCAATGTTTGATGTCCCGGCACTGTATGGAATTAATTCAAGATCGGAAAACAAAGAAGATTCATGGATATTTATACGGGATTTAATGGGTGAGGATAACCAAAAGAACATTAATGATGACTTTCCTATTCGTAAGGAGACTTTTGAGGAAAAGCTATTGGAAGGTATGAATACAGTAGAAAAAGGAAAGACAGTTTCATATATTTCGGGAGATACATTTATTGATGCTACAATAGAAGGAATATCTGAGGATGATATTAATAAAATTCGATGGTTGGTATATCAGAGTGACCAGATATACTATATGAATGCAGATTATTATAACATTATAGAAGAGGAAGTAAGTGCGTATTATCAGAAACAAAAGACAATTCCGGAGGTGATATCTTTATTTGACAGTAGATTAAAGCTATATTTCAGTGAAAATGATATGTAATTATGAAGGAGGAATGGGTGAATGAAGAATAAAAGATTAATAGGATTAGTGAGTGTGGTTTTGCTACTAATGAGTGCCTGTGGTAAGGCAGAAGCAGATCTGCCAGGTACGGAGACAGAGGTAGAGGTGCAGGAGGAACAGACACAGGAGGATCTGGAGGATCCGTCTGCCATGGGTAAAGAAGAAACGACCGGACAGGAAGAAGAAGACACCGCAAAGGCAGGTGAAGATTCAGAAACATCAGCAAATTCAGAGACTACGGAGATTCCGGACGATGCCGTGATGATTCAGGATGTGGCGGTACGGCTCCTTAGCGTAGAAGCGGATGAAAATATCGGACTGATGCGGAGAACCTTTGAAGCATATGGTGACCAGGCTGTGATTGAGAAAATTTTCCGGGGAAGCAATACGGTTATGGAAAAGGATGCACAGAAAGTAACTGTGACAGAAACAGCCTTTTTTAATAGTGTGGATGAAGTATGGAAGCTGTCCTGCCTTCTCGATGGAGAGGGTGCGGAATACACCTTTGAGGAAGGACAGATAACGGCGATGGAACAGAAAGAATTCACAGCAGCTACAGATAGCGGCAATCAGGCCGAAGTGATTCTGACTCCTTATGGGGTATGGATTCAGAGTGTGGGCAACTGGATGGTGATGTCGGAGGCTTATCAGTTTACGGCAGAGCTTGCAGATGGAAGTGAGGATGAAATTGTAATTCTGCCGCTTACCAGAAGCCGGCAGGCACGAAGTCAGGAGATGAAGGAGCTTCCGTACCTGGGCGATGGCTATGTGCTTGGAGAAGAGCTGCAGGATGAAAATGGTGATACCCGGGGCGGCAGATTCATTTTCTTCGAAGAAGTTTCACTGGATGATGTGGTGGATGTACATATCTACCAATAAAGGGATCCATGATAAAAGATAAGATCTGATTAAAAGAAAAGAGCCAGATATTTGTCAGGAATACAGATATCTGGTTTTTATTTTGAAATAAAATACTCTTCATGAAAAAGTTGCACAAAGATTGTATATGATATGATAATATAGATGTGAGAGTAAGGTGACAAATCTTAATAAGAACAGAACATTATGGGATTATTTCATTGGGGAAAGAAATTTGGAAAGGAATAAACTTATGAGGGTTATGGAATACATCAGAGAGCACCGGGAGGATGAAAATCCGTTTGAGTGCGTGATTCTGCCGGATGGGAGTGTGGATGCGCCTGTACCGTCCCACATCGAGAAGCTGGCACAGATTGCGGGAGAGGACAAGATCTCTTTAAATAAGAAGATGGAGAAAAATATGGAGCCGTTGTTTTTCATGGTGGAGTATACGGGATGTATGCTCGTCTGGGAAACAAGGGTGGTAGAACCGTCTCATCCAACGAAAGAGCAGAAAGAAACGCTGGAGCTTCTTTATGATGCAGCGATGCTTTCTCCAGGACTTAAGAAGGAGCAGGCAGGACCGGAGTATGAGGCCTGTGTCAGACGGGTGAAAGCAGATGAGTTGCCATGCATATGAGAAAATGATCCAG
>FR902906.1 GCA_000438155.1 Firmicutes bacterium CAG:95
GTTCTTATAAAATTAAAATTGGATTAGTCCAATCCATTTTACGATATAATCCGGATACTTACTCAACCTTGAGTACCGCCTCATCCGGTGAGACCTCGCCTTCCTTCAGCAGGCTTATTTGGGAATAATCATCGGTATTGCACACGACAACCGGAGATATGATATTAAGTCCGGCCTCCCTGATCTGATCAAGATCTGCTTCCATTAACAGATCTCCCTGCTTTACCTGATCCCCTGCTGCTACATGCACATGGAAGGGCTTTCCTTTTAATGTAACCGTCTCCAGCCCGATATGAATCAGAAGCTCTGTTCCTGCAGCGGTTGTCATGGTAATCGCATGCAGGGTATCAAACACCATCGTTATTTCTCCGTCCGCCGGAGCGAAAATCTTTCCCTCTGAAGGAATTACCGCAAATCCGTCACCAATTATTTTTTCTGAAAAAGTGGGATCTGGAACCTCCGTAAGTGGTGTCACATTTCCCACGCAGGGTGAACAGATCACCTTTCCCTTTGTCTTTCCTCTAAAAAAACCTAGCATGACTGCTCCTTTCCGTCGATATAAATTCCTACAATATTTAATTCTTTATCAAGAAGAACAAAATCTGCTTTTTTACCCTCCTCAATGCTTCCTGTCTGATCGAAAATACCGATTTCCTTAGCCGGATTCTCCGTTACACACATCACCGCATCTTCCAGTGGAATACCTGCATTTTTTACAACAAATCTCATACAATCCATCAGGTTCGTGGCAGATCCGGCAATCGTACCATCATGAAGCGTTGCCAGATTTCCTTTTACCACTACGGGTTGTCCTCCCAGAGTATACTCCCCATCCTTTAATCCGGTTGCTCTCATGCTGTCACTGATTAAAATCACCCGTTCTGCACCAAACATGGCAAAGGTTGCACGGATTACGGACGGATGAACATGTACCCCGTCACAGATTAATTCCACATGACACGACTGAGAATCCCTGACTGCACCGATCACTCCCGGATTCCGGTGATTCAACGGTGGCATTGCATTATACAGATGCGTTGCATGGGACGCTCCATGCCGGATAGCCTCACATGCCGTATCATAATCCGATACTGTATGGGCTATGGATATTACCACCTCTGATTTTGTCCGGTCAATAAACTCCATTGCTCCGGGCTCTTCCGGCGCAATATCCACAAGCCTGATCAACCCGTTCGCAGCATCCTGAAGCTGTCTGAAATACTCGTAATCACAGGGAATGATATTTTCTGCCGCCTGTGCCCCCTTCTTGGAAGCACTGATAAACGGTCCTTCCATATTAACACCGACCAGATGTGCTCCTCCCTTATAGGAATATGCACCGGCATTCTTCATTACCGCAAGGAGTTCATCCTTCGGAATCGTCATGGTTGCCGGACAAACCGATGTCACTCCGACACCGGCCTCATATGCAGTTATAATATCCAGGGCTTCCTGCGTTCCATCACACATATCCGCGCCCTTGCACCCGTGAAAGTGAATATCTACGAGTCCCGGAATCATGTATAATCCGGCAGCGTCCACCACCTGTCCGTCACCATCCGCTTTTTCAAGGACTACGGAAAACCGGTCACCGGTCACGGTAACATCACCCTGTACAAACCGGTGATCCGATGTAAAAACATTCGCATTCTTTATAATCATTATTCCATACCTCTATCCGCTCTGTTTACTTACAGCTTCTCTTAAACGAACGATGCAGGGATTTTACTCAGAGCTGCTTCATCAGCTACCAGCGTAACATCATTATGCAGCTGAAGGACTGATGCCGGAACCATCGGTGTAATCGGTCCAAAGAACGCATCCCTTACAATATCAGCCTTACCCTCACCATTGGCAATGATGAGAATCTTTTTCGAGCGCATAATCGTCTGGATTCCCATGGTATATGCCTGCCTCGGAACTTCCTTGGCAGATGCAAAAAATCTCTTATTTGCTTCAATGGTTGACTGTGTCAGGTTCACACAGTGAACCAGCTTATCAAATGCATCTGCCGGCTCATTAAAACCGATATGTCCGTTATGACCGATACCAAGGAGCTGTAAGTCCACACTTCCCATGGATTGAATCAATTCCTCATATCTTCTGCATTCCTTTTCGGAATCCGGCTCCATGCCGTCCGGCAGATGGGTATTCCCTGCCGGAATATTCACATGGTCAAACAGATTCTGATGCATAAAATAATAATAGCTCTGATCATTCTCACGGCTGATTCCCTTATACTCATCCAGGTTCACCGTTCTTACTCCGGAAAAATCCAGATCCCCATTGCGATACCATTCGATCAGCTGCTTGTAAAGGCCGACCGGAGTGGAGCCTGTTGCCAGTCCGAGCACACAGTCAGGCTTCATAATGATCTGTGCGGAGACAATGCCGGCTGCCTTTCTGCTCATTTCCTCATAATCTTTCGCTTTATATATTCTCATTTCATTTACTCCATTTCACATATTTTACTGCGGACCGGGAGCACCATCGATGGAGCAACGCTCAGCTCATCAATTCCCATTTGTACAAACCGCTCGGTAAGTGCTGTATCTGCACCAAGCTCTCCACAGATACCGACCCACCTGCCATGCTTATGAGCCCCGTCAATTGTCCTTTGTATCATCCGGAGAACCGCCTCATGATGCGGATTGTAGAACCGGTCCAGCTTACTGTTCTGCCGGTCAATTGCCAGTGTATACTGGGTTAAATCATTGGTTCCGATGCTGAAGAAATCTACAAGCTCTGCAAGCTCCTCACTCATCATGACTGCTGCCGGTGTCTCCACCATAATACCCTGCTCCGGAATGGTATACGGAACCTTCTCTTCCTCCAGTTCCTTTGCCACCTCTTTAACAATTTCTCCAATACTCTTGACCTCTTCTACCGAAATAATCATCGGATACATGATCGCAAGATTTCCATATTTAGCAGCTCTCAGAAGAGCTCTCAGCTGTGTTTTAAAAATATCCGGCTGTTCCAGACAAATCCGGATCGCGCGGTATCCCATTGCCGGATTATCCTCCTGTCCCAGTCCGAGATAATCCACATTCTTATCCGCTCCGATATCCAGGGTTCTTATAACAACCTTCTTTCCGGCCATCATCTGCAATACCTGACGATAGGCATTGAACTGTTCGTTCTCATCCGGAAGCCCAGATCTGCCAAGATACAGGAATTCACTCCGGAATAACCCGATACCCTCAGCATCATTCTCAAGCACATAAGCCACATCCGAGACACTTCCGATATTGGCAAAGACATGGATTTTCTTTCCGCTTTTCGTAACGGATTCCCTGCCTTTATAATTCTCTAAAAGACGCTTCTGCTCCTGTTCCTCCTCCTGCTGTACCCTGGCCAGATGAATTTCGTTTTCATCCGGATCAAGGAAAAAGGCTCCCTTTTTACCATCCACAACAGCCATGGTTCCGTTCTGAAGCTTCTCTGGTTCAAGCGGTACGCCGATCAGTGCCGGAATACTCATCATACGGGCAAGAATCGCGGTGTGCGAATTCGTTGAACCGTGAACGGTAACAAAGGCCAAAATTTTGTTCTTGTCCATCTGGACCGTTTCACTCGGTGTCAGATCATCTGCAACAATAATGGACGGTTCGAGCTTACTCCAGTCCATCTGTCCCTCTCCGGCAAGGTTACGGACCAGCCGGTTCGAAATATCCCTGACATCCGCTGAGCGTGCCTGCATGTACTCATCATCCATATTGGCAAACATTTCCGCAAAATTATCACCGGTAACCGCTACCGCATACTCTGCATTCACTTCTTCATTCCGGATCAGATTGTGTATGGCATCCTGATAATCATCGTCCTCAAGCATCATCTGATGAACCTCAAAGATTGCCGCATTGACCTCTCCGACCTCCCGCATGGCCTTCTCATACAGCTCACCAAGCTGACTTAGCGCCTGTTCCTTAGCCTTCTCAAGACGCTCCAGTTCTTTTTCCACATGATCTACATGGATTCTCTTGACAAGGTGATCTTTTTTCTTCAGAACATGGACAGGACCGATTGCAATTCCTTTATATACGGATTTTCCAATATATTTCTCCATTTTCCACCCTCTCATATGATTCACCGGATTCTGGTTTACAGATTCTCCCGGAAAAACCTCTCCATTGCCTCATAAGCAGCATCCTCATCCGGTCCCTCAACCGAAACCTCGACCGAATCACCATGCTTAACGCCCATTCCCATGACAGCCATAAGCTTGGTTGCGGCGGCGCTCTTTCCCTTGCAGGTCAGCATCACTGTACTTTGGAACTGTTTGGCTTCCTTAACCAGAAGACCTGCCGGTCTTGCATGAATACCAATTTCATCCGTAACCACGTAAGTAAACTGTTTCATCCGTTTCTCATCTCCCGTTTCCATTTTTGACAGATTGACAACCGATACATTCTGCATCCTGTTATCATTTTGTTAATTTGCACAATTATCTAATCTCTCTCGTCTGTCTATATATACATATTAACCTATGTTTTTGCTTTTGTCCAGCCATTTATTTTAAAACTGCACAATTGTCGTAAAATTCAATATTATTTTGTTTTTTTCAGATAGTTTTTGCAAACCGCTTATACAGCTCCACATGGTCATAAATACACCGCCAGCCACTGTGTGCATTCACGGTGGCGCAGATATATTCCTTTCCTGACTCATCCATTCCATAGCTTACCGCACAGCTTCCGGACTGTGCCACGAAGCCGGTTTTTCCACAGATCACTTCGCCGCCGGTATCCTTATCCTCAATTCGTCTTAAAAACCAGTTGGAAATCCGGATTCCCTCCGGATGCTCCGGCGTGGATGAAGTTGTGTACTTCTTTGTTGATAACACTTCCCGGCACTGCGGATGATCAATGGCCGCCTCCAGAATCATGGCAATATCATAAACCGTACAGTAATGATTTTCGTCATACAAACCGACACAATTCGTAAAATGTGCTGTATCCGAAAGCCCAAGCTCCTTCAGCTTTTCATTCATCATATCTACAAAGGCTTCCTGGGAACCTGCCACATAGGTTGCCAGTCCGAGTACTGCATCCCCTCCCGAGCACAGCACCGTTCCGTAGAACAGATCTTCCACGGTAACCACTTCATTATTTGAAAATCCAACAGCACTGCAATCATGCACATAACTGTAATTTGTAATTTCCGGTGTGATTTCAAAGGTATCCGACCAGTCCGTCACATGCTCTGCTGCCACAAGCACCGTCAGCACCTTCGTCATGGACGCCGGATTAATTCTTGTATGCGCATCCCTGTCAAAAAGAATATTACCCGTGGCAAGATCAATGAAAATACCGTTCGTACTCTGCACTTCATCATCCACAGAGGTCGTAGCATCTGTTGTCTGTGCCGTATAAACCTTCTGTTCCTTCAGTATCTGTGCCTGCGCTTCCTCCGCCTGTTCCAAAAGTGCTGTCATATCAGGGAGTGAAGCCTGAACCCCTGACACAATAACCTGCTGCCTGTGATCGTCCGTCACTACCTGCCGTAGTCTAAGGTTCACTTCATCAGCAGATAATTTTCCATTTGATATATCCGGACTTCCTGATTCCGTATCGAGTGAGTCGATTTTCTGATCATTTGACGAATCTTCTTGTGCATTCCCGCCATCTTCTATATTCTGTTGAGATTTATCAACTTCCACCTGAGCATCATCTGCTCCCGCTTGTAAATCACCTTCCGAATCATCCGACGTCTGTGTCACATTCTCTGAAACTGCGGGTGAAACAGCAACACCTGTGTCAGTTTTTGTTGGAGCCGGATATCCCTGTATTCCTCGTATAATGCTTCTTCCATTTATAATAAGAATTACCGCAGCCAGTATAATCCCGGCAATGGGAAATAGTCTGCGCATCAGCATACGAATCATCTGCTGCTTTTTTTTGCGCTTCCGCATCTCCTCATTCCGTGCATTTCTCCGTCTGCGGCGTTCTTCATATTCTTCATCAAATTCTTCTGACATCTATCTTCTCCAAAATCTATTAATCTATACATTCTTATGGATTTATCAGTTCCTGTAAAAGGTTCAGCCAAATCCATCTATTTTCTACTATCTATTTTCTTTTACCCGTCTATGACTCATCTGAGCCGGTCATATACCTGGCATTATAACACAATTAATGATCCCCACACAACCACTGTCCCTTTTTGATTATTTGCTATTTTTTTCATCCTTATGCAAAATAAAGAGTTCGCTTGCGAACTCTTCGCGTGCGAACTCTTCGCGTGCGAGCGGTGTTGCAAAGCAAAAAAACCTCCCGGTAACATTACTACCGGAAGGTTCCATTATCTCTTATTGTTCGTTTTGTTTATTCGTAACTGTTCAGTACCTTCACAGTTACGATGCAGGATCAATACTCTGTTTCGGCTTATTCAAAAGGAATTACCGCTCCATCATAAGTATTGTTGATATAATCCTTGATTTCCTGTGAAGTAAGAACCTCGACAAGAGCTTTGATCTTGTCACTGTTTTCGTTTCCTTCCTTAACAGCAATAACATTTACATAGGTCTTAGCTGCTTCGGAATCAGCCTTCTCATAAGCAATAGCATCCTTTGCTACAGAAAATCCGGCCTCCAGTGCATAATTGCCATTTAATACCATGAATGCAACCTCGTCCTTTACTCTCGGAACCTGAGCTGCTTCAAGCTCAACGATATCTACATTGTAGGGGTTCTCTACGATATCATTCTTGGTTGCAGTAAGTCCTGCCCCTTCCTTTAAGGTAATGATGCCATTATCCTGTAACAGAAGAAGTGCTCTTGCTTCATTTGTGGTATCGTTCGGTACGGCAATGCTGTCACCGTCTGCAAGTTCATCCAGGGAAGCCTTTGTTCCGGGATAAATACCAAACGGCTCATAATGAATACCACCTGCATTTACAAGGTGTGTTCCCTTTTCTTCGTTGAAGCTCTCAAGATAAGGGATGTGCTGGAAGTAGTTTGCGTCGAAATCACCGCTTTCTACAACCTCATTCGGCTGTACATAATCATCAAACACGGTCACCTGAAGGTCGTAACCCTTTGCCTCCAATAAAGGCTTTGCCTGCTCAAGAATCTCTGCATGAGGTGTTGCGGAAGCCGCAACCTTGATCACCTTATCGTCTGCAGATGTGCTCTTTCCGCAGCCTGCCAGTGCAGATACAACGAAAGCACCGGTAAGTACTACTGCTAATAACTTTTTCATATTCTTCTCCTCCCTCAGTAAGGCTTTCTCTGTTGTATAAATGTATTTCTATACATTATTCCTCACTGACTGTCTTTTCGGAACAGTATAGTCTCATTTACCCACCTTGTCAATAGGTAAATGTTTTTCTGCTCCGAATTCTTTTATAGCATACTTTTTTATCCAATTCAAGTCATGATACCACAGCTTAATCCAACTCTGTCTTCCCGGTATAAAGCTCATGATACCGGCCATTCTGTGCAAGCAGTGCGTCATGGTCACCACGTTCGATGATCTCGCCCTGCTCTAAAACCATGATGGCATTGGCATTCCGGACGGTTGACAGACGGTGTGCAATCACGAGGGTGGTTCTCTCTGCCATCAGGCGGTCCATTCCCTTTTCGATATGCTTCTCGGTTCTTGTATCAACAGAGCTCGTCGCTTCATCCAGAATCAGGATCGGTGCCTTGGAAATGGCGGCTCTTGCAATATTAATGAGCTGACGCTGTCCCTGGCTTAAGTTTGCACCATCACCCTCAAGAACGGTATCATATCCATGCTCCAGACGGATGATAAAGGAATGGGCACTTGCCATTTTTGCTGCCTGCTCCACCTCCTCATCCGTTGCGTCAAGCCTTCCATAACGGATATTTTCACGTACCGTTCCGGTGAAAAGATGGGTGTCCTGCAATACCATCGCAATGTTTCTTCTTAAAGAATCCCTTGCAATCTGCGTAATCGGGAAGCCATCCATCAGGATCTGCCCGGAATCAATGTCATAGAAACGATTGATCAGGTTCGTGATCGTCGTTTTTCCCGCACCGGTAGAGCCTACGAAGGCAATTTTCTGACCCGGCTTTGCATACAGGGAAATATGCTTCAAAATCGTTTTATCCGGAAGATAACCAAAGGTAACATCCTTCAGGGTTACAGCCCCCTTCACCTCTGCATAATAATTCAGCTCATTTTCATGTGCCGTTCCCTCCGGCTTTCCATGCTCTTTCACAAAAGCATTCGCCTTCGGGATCACATAATAGTGCTTACCATCCTCAGTTTCTTCTATGGTAATGGCATTCTCTACATCCTCTGCCTCGGGAGCCTCATCCATCACCGCAAAAACACGCTCTGCACCGGCAAGTGCCGAAAAAATCGTATTAACCTGCATGGCAACCTCATTGATCGGGCGGGAAAACTGTCTGGAATAATTGACAAATACGGTAAGCCCGCCAATATCAAATCCACGCAGCACGCACAGAATACCACCAATGGCTGCTGTTAAGGAAAAGCTGACCTGTCCCATATTTCCCATGACAGGTCCCATAATTCCACCAAAAAACTGTGCACGGATCTGCTTGCCGCGAAGATCCTGATTCAGATAATCAAACTCTTCTCTCGCACTTTCCTCATGGTTAAAGACCTTAACCACCTTCTGACCGGTAATTGTCTCTTCAATATATCCGTTCATCGTGCCAATGGCCGCCTGCTGTGCCTTATAATACTTCCGGCTTCTCTTGCCGATTCCGGATACCGCCTTTAACATCAGTGGAACCATGACAATCGTAATCAGTGTCAGCCAGATATTCGTATAAATCATCAGGCTCAAGGTTCCAATAATACTGATTGCTCCGGAAATCAGCTGCACTACAGTATTATTCAGCATTTCACCGATGACATCCACGTCATTGGTGAAGCGGCTCATGACATCACCGTTATTATTAGTGTCATAATAACGCACCGGAAGCTTCTGCAGCTTTTCAAACAATTCGTTACGCAGCCGCTTTATCGCATCCTGGGAAATCGTAACCATAATTCTGGACTGTAAATACTGTGCGGTAATTGCCACGATATAAACAACCGCCATGGTAAATACCCCCTGAATCAGTCCTGCAAGGAGCTGAGTGCCTGTTTTACCGGTATCGGTCAGTCCGTTAATGATCGGACGCAGCAGATACGAGCCTGCAAGGTTTCCTGCCGTACCTGCCATAATACATAAGAGTACGATCAGCAGCTTCCATTTATCCTTTGCGATATAAGAAAAAAGACGCTTGATCGTTGCTTTGGTGTTCTTCGGCTTACCACCCATCATGCCGCGTCCACCAGGACCTCCCGGTCCGCCAGGTCCGCCGTGTTTTCTTCCTCCCATTGGCTTTCCGGACATTGCATCCTCGTTCGAAGGGTTCAGCTTTGCTTCATATTTTCCGGTAAGATAATCGAGTCGTTCCTGTTTCATGATGCTGCTCCCTCCTTTTCTTTATCCATCTGGGAATAGTATATCTCCTGATATGCCTCACAGGAAGCAAGCAGATCCTCATGTTTTCCGAATCCGACGATCTTACCATCGTCAAGTACCATGATTTCATCCGCCTCCTGCACGGAGCTGATACGCTGTGCAATGATAATTTTCGTCGTATTCTTCAGCTCTCCGGCAAAGCTTTCACGGATCTTCGCCTCTGTTGCGGTATCCACGGCACTTGTGGAATCATCCAGAATCAGGATCTTCGGCTTCTTTAACAGGGCACGTGCAATACAAAGACGCTGCTTTTGTCCGCCGGACACATTGACGCCGCCCTGACCTAAATCCATCTCATAGCCTCCGGTAAAGCTGCTTACAAAACCGTCTGCCTGTGCGGCCTGCGCGGCCTTGCGCACCTCCTCCATGGAAGCGTTTTCATCGCCCCACATCAGATTTTCCAGAATGGATCCGGAGAACAGCACGTTCTTCTGCAGCACCATGCCGACGCCCTCACGCAGATTTTCCAGCGTATAATCCTTGACATTCACACCATCCACAAGGACTTCTCCTTCATCGACATCGTATAATCTCGGGATCATCTGTACGAGTGTTGTTTTACCACTGCCGGTTGATCCGATGATTCCCAGGGTCTGACCACTTTTTACTGCAAAGCTGATATGGGAAAGCACCGCCTCTTTGTTTTCCTTATAATAACGGAAGGAGACATCGCGGAATTCCACGCGTCCGCTCGATACAATTTTATCCGGCTCCTTGCAGTGCTCATCATTCAGATCAACCTCCGTGTCAAGAATTTCACGGATACGGCTTAAGGATGCCAGTGCTCTTGAGCTTTGCAGGATGACCATAGCCAGCATCATTAAGGACATCAGGATCTGTACAATATATGTGGTAAAAGCAGTGAGGTCACCGACCTGCATATTCCCTACGATAATCTGCCTGCCGCCAAACCATACAACAGCAAGTGTCGTTCCATTCATCATGAGCATCATCAGCGGCATTACAATAATAATCGTCTTAAATGCACCCAGACTGGTCTGCTTTAAGTCTTCGTTGGAGGCTGCAAACTTCTTTTCCTCATAGTCACCACGGACAAAGGATTTGATCACGCGGACATTTGTAAGCATTTCCTGAATATTGGAGTTCAGTGCATCGAGCTTCTTCTGCATGATCTTGAACTTCGGGAATGCAATCTTAATTAAAACTGCAATAGCTCCGACCAGAATCGGGATCACGATCAGCACAATCACCGCCAGCTCCGCATTCATGACAAACGCCATAATCAGTGCACCGATCAGCATTCCGGGCGCACGAAGCATCATCCGGAGAGCCATGTTAATCAGGTTCTGTACCTGTGTAATATCATTGGTCAGACGGGTAATCAGGGATCCGGTACTGAACTGGTCGAGATTGGCAAAAGAAAAGGTCTGTACCTTATCAAATGCATCCTTTCTCAAATCTGCTGCAAAGCTGACTGCTGCCTTCGCGCCAAAATATGCGCCGCCAACACCACCTGCCATCATAAGAAGTGCTACTAAAATCATCAATGCGCCGGTTCCTGTAATATAGCCGACACTTCCATTCGCCACACCGACATTAATAATATTTGCCATAAGCCTCGGCAGAACCACTTCTCCAATGACCTCCACGATCATCATTAGCGGTCCGATAATAAATGCCGGCAGATACGGTTTAATATACTTCCAATATCTTTTCATCGTCTTCCTTTCCTTGCATCTGCTTCAAATATCCTGCAATATATCTGAATAGTTACTGTAATTTAATCTTTAGTTTTTAAGTTTAATGATTTGATTTTTTAATGTCAATGAAATCCCAAATGTTTCATAAAAAATTTATAAATCTTTCGTCAATTTGACGAATTTATCTTCTTCTGGTCTTATTAAAAAGTTTAAAATTGGTACTTTTAACAATACCAGTATTGTTTATACTAAATAGCAACATCAGTGTCATACATACCCTGCAGCAAGAGCTATTCCAATATAGCTGCCCTGCACTATGACCTGTTTAATATTTATATGAAAAGAGGAGTAACCTATGAAAGAACACAAGCAACTAATGAAAATCGCATTTACCGGCCTTATGGCTGCACTTTCCTATGTGGTATTTACCTTTTTACAGATCCGGATTCCGCTTCCGGGCGGTGATGCCACTTCCATCCATCTCGGAAATGCCATATGTGTTCTCGGTGCCCTGCTGCTCGGCGGCTTATATGGCGGATTAGGTGGTGCCATCGGAATGACAATCGGTGATCTGCTTGACCCGGTTTATATTGTCTACGCACCGAAAACCTTCTTATTAAAATTATGCATCGGTTTAATCACCGGACTTGTTGCCCACAAAATCGGACACATCACGAAAGAGACCGATAACAGAAAGGTCTGGAAATGGGTGATCCTTGCTGCAGCTGCCGGATTATTATTCAACGTGATTTTTGATCCTTTAATCGGCTATCTTTACAAGCTGCTGATTCTTGGAAAACCTGCTGCAGAGCTTACCCTTGCATGGAATGTAACCGCTACCTCCATCAATGCCGTAACCTCTACGATCGTTTCAAGCGTTGTTTACATGGCTCTTCGTCCCGCCCTTAAAAAGGCCGGATTATTCATGGAATTGTAGTAACATCCCGTATCATCGCAAACTATGAAGTATAAAATAAAAGGGGCTGCCGTCTGAGCTGATCTTTGGGATCAAATATGCTCAATACGGAAGTCCCTTTTTATATGATTTCAAATTATTTAAACGTAATTGTTACATTTCCCATTCCACATTTCACATGATACAGACTATCTGCACCGTTATCCTGTGTCTGCTGCGCTCCCATTCCTGCGGCTCTCATGCTTCCGACCAGAATATTACCCATTCCGCAATCCAGATCATAATTGTGCTCCTCTTCTGCTCCGTCTACCTCAATTTCCACATTGCCCTGTCCGCAGTCCACACTTAGATCCTTATTGATTTTACCGGAATACTGACATTCACCCATGGCAATGTCCATCACGGCATTCCGGCTTGTCACATTTTCACATACTGCCTGCCCGGCTCCTACCTTCAGCTCGAAGTCCTCAACTGCAATATCTGCAAGTTCAAGCTGTCCCGCACCGGCTATCAAAGCCATCTCCTGTGCCTTGATTCCTTCGATCTGAAGCTTACCGGCACCGAGCTTTGCCGTAAAGAGCCGGAATGTAAAGTCCTTTGGAATCTCAATCGTGCACCGCGCTCCTTTATTCTGTTTAAGTCCCCATAAGACATATATGGATTCTTCTTTCATTCCAACATTCAGCGTTTCATCCTCAAGTGAATATTCCCATACCCCCGAAGCATCAAAGATAAGGCTTATGGTATCAGAAGTCTCCTCCTTTTCCCGGATTTCAAAAAGTCCGGCGCCAAGCTCTGCATTCAATTCCTTAACTTCACTCACCGGGATTTCATATGTGGTTCCTTTTTCTGCGATACTCTCTCCATTTACCATAAGCTCTCCGTCTGCTCCCATGGGATTTTTATCCAGTGTACCAATATAAATACCGCTTCCCTCTCCAAAGGAAACCTTAAATCCCAGTCGGTTGGAAAGTCCTGCCATATAGGAAACCACTGATTCACTTGTTACCCTCTGTTTCCATCTGTATCCTCCGATAAATCCACAAAAGATACACAATACCAGACCAACCGCTGCCAGAATACCTGCTGTAATCAGACTGACTTTATAAAATTTCTTCATCTTCGTTTTCCTCCCTTAAGCCTTCCGAAACATTTTACGCCACAGCCACGCCGTACCCTTGCAGGCTGCCGGAACCGTCATGGCCACAAGTACAGTAAGAATCATGCACAGGATTCCTGCGGCAGCGCATAAGCATCCGCTTCCAAGCAGTGCCCCTGATACCAGAGCATTTACCGGTAATACCACAAATCCCAGCACTGCACACACAAATGCCGTGACATAAAGCGATACTGCCGCTGCTCCAAAGCCAATCAGCAAGCCGAAAATCAAACTGAAAACACTGATAATCACGGCAAATACCACACAGATCAACGCCAGAATCAATGGGGACGCAAGGATCAGTCCGATGACAATTAAGGTAATCAGCCACGCCGGTTTCGATTGCTTCTGTTGTGGCTGTGATGGTATCTGGTTGTTCTGTGAGAATGCATTCTGACTTCTAGTGTTCTGCACACCTGCATCTCTATCTCTTTCGCCCGGTGCACTCTGGTTCTGACTTTTCTCTCCTTCAAGAGAATCCTGCTCGTGCTCATAGCTCTGCAACCCCAGTCCCTCTTTGACTCCTGCTGCTACCTGTTCGGGGCTTCCCAGCTCTTTAATGACCTGCTGCTCGTTCTCCTGCCCGGCATCATTAAAATAATCATTATAATAAGTAAGCGCTTCTTCCTTTTCGCTGGGAGAAATGTCGGATAATAAAGCCTCAAGTCTCCTCATATATTCAAATCTGTTCATTTGTGAATCCTCCCTCAAAAATCTGATTGATCTTACCGGAATAGCTCTTCCATTCCTCCCGGTACATGGAAAGCTGCTGCCTTCCCTTTTCCGTAACCAGATAGTATCTGCGGTTACGTCCGGCACATTCCTGATCGTAAATGGTCAGGCATTCGTCCTTCTGCAGTCTTCGTAATACCGGATATAAGGTGGATTCCGAAACTGTAATAATCTGCCGCACATCCTGTGTAATCTTGTAGCCATATGCCCCTTCCGGCTCTTTCGCAACAACCGCAAGCACAATGGCATCCAGAAGTGCTGCCCCTGTATTAAAAACCATGCCCTTCGCTCCTTTCTGTG
>FR902907.1:0-11412 GCA_000438155.1 Firmicutes bacterium CAG:95
GTGGGAGCTTGCTCACAAAGGGCAGCTTGTTACAGATATAGAATATAAGGATATCACAGAAACATGGTTAAAATTTTTAAAAAGATGATGGTGCTTCTTGATGCACGTCAGAAACGAATTATGGTGCTTCAGTTAATTCTGATGCTGATTGGAGCGATTCTTGAAACTGCCGGTATTTCGATGGTAGTTCCGGTAATGCAGGTGGTTCTGGAAGAAAATGCGGTGGCAAAGCACCGTTATCTCCAGGTGATCTGTGAGCTTTTTCATATTGACAAGGAGAATACCACAGCCGTTATGGTGTTTGTGATGATGGCCCTGATTCTGATGTTTGTCCTCAAGAATGTCTTTCTGTTCTTCCAGCAGAAGTCACAGCTTAAGTTCGTCTATACCAATCAGTTTGCCACCTCGAGACGCATGATGATCAACTTTATGCAGCGCCCGTATGAATATTATCTGAATGCGGATACGTCCGTGATCCAGAGAAGCATCACTTCGGATGTGAATAATATGTATGGACTGATTCTGGCGATGCTGCAGCTTTTCAGCGAGGGTGTCATTTTTGTGGGACTTGTCATCGTGGTGGCCTTTATCAGCGGAATTAAGATCACCATTATCGTGGCAGCTCTTCTGATTGCGGTCCTTCTGCTTATTATGTTTATTTTAAAGCCGATCATGAAAAAGGCCGGCGTAGAGAATCAGGACTATTACAGTGGTCTTTATAAATGGATCGATCAGTCGGTAATGGGAATCAAGGAAATCAAGATTGCCAATAAGGAAAGCTACTTTATTAATGAGTATTCCAAGTGTGGAAATGGCTATGTAAGTGCCGTACAGCGCTATAATCTGTACAATGCCACTCCGCGGCTCTTAATTGAAACCGTAGCAGTAGCCGGAATGATTATTTTTATGATGCTGCAGCTGCTAAATGGAATTGAAGCAAGTGAGGTCATTACCCAGCTGAGTGCACTTGCGGTTGTTGCCATGCGCCTTGTGCCCTGTGCAAACCGGATTAACAACCATCTGACCTCGATTTCCTATTTTGAACCATTCTTTATGGGAGTCAGTGACCATTTACAGGATGATATCCGTGATAAGAATGTAAATTACGACGCAGAAGCGTATCGTCAGAAAATTGATGTACAGAAGATGGAAATCCGGGATAAGATTGAATTAAAGGATATTGTTTATAAATACCCGAACACGGAGACGCTGATTTTTGACCATGCGGATATGGTGATTCCCATTGGACAGTCAGTAGGAATTGTGGGGACAACCGGTGCCGGAAAGTCTACGGTTGTGGATATTATGCTCGGACTGTTAAAGCTCCAGCAGGGGCAGATCCTTGCAGATGGCGTGGAGGTCCGTGATCATTACCGGTCCTGGCTTAAAAATGTCGGATACATTCCGCAGAATATTTTTATGATTGATGATACCATCCGTAAGAATGTTGCATTTGGTTACGCGGACGAGGATATTGACGATGACAAGGTCTGGGCGGCACTTAAGGAGGCCCAGCTGGATGAGTTTGTAAGAAGCCTTCCGGAAGGACTTGATACCGGAATCGGTGAGAGGGGAATCCGTATCTCAGGAGGCCAGAGACAGCGGATCAGCATTGCCAGGGCACTTTTTGAGGATCCGGAGGTGTTGATTATGGATGAGGCAACCTCTGCCCTTGATAATGATACGGAAGCAGCCATTATGGATTCCATTAACCGCCTGCATGGACGGAAGACCATGGTGATCATTGCACACCGTCTGCAGACGATTGAAAAGTGTGACATTGTTTATCGTGTCGAAGACGGAAAGGTGACAAGAGATCGATAAAAGGGATCATTGTTGCGCATGGCCGGAAGCATTTGCTGCTCAGGTGTGCAAAAGTAAAGGGAAAGGGAGCACTGCATGGAAGGAAGGAAACGTCAGGCAGGAATTGAATTATTGCGCATGGTTGCCATGATGATGATTGTTACCATGCATTTTCTTGCAAATTCCGGGAACCTTTTAGAACCGGGCAAGCAGTCAGACCTTTCTGCTGTTTTAGGAACGATTCTCGAAAATTTTTGTCTTGCGGCAGTGAACGCTTATGTGTTTATCAGTGGTTATTTCGGATATCAGGGAACGTTTCAGGTGAAAAGAGTCCTGCGGTTCCTTTGCCAGATCTGGTTTTACAGCCTGCTGGTTCCCCTTGTACTGATGGGTTTGGGGATCAGCACAGGCTTTCAGAACGGCATTTATGGAATCCTTCCTTATCTGTTTCCGATTGAGACAGAACACTACTGGTTTGCAACCTCGTTCCTGCTTTTGATGCTGCTGATGCCTTTTTTGAATCTTGCGGCGCAGCACCTTCCGAAGAAAACCTATCAGACGGCACTTGTCGTACTCTTTATATTTTTAAGCGGAATCAAGAGTATTATACCAGTGGCTTTTGCGACAGACCGGTATGGTTACGACCTGACCTGGTTTGTTTTCGTTTATCTCCTTGCCGCCTATGCAGGAAAGTATGATGAAAACGGAATTTTTCACCGGTTCAAAGCAGGCAGGGGAAATGCGGCGATTCTCTTTTTACTGAGTGCCGCGGCCGGAATGGCAATTCAGTTTCTGATGAAAGATCTGGGAAGCTTTCTGCCTTCGTTACAGAATACCTGTGAATACTATTTTTCCGTGCCGTATCACTATAATACGATCACGGTACTTACGGCAGCCATCGGGCTGTTTTACCTGTTCCGTTCCCTGCAGATCCGGGAGGGAAAAGCAGCAGATCTGCTCCGTCAGCTTGGCGGCTTATGCTTTGGCATTTATTTATTACATGAACATATCGATATCCGCGGCAGCTGGTATGGGTGGCTGAAAGCACTTGTGAATCCTGCCGGAAATACCGGTGTGCTTCCTTTTTTGACAGAATGGATTTTCTGCCTGCTGGTGGTGTGTATTGCGGGTCTGCTGGCAGACCTTATAAGAGATAAGGTGTTTCATTTGATTGGAGCCAGACTCGATAAGACTGCCCTGGGAAAATGGCTGAAAAATCCGGATGACAAGGAAAGCAGAGGAGGAAATAAATGAACGAATATGCGGAACGATTAAAACCTCTCTATCATTTTGCAGAGAAAATCCTGTTTCCGGTAATCCTTATACTGTTTCCCCTGCTTAAGGTAAATCAGGGAATTGACCTGACGGATACGGCATACAGTCTTGGAAATTATGCGTTCTTTGGGGAAAATACGGTATTGTGGACACTACTGACGTTTTTGTCCAATGTCCTTGGATTTTTCTTTACAAAGCTTCCGTTCGGAGGAACCATGCTTGGCATGAAGGTATATTCCTCCCTGCTGATCAGTGCCATGGCCCTGCTTGGATACCGCTTTTTCCGGACGAAAATGCCGGCTGTCATTGCCTTTCTTGCAGAGCTTTCCGCAATTGGAATGTGCTGGTGTCCATCCGTGATTTTATATAATTATATGACCTATGCGCTATTGCTTACCGCAGTGATTCTGCTGTTCCGCGGACTGGTGCGGAAGCATCCGGGGTGCCTTGTGGCGGCGGGAGTGGTTCTGGGGCTTAATACCCTTGTACGCTTCCCCAATAATGGATTGGAAGTGTTATTGATCCTTACTTTGTGGTATTATGGATATTTGAAGAAGAAACCGTTAGCAGAAATTGCGAAGGAAACAGGCCTGTGCATAGCAGGTTATGCAGCGGGCTTTGTGGCAGTGCTTGCCGGCATGATGCTTCTTTATGGAACGGGGACCCTTGGAACCATGATCGAAGGGGTCTTCGGCATGGCAGGCTCTGCATCCGATTATACCTTTGGAGAAATGCTTGGGATGATTACAGATGCCTATCTGCACGGAGCGGGATGGATGGCTTATATGGTGCTGTGTATTCTGCCGGGAATTCCTTTTTTCGCCATACAGAAGGAGCGTTTTCCCCTGCTTCGCAAAGTGGTATATTGTATCTGTATTGTGTTTTTGTTTATCGTGCTTGGCAGATGGGGCATGTTTAACTTTAAATATTATCAGAAGGAAGCCGCTCTCCAGTGGGGCGTGGTTTTCCTGATTCTGTCGCTGGGAATCTGTGTGTGGATGCTGTTTAGCAGAATGCAGGACTGTGAATGGAAGCTGATTGCGGCGATGAGCCTTATCGTGATTCTGATCACCCCACTTGGCAGCAACAATTATGTGTGGCCGGCTTTGAATAACCTGTTCTTTGTGGCACCGATCACGTTCTGGACCATATACCGCTTCGCAAGGTGGGGACGTCCGTATCTGGATGTAACCGGGAAGGTTCCGCTCTTTTCCGTAAAAGCGATGACTATGGCTATGGTCGTTGCGTTCCTGATTCAGGCAGTCGGAATTGGCTGCAATTATGTTTTTCTCGATGGGGAGGATGGACATAAAAGGGATACGACAGTAGAAGGAAGCCGGATTCTGCGTGGAATGAAAACCAATGCCGCAAATGCCGGAACACTTGAAGAGCTAAATACCTTTATGTTGGAAAATAATACGGAATACCGGAACAAAAAGGTGATTCTGTATGGAAATATTCCGGGGCTGTCCTATTATCTTCACAAGGCGCCGGCTGTTTATACATCATGGGCAGATCTTGATACGAACAGCTATGAACGGCTGGCAGAGGATCTCAATACTTTAAATCAAACGATGACGGAAGAGAATCGTCCGCTTGTCATCTTTTCGGAAGAAATCATGGCACAGGTGCTTGATTTGCAGGAGAACGGAATGGCGGGAGAGGGCTCTGTCTGGGAGCAGAAGCTTAAGGCTATTCTGGATTTTATGACAGTAAATGAATACCAAATGGTCTTTGAGAATGAGAAATATGCAGTGTTTGTATAACAATTCAGATTAGATGGAATTATCCAGTACAGGAGGAGAGAGAAATGATCCGATTTAATGTGCCTCCCTTTACAGGGAAGGAAATGGATTATATGAAGCAGGCCGTAGAGAGCATGCATATCTGTGGGGATGGTGACTTTACGAAGAAATGCAGCAGGTGGATTGAGGAGCAGACCGGGACAGGCAAGTGCCTTCTGACGACATCCTGTACCCATGCACTGGAAATGGCAGCCCTTCTTTGTGATATTAAGGAAGGCGATGAGGTGATCATGCCGTCCTATACGTTTGTATCGACCGCAGATGCCTTTGTACTGCGCGGTGCCAGGATTGTGTTCGTAGACATCCGTCCGGATACCATGAACATTGATGAAACCCTGATTGAGGATGCGATAACCGAGAAGACCAAGGCAATTGCCGTGGTACATTATGCCGGAGTTTCCTGTGAAATGGATACCATTCTTGACATTGCAAAGCGTCATCAGCTTCTGGTGGTAGAGGATGCTGCACAGGGTGTGATGGCAAGCTACAAGGGCAAGGCACTTGGAACAATCGGAGACTTTGGATGCTTCAGTTTCCATGAAACGAAGAATTACAGCATGGGTGAGGGCGGAGCATTACTCATCCGTGATGAGCATTATGTGGAAGAAGCCGAGATCCTCCGTGAAAAGGGAACGGACCGGAGCAAATATTTCCGCGGACAGGTAGATAAGTACTGCTGGAGAAATTATGGCTCCTCTTATCTCCCGAGTGAAATTAATGCTGCATATCTTTATGCACAGCTGGAAATCGCAGATCAGATTAACGAGGTGCGTCTTTCCAGATGGCAGCAGTATTACGATGCATTATTGCCATTGCAGGAAGCCGGAAAGCTTACCCTGCCGGTAGTTCCCGGGGACTGTAAGCATAACGGTCATATGTTTTATATCAAATGTAAGGATCTTGAGGAACGCACGAGATTTATTTCCTTTATGAAGGAAAATGAGATTCTTTGTGTATTTCATTATGTGCCGCTTCATTCGGCACCTGCCGGACTGAAATTTGGCCGTTTCCATGGGGAAGACCGTTATACGACCAGGGAAAGCGAACGTCTGGTGAGACTGCCAATGTTTTACCGGCTGACCGAAGAACAGACAGATTACATTATTTCTAAAGTAAAGGAATTCTATGAAGCTTAAGGACGTTGATTCGAAGAGACAGAATTTCATAATTTCCGTTGTGCTTCTGCTGATCCCGATGATCGCACTGGCCTGCCGTTTTGATTATTATTATGATTTAAACGATGATGTCCTGATGAAGGAAATATTAAGCGGAAATTATACCGGGGTACCGGAAGGGCACAATATTCAGATGCTGTGGCTCATAAGCGCGGCAATCAGCCTGCTTTACCGTATCGTAAGGATTGCTCCGTGGTATGGTATATTTCTGTGTATCTGTCAGTTCGGGGCACTGCTTCTGCTCCTGAACCGGAGCTTTACGATCTGTAAAAGCCGGAAGGCCAAGCTTACGGTAGGACTTGTAGAAACACTGCTGTTTTTTGCCCTGATGATGGAGCATCTCGTGGCAGTACAGTATACGGTTACCTGCACCATGCTGGCTGCCGCTGCGGCATTCTGGTTTCTGACCTCGAAGCCACAGGAGGAACCGGTTAAATTTATCCGAAGCAATATCCCGGCAATTCTGCTTGTGTTTCTGGCATATCTGATCCGGTCAGAAATGCTTCTTTTAGTACTTCCGATGATCTGTGTAGCAGGTGTTGTAAAGTGGAGCTTTGAAGAAAAGGCGTTCACCAAAGAGAATTTTATGAAATATCTTGGAGTGATCGGACTGATTCTATTAAGTCTCCTGGCTGGAGAGGCCACACACAGGATTGCTTATGGAAGCAAAGAGTGGAGATGCTTTACCACACTGTTTGACAACCGTACGGAGCTCTATGATTTTCAACAGATACCTTCTTATCAGGCAAACAAAGAATTTTATGACAGTATCGGAATCAGCGAAAGTGAGCAGATTCTGTTTGATAATTATAATTTTGGAATTGATGAAGAAATCGATGAAACCATTATGGGACAGATTGCGGATTATGCCGGAGAACTGAATCAGGAAGCACAGCCCTTTATTCCCAAGTTTCAGAAGTATTTCAAACTGTATGTGTATCGTTTCTTAGGGGGACCGGCTTCCACAGGAAGTGATTATCCCTGGAATTATATGACGATACTTCTGTATATTACGGTATTTTTACTGGCGCTGTGCCAGGGCTGGAACACAGAGGATAAGCGGCATTACGGAATCTGGAAGCACCGCATGGTGACAGGGCTTTCCATTCTGTGGAAGCTTTGCTTTCTTTTTGCCGTCCGGAGCGCACTTTGGATGTATATTCTGATGGGGGAACGTTTCCCGGACAGGATTACCCACTCCCTGTATTTTATGGAGTTTGTAGTTCTTGCAGGGATTCTGTTTGTCCTTATCATGCAAAAGCGCAGGTCTGGCAGAACACATCTGGTACGGATGACGATGCTTATTTGTTTCGGTCTGTTTTCCGTGCTGCTCCTGCCGGGAAAGATCGGGGAGGTGGCACAGGATCAGAAGTACCGCGAGCAGCAGAATGAACCTTATTTACAGGTTTATGACTACTTTGCGCACCATCCGGAGAACTTTTATTTTATGGACGTATATTCTTCGGTGAGCTATTCGGAAAAGATGTTTGCCAATATGGATAACGGCATTCACAATTATGATATTATGGGTGGCTGGGCGAGCAAGAGTCCGCTTTACCGTAAAAAGCTCAAGGTCTATCAGATCCCCGACATGGAAGAAGGACTGCTTTCCATGGATAATGTTTATTTCGTAAGAAAAAAGGCAGAGGACATGCACTGGCTTTCCAATTACTATGAAAGCCATGGTGAGAACATAAAGATTACATTGGTTGAAACGATAGACGATGTTTTTGAAATCTATCGGATTGAATCTGTCAGTTTATGACAGGATCCGGTGCAATCGTATAAAGATTCCGTTGTTTATGAATACATATAAGCAGAATCAGAAAGGAAAAATCGGACAATGGTGATTTATGGAGAACGGATTGCACTCCGGCCAATGGAGGAAAGGGATACAGCAGATATTATCCGGTGGCGCAATACGGATTTCGTGAGGAAAAACTTTATCTATCAGAAGCCTTTTACGGTAGAATCCCATCATCATTGGATTGAAACGATGGTAAATACCGGGAAAGTTGTGCAGTTTATGATTTGTCCCTATGAAGCGGATACAGAAAATGAAGCAGCACAGGAGGAACCGGGCAGGCAGGGACAAACCGCGGATACCGGATTGAAAATAATTCAAAATGCGGTTGGAAGTGTTTATCTGCGTGATATCGATGAGACACACCATAAGGCGGAATACGGGATTTTCATTGGAGAAGAAGAAGCTCTTTCGAAGGGCTATGGAACGGAGGCAGCACAGCTTATGCTGCAATATGCGTTTGAAACCCTGCACCTGCATAAGGTGATGCTCCGTGTACTGGCTGAAAATACACAGGCACAGAAAAGCTATGAAAAGGCAGGCTTCCGGCAGGAAGCTTATTTAAAGGATGATGTCTTTCTAAACGGAAGGTTTTGTGATGTCATTCTGATGGCATGTATATGTGATGATGATTCCACTACGTAAATGATGAAATCATTGTAACTATTCAGAACTCCATTCGCAAGCTCACTGCTGCGCAGTTCCCTTTGCTCATGTAGTTACTTCGCCATATAAATTTAAAAATGTCCTTACGAATGCAAGCATTCGACGTACATTATTTAAATTTGCATGGCTCTGAATAGTTACAAATCATTACAGCTTATGAACGTCATGGCAGCAGATTGCTGTCATAAATCAATGAAGAGAGAACCGGAGACAATAAAAATGAAGAAGGTCAGTTTTGTAATTCCCTGTTACCGTTCGGCACAGACACTGCCGCATGTGGTAAAAGAAATTGATGATACAATGTCCTCTATGAAGGATTATTGTTATGAGATTATTATGGTAAATGACTGTTCGCCGGATGACACCTTTGCAGTAATTGAAAAGCTGTGTGCAGCCTCCGGAAACCATCCGGAGGCACAGCGTAAGGGGATTAATCTTGCAAAGAATTTCGGACAGCACAGTGCGCTGATGGCGGGCTTTCATTATGTGACAGGAGACATTGTAGTGTGTCTGGATGATGATGGACAGACACCGGCGAACGAAGTTGGAAAGCTGCTTGAGGGGATTGAACAGGGGTCCGATGTGGTGTATGCCAGATATGCACATAAGCATCATTCCGGCTTCCGTAACTGGGGAAGCCATGTGAATGAGCTGATGACGAGAGTGATGCTCGGAAAGCCGAAGGAGCTCTATGTATCCAGTTATTTTGCAGCCAGACGCTTTGTGGTAGATGAAATGAGTCGTTATACCTATGCATTTCCTTATGTGATCGGTCTTGTGCTCCGTACCACGAAGAATATTACGAATGTGGATGTAAATCACCGTGACCGGGAAGCAGGAGTTTCCGGGTATACACTGGGAAAGCTTTTGAATCTCTGGTTTAACGGTTTTACGGCATTCAGTGTGAAGCCGCTGCGGATTGCAACAGCAGCAGGAACGGTTTGTGCCATTGCAGGGTTTTTATATGGAATTTATACAATCATTAAAAAGCTGTTCTTTAATCCGCCCGGACTGGTTACCGGATTCAGCGCCCTGATGTCTGTTCTGGTTTTTATGGGGGGAATGCTCATGCTGATGCTGGGACTTGTGGGAGAATATATCGGGAGAATGTATGTTGCCATGAATAATTCTCCCCAGTATGTGATCCGGCAGACAACCTTCAGTGAGGAACCCGCCGGGAAGGATGGGGGTAGGATGCAGAGCATCGGGAAAATCCGGTCAGGAAATACTGAGGAAATTCAGGCAGGAGAATCGTAATGGGAACATGGATCTTTCCAATGGAAAATTATCTGGACTTCAGCAACAGCATTTTACCGGTGCTGATCGCACTGCTTGTGTTTATGGCGATCCGGAAGCTTCGTCCCGGGAAGCCGACCGTTATTTCCGTGTTGTTCGGGTTTCTTTTTTCAATTTGTATGGTATTTGGCGCACAGCTCGATCAGAAGGGAAGTGTTCCGTTCATGAATCCATGGATGTGGCTTTCCGTTCTTGCTTTTGCGGTAGTGATGACCCTGATGGTAAGCGGACTTTGGAATGCAATGGCACAGAGGCTGCAGGTACAGGTAAATGTGCCACATTTGAAAGCCTCCCGGGAGATTTGCAGAGTTTCGGAAACACAGACCGGCAGGACGGAAGGAGGGAGCTCTTTTCTGCTGCGGACCGGTGGAGTGATCTTTCTTCTTTATTTCGTGGTATTTCTGGCAGTTTATCCCGGATTTTTCGTTTATGATGCGCAGGAGGAATATCTGGAAGTGGTAACGAGGAGCTTTACCACACATCACCCTCTGTTTCATGTGCTGATGCTGGGAGGAATTGTCCAGCTTGTGTATAAACTGACAGGCTCCATCAATCTGGGAATTGCAGCCTATACCCTGTTTCAGATGGCAGCTTTGTCACTGATTTTCGGGTATTTTATCTGGAAGCTCGGGGAACATGGACTCGGGAAACGGGGGCAGTGGATCCTTACTCTTTATCTTGGCATCTGTCCGCCGCTTGTCATGTTCAGCCTGTGCTCGGCAAAGGACGGTCTGTTCATGGGGATGCTGCTGATACAGGTACTGCTTTTGCTGGATCTGTGTGAGGATGTGGAAGCCTTTTGGGCAGACAGGGAAAAAATGCTTCTGTTTGCGGTATCTGCCATACTGATGATGCTGTTTCGCCATAACGGCTGCTACGCATTTCTGGTATTCCTTCCGTTTTTGGCTGTTTTTGTTAAAAAGAAAGCGTTCTCTGGCAATGACCGGATACAGGCAGGAAGACGATCTGCCAGGCTTCTGGCTTATGGAGTATTGCTGATCTGCCTGTATCTGATTTTAAATAAAGGACTTGCTTTTGCAACAAAGGCAAGTGGGGGTGAGCATCAGGAAATGCTGACGGTTCCCATTATGCAGCTTGCAAGAACCTATGCGTATGAGCCGGATGCCTTTACGGAAGAGGACCGGGAAGTGCTGTTCCGGTATCTGCCGGAGGATGCCCTGCAGCGGTATACACCGAAGGTATCCGACGGGGTGAAAATCTCCTTTTCCAATGCAGCCTATGAAGAAAACTCCGGCGATTTCTGGAAGTTGTGGGCCGGGATGCTGATTCATCATCCGTTTTCTTATGTGAATGCATGGCTGATGACTTCGTATGGATTCTGGTATCCGGATACGGTGATTGACGTGTATCGTGGAAACACGGTGTTTACTTATACCTATGAGGACAGCTCTTATTTTGGTTATGAGGTGGAAGAGCCGGGAGCCAGAACAAGCTTTCTGCCGGCACTTGACGAGCTTTATAGGAGGATGTCCCTTACGGTATTCCAGCAGAAGGTTCCGTTTGTTTCCATGCTGTTTTCACCGGGCTTTCTGTTCTGGTGTATGCTGTTCGGACTGGGATTCCTGCT
>FR902907.1:11453-13640 GCA_000438155.1 Firmicutes bacterium CAG:95
AGGAGCAGGGAAGATACCCGGAAGTGGTTCTGCCATTTCTGCTTCCGATATTGGTTTTCCTGACATTTTTGCTGGGACCGACGTATCTGGTGCGGTATGTCGTGTTCTGGTGGGTGCTGGTGCCGTTGCTTACGGTGCGAATCTATGTTATACTTAATAGTCAACGATGAAGCGCGGGCTGTTTTATCTGCCTGTCATAATTAAGGAAGAAGTATGAAAAAGGTTATTTATAAAAGTACGGCGATACAATTTATCATCCTGCTTGTGGCAGTGATTGTTCTTTCAACACTCTGGCCAATGCGCCTGTGGAAGAAGGATGTGACACTTTCGGTTACTCCGGCAACCGGAACCTGTACAGAAGCAGTGAATGAAGAGCATTCGGTGATGCAGACCTTTTTATCCCAGGGAGATCATCTTGCTTCTTTGCGCCTTTATCCGACAAGTGTGGAGTCAGATGGCTGCTTTTATGTGACAATTCTGAATGAAAAGCAACAGGTGGCGGCGAAGGAACAGGTCATTGTTTCTAAGGAAGCTGCCGTTTCCTATGTGGATGTCCCCATGGATTTGATTATGGAGGAGGGGAAAACCTATTTCCTGAATGTGCAGGGGACAAGACCGGATGGAATGGATCTCAAGACAGAGATCCTGGATGTTCCGGCAGCAGATGTTACCCTTGCCTATGAATTTATCACACCGGATACAATGCCGGGTGCCGGAATTCTTTATTATGATGGAGAACAGATCTATGGAGCCGGATTGGCAGCAGAGTATCATTACAGTGTCCCCATTGGCTATAAGCGTACACTGGCATTTGCAGGAGGAATCGTTCTTGCTGCACTGTTATTTTTAGCGATCATCCGCAGAATTTATAAGGATCACGAAAAGGATGCACTTATTACCGTGGAACGTGCATTCCGGTTCGCCGCCAATCCTCTTGCTGCGTTATTTTTACTTGCCGGCTTTTTTATGGTTTTTACCGGAAGATTAAGCGATTATGCATTGGATAATATCTTTTATACGATAAGCCTTATTTTCCTTGCAGTGATTTTGTTCTATGCGATTAACCATAACCGGGACGGACAGGGAACACTGTTTACCGGAGATTTTATCAGAGAGCATCTGGCAGATGGATTACAGATCCTGTTTATTGCAGGCGCAATTGCTGCATGCTGCGATTATATGAACGGACTCTATGAAATTCATCATCAGGTGGCGCAGCGCAGGGAAATGCTGTTCTTTGCACTGGTGATTCTTACCATGTTTTCCTTAAAGGAAATTCTGAACCGGTATACCCTGCTTTATGCGATTGCTGCAGGCATTGCCGGAGCAATTTATTATCATAACGGACTTGATGCCCTGGCAGTACGGGAATTTAAAGTAGAGGCAGAGATCGGAATGAATGTGGAGGTACTGAGAAACACCGTACTGATTGCCGTTTTATTCGGATTTATTCTTCTGCGTACCCTGGTCTGCTTATGCAAAAGGAAGCTGGCAAAGCCCAATTACTGGTATGGGGCGCTTACACTGTTGTTCTTTGCAGGTATTGTGATTTTCCGGAATACCAGATGGTGGACAGTTGTACTGGCAGTCAGCTTCACCTTATTGTACTTAAGCTACGGAATGTGGGAGCACCGTCGCCATTTCCTTACCAATGTTTTATGGGGAATTGTGCTTCATTTCCTGATTTCCATGGGATATGCGCTGCTGCACCGCCCTTATCTTACGTACCGGTATGCCCGTTATCCGTTCGTTTTCCACACGGTAACGACAACCGCAACTTATCTTACGACTGTGGAATGTGCGGTGATTGTACTGCTGTTGATGAAGCTGTATCGTACGACGAAGCTGCGGGAAATCTATAAAGAGCTGATTCTGTTCGGGATTGTGTCTTCTTATATGTTATTTACCATGGCACGTACCGGCTTGTTTGCGGTAACGCTTGCCGGTCTTGCAGCATGGCTTATGATTGCAAGGGGAAAGGGAAGGGTGCGTATTCACAGTCTCCTTACCAATCTGGGACTTATGGTGCTTGCGGTACTTGTGATGTTTCCGGTAACATTTACCTTGCAGAGAAATATCCCCGGAATTGTCGGAGAGCCGGTGCCGTTTGAAATTGAGGAATGGCCGGATCAGGTGATGCGCGGGCATAATCTGACTTCGATACGATATATGCGGATCGGAAGATTT
>FR902907.1:13663-14757 GCA_000438155.1 Firmicutes bacterium CAG:95
GAAGATTTGTGGATGTATTTGCAAATAAGATTTTTGGCATACCGGAAGGTACCTTTGATTTTTATGGAGAAATTGCGGAATACAAGGCAACCCATGATGAAAATGGAAATGAAATCCCCAAGCTTGTAGCGTCAATTGACTATATTCCGTCCTATGTGGAACCACTGTATGCGGAAAGCACGGGAGAGCTTCCGGAAGATATGAAGGATGAAGGAGATTATTCCAATGGACGAACAACGATTTTCAGATCCTATTTTGAACAGTTGAATATGACCGGTCACGATGAGATGGGAGCTGTTCTCCCTAATGGAGAGATTGCAGTACATGCGCACAACATCTATCTGCAGGTGGCATACGATCACGGAATCGGTGTGGGAATCCTGTTTGTGATTTTTGGTGCGGTATCTCTTGTGTATGCGGTAATCTTTTATGTGAAAAAGAAAGATACGATAATCGGTGCTGCACTTCCGATGGTTGTTATTTTTTCCTTTGCAATTGCAGGAATGGTAGAGTGGATTTTCCACTTAAGCAGTCCCAGCGGCTTTGTGCTGATGCTGGTACTGGCTCCTTTACTTTATAAAGAATAAAAGAAACTATTTGGTACAGGCCAAAGTATTTGTTGCTGAGATTATAAGAAAATGAAGCAGTAGTGGGTATGTTGTATTGGAACTGTGAAGGACTGAATAGTTAGGATAGTTTTGAAAGCGATCAAAGAGATGAAAAAGCCTTTTAATGTGAAAAAATTTTATCGAAGAACGTTTCTTGTGATTTACGATATTATCAGTGTGATTCTGGCAAGCTATCTTGCACTGATGATCCGTTACGGATTTTCGGTGTCGGAGATTCCGGAACATTTTTTGAAGCCGATTACGGATTTCCTGCCGTTCAGTATTGTGATTACACTGATTGTTCTTTATATTTTCCGGATGTATAACAGCCTGTGGGCTTATGCGGGAGAGACGGAATTGCAGAATCTGATCTGTGCGTGCATCATTTCCTCCGCATTACAGGCGGTTGGATTACAGTTTTTCCGTTTCTACGGAAGACAGGCCGTACCTAGCAGTTACTATTTCCTTTATATGTTCCTGCTGATC
>FR902907.1:14785-23735 GCA_000438155.1 Firmicutes bacterium CAG:95
GATCAGCTTTATTTTTGCAATCCGCTTTTCTTACCGGTTCCTGAGAAGTCTGAAGCACAAGAACCAGAACAGGAAAAATGCGATTTCGGTCATGATTATAGGTGCCGGAGAAGCTGCAAATGTCATTATCAAGGAAATTGTGAACAGTAATTTCTCTACCATGGTCATCCGCTGCATCATCGATGATGATAAGGGAAAATGGGGGAAATTCATTCAGGGAATCAAGGTTGCAGGCGGTCGTGATAAGATTATAGAATGTGCGGAACAATATGATATTGATGAGATTATTATTGCAATGCCCTCGATTTCCAGATCCCAGATGAGCAGTATTCTGGATATCTGTAAAGAAACAAATTGTAAGCTGCGTTCCCTCCCCGGAATGTATCAGCTGGTAAACGGGGAAGTCAGCGTCAGCAAGCTCCGTGATGTGGAAGTGGAAGATCTTTTGGGAAGAGATCCGATTGAGGTTGATCTGGAATCAATTCTTTCCTATGTGCAGGGCAAGCGCGTTCTGGTAACAGGAGCCGGCGGCTCCATTGGAAGTGAGCTGTGCCGTCAGATCGCTTCCCATAAACCGTCACTGCTCATCATGTTGGATATTTATGAGAACAGCATTTATGACGTGCAGCAGGAGCTGAAAACCCATTTTCCGGATCTGAATCTGGAAGTGTTGATTGCATCGGTTCGTAATACGAACCGGATGAACTGGATTTTTGACCATTATAAGCCGGAAATTGTCTATCATGCAGCAGCGCACAAGCATGTTCCGCTGATGGAGACAAGTCCGAATGAAGCTGTAAAGAATAATGTTTTCGGAACCTGGAAGACTGCCTATGCGGCAGCCATGAACGGAACGAAGCGTTTTGTTATGATTTCTACAGATAAAGCGGTAAACCCGACCAATATCATGGGAGCCAGCAAGCGGATCTGTGAAATGATTATCCAGACCTTTAATAAGCACTTTGATACCGAATTTGTAGCGGTACGGTTTGGAAATGTACTCGGAAGTAACGGAAGTGTCATTCCGTTATTTAAAAAGCAGATCATGGAAGGGGGACCGGTTACGGTAACCCATCCGGATATTATCCGGTATTTCATGACCATTCCGGAAGCAGTATCACTGGTGTTACAGGCCGGTGCCTATGCGAAGGGCGGAGAAATTTTTGTCCTTGATATGGGAAAACCGGTGAAGATCCTGGATCTTGCCAGAAACCTGATTAAACTGTCCGGCTATCGCGTCGGAGAGGACATCAAGATTGAATTTACCGGCTTACGTCCCGGTGAGAAGCTATATGAAGAGCTTCTGATGGAGGAAGAGGGACTTAAGGAAACCGATAATAAGATGATTTATATTGGAAAGCCGATCGAACTGGATGAAACCGAATTCTTTGTACAGTTGAAGAAGCTCAAAGAAGAGTCGAAGGATGAGAGTAATGATATCCGGGCGCTTGTCAAAGAAATTGTACCGACGTATCATTATGCCGACAGCAGTTCCATCATTTCTATAGGGCGGACGCCCGACATGAAATAAGTTGCCTTAGAAGAAGTACAATTCAGACAGAGAAGCAGAAAGCAGCTTATGAATGGGCATGGCTGAACTGTAACAGAAGACCATGCAGAAATGATGGAGCATGCTGACCTGTCATATAGAAAGAAAACAGAAAGAAGGATGCAGTATGGAAAAGAAGCGGATTTACCTTTCTTCCCCGACCATGCATGGCGAGGAACAGGCATTTATCAATGAAGCATTTGCAACGAACTGGGTGGCTCCGTTGGGACCGAATGTCAATGCACTTGAGCAGGAAATGACAGCCTATATGGGTGGCGGATATGCCTGTGCACTGAGTGCCGGGACAGCAGCCATTCATCTGGCACTGCGCATTTTAGGCATCGGACAGGGAGATGTTGTATTCGCACCGAGCCTTACCTTTGATGCAACCTGCAATCCGATTGTATATGAAAAGGGAACACCGGTCTTTATTGATTCCGAAAAGGACACCTGGAACATGGATCCGGAGGCACTCTGCAAGGCATTTGAAAAGCATCCGGAAGCCAAAGCCGTAATTGTGGTTCATCTGTACGGAACCCCGGCAAAGCTTAATGAAATCATGGCAATCTGTGAGGAACACCATGTGCCGCTTATTGAGGATGCAGCAGAATCCTTAAGCAGTACCTACCGTGGAAAGCAGACCGGAACCTTTGGAAGGATTGGTATTATCTCCTTTAACGGAAATAAGATTATTACCACCTCCGGCGGCGGCATGCTGCTATCCGCAGACGAAGAAATTACGAAGAAAGCACTCTTCCTTGCCACGCAGGCAAGAGATCAGGCAAGATACTACCAGCATTCGGAGCTTGGTTATAACTACCGTATGAGTAATGTGGTTGCCGGAATCGGCAGGGGACAGCTCCTTCACCTGGAAGAGCATAAAGCATTGAAGAAGGCCATTTATCATCAGTATAAGGAAGCCTTTGCAGATATTGATGAAATTACCATGAATCCTTTAAATCCGGATGGAGATGCCAATAACTGGCTTTCCTGCATCACGCTTAAGGAGGGAAGCAGGGTAATGCCAAATGACATTATGGATGCACTCGATGCTGAAAACATTGAATCCCGACCGATCTGGAAGCCGATGCATTTACAGCCCATTTACGCGGATGCCGAATTTTTTATGGCAGATGGGCAGCAGCTCAATACCGCGAAGGTAAAGGGTGATAACGGCGAAGACTGGGACAGAAGCGTGAGCGGTGATATCTTCCGCAGAGGCTTATGCCTGCCAAGTGACATCAAGAATACCGAAGAAGACATGCAGAGAATTATTGAAATTGTTAGAGGCTGCTTTAAATGATCTTCTGTGGATATCTGCATTCATTGAATTCTGCGGCACAAGCATACTTAGTTCCAGGGCATAGCGGAGGTGCTTAGAAGTTCATTTATTTCGTACGCAGGCAGCAAGGATTGGACATGGATGTCCAATCAAGCAGCAATCGAGCCCGGATGGCTCGTTGATGCGGTTGCGTCCGTATTTAATATACCAGATCGAAATAAATAGAACTTCTTAGCGCCGGAGGTCCGCCCTGGAACAAGTATGCTGTGCCGGGATCAGAATTGGAATCAGAACCAGAATCAGAATCAGAACACGAAAGGAGGCCTCCTCTATGTACAAAAACTGCATCAAACGCCTGCTGGATATCCTTTTATCCTTAACCGGAATCATCCTACTGTGCTGGCTCTACCTGATCCTTTTTATTCTGGTACGGGTGAAACTGGGAAGCCCGGTGTTTTTCAAGCAGCAGCGCCCGGGTAAGAATGAAAAAATCTTTACGCTATACAAATTCCGTACCATGACGGATGCAAGGGATGAAAATGGAAACCTGCTTCCGGATGAGGTAAGACTGACTGCTTTTGGTAAAATGCTCCGTAGTACCAGTTTAGATGAATTGCCGGAATTGTTTAATATTCTCAAAGGGGATATGAGCCTCATTGGACCACGCCCGCTTTTGGTAAAATATTTACCTCTTTATAATGAAGAGCAAAGGCACCGGCATGATGTCCGTCCGGGATTGACCGGATTAGCACAGGTAAATGGACGGAACGCTATTTCATGGGAAAAGAAGTTTGAGTATGATGTAGAATATGTTAGAAATCTCTCGTTTTTGCTGGACTGCAGGATTCTGTTGCAGACAGTAAAGGCCGTTTTTAAAAGAGAAGGCATAAGCAGTGCAACCGATGCTACAATGGAAGCATTTAAAGGAACACCGGAGAAATAATAGAACAGAAAGAAAGGGTAAAGCCGTGAACATTTTATTTTGTAGTGTGGGAAGACGATGTGAATTATTAAAAGATTTTCGGACGACAATGGGAGACGGGCTGAAAATAGTTGTTACGGATAACAGTCCCGTGGCACCGGCAATGGCATTTGCAGATAAGGCATATCTTGTGCCATTAATTACGGATCCTTCTTATATTTCAATTATTTTAGATATTTGTAAGAAGGAGGATATTCAGGCTGTAACAACACTGATTGATCCGGAAATCATGCTTCTTGCAAAACACAGGGCAGAGTTTGAAGCAATCGGAGTGCTGGTTCTTGCTCCATACGAAGAAACTGCAAGGCTGTGCTTTAATAAATATGAGATGTATCGTTTTCTGGTAGAAAAGAATATCCCCACGATCAAAACGTATGGTACCTATGAGGAATTTATGCGGGATTATGAAGAGGGAGAGATTTCTTTTCCTGTTTTTGTGAAGCCCAGAACCGGAAGCGGCAGTGTGGGGGCGAGAAAAATTGATACCCCGGAGCTGTTAAAGCAGGTGACGGAGCAGGATGAAAGTCTGATTATTCAGGAATTAATGACAGGGCAGGATCTTGACGCAGACGTATATGTAGACACAGTGAGCCACAAGCCTGTTGCCATTTTTTCAAAAAGAAAACTCTCTACAACAATAGGTGGTGCCAATAAAACCATATCCTTTAAAGATGATAACTTATTCGGGTTTGTACAGAAGGTAATGTCAGTTTTACGATTTAACGGACCTTTGGATATGGATTTTTTCTATCAGAACGGACAATACTATTTATCAGAAATTAATCCGAGGTTTGGAGGTGCTTATCTGCATGCATATGGTGCCGGGGTGGATTTTGTGAAATTAATCAGGGAGAATGTAGAAGGGCGTGAAAATCCGGAAAATATTGGAAATTATGAGGAAGATGTAATCATGATGATGTATGACAGTGTTGTTATAAAAAAGAAAAGTGAACTGGATGCGAATCTGATTACAGCATAGTTGGAACAATTCCTGAACTATCCGGGCAGAGATGCGGGTAATTATAAGACAGCGTCCTGAACCAGTGGAGAATTCATCTGCTGGTTTAGGACGCTGGCTTAATGTCTGGATAACAGGTTTTGGTAGGCATCTACTACAATCTGTCTGTTGAAATTCTCTTCCACATGCTGGTGTCCGTGTATTCCCATATTACAGCGCTCTCCGGGTGAGCAGGAGAGTACTGCCTGCACTGCCTTAAGAAGGGATTCTTTACTCCTTGCCGGAAACAGAATTCCACTTTGGCCAGTGACCGTTTCCCGACAGCCTGGAACATCTGTTGTCAGGACTCCCCTCCCACAGGCAGCTGCTTCCAGACATACATTGGAAAGTCCCTCATGATAGGAGGGATGAATGAGGATGTGGCAATTTGCCATGACCTCCGGGACATTGTCAATGTGACCATAATAGTTGAGGCAGCCCTGCGACTCTAATTCCTGAATCATGGGTTCGTATGTGGAGCGGCTTTCCTCTTCATATTCTCCAACAAGTTCGAAATGGACATTGGAATAAGCTTCAGATATCTTCTGTACGGCATAAAGGTATTCCTCAATTCCTTTGTCTTTCATAATGCGCAGGACAGCTAAAAAACGAATTCCATTTTTCTCAGAGGGATAGGGACAAAACGGATGCTCTTTTAAATTGACGCCGGAGCCTGGAAGTAAATGAGCGTTTTGTAATGCGATTTTATGCTTTTGCATAAATTGCAGATTTCCTTCGTTTTGGAAGAATACACGCAAGGCTTTTGCGGCAACATATCTGTATAAAAGCAATAATATTTTGCCGAGGAATCCCGGATTTTCCAATGCAGTGCCTAATCCGGTAATGTTCATTGCGTAAGGAATTCTGCAGCCTCTGGCAGCAATACCGCCATAAAGATTGGGTTTTATGGTATAAGTGAGTATAAGATCAGGGACTTCAGTTTTCAGAAGAGCCTGATACTGCTTCAGTAATTTGAGATCCTTTACAGGATTCATACCACGTCTTTCCAGATTGCAGGAAACAATTCTGGCACCCAGATTCTCTAACTTGGTGCAGTTTTCATCAAATGGAACACTAATAAGAACCTCTGCTCCTTTTTGAATAAAAGAGGATATTACCTCTTTACGAAATAAAAATAAGCCGTTTGCATAATTTGACAGAATTAAAATTTTCATAGAAACCTCATCTTGGTTGGTGTTGCAATTACAAATTAATTATAAATATAAACCGGAGAAAAAGCAATTTGCATTGAGGTTAATTTGATTGGAAAAGTAATACTGCGGTTTTCAAAAGTGAGTTCTCTGTTGAAATATATAGACAGGTAGTGGTATAATACTAACATCTTTTTGAGATGTTATGTCTTTTAATGCGAAAGTGAAATGGAGAAAGAGAAGATATGAGTTTGTTTGAAGAACTATTAAACAGGGAAACGAAGCTGTCTCTGGTGGGACTTGGCTATGTCGGTATGCCGATTGCAGTTGCCTTTGCAAAGAAGATTCAGGTTGTCGGATTTGACTTAAATGAACATAAAATTGAACTTTATAAAAACGGGATTGATCCAACGAATGAAGTCGGAAATGAAGTGATTAAGAATACAACCGTAGACTTTACGGCAGATCCTTCAAAGCTGCGGGAAGCGAAATTTCATATCGTGGCAGTTCCGACCCCGGTAAATGCGGATCATACACCGGACCTGACACCGGTAGAGGGTGCAAGCCGGATCTTAGGACAGAATCTGACCAAAGGATCTGTTGTAGTCTTTGAATCAACTGTATACCCGGGAGTTACGGAAGACATCTGTGTACCGATCCTTGAGAAGGAATCCGGACTCAGATGTGGTGTGGATTTTAAGATCGGATATTCCCCGGAGCGTATTAATCCGGGAGATAAGGTTCACCGCCTTGAAACAATTACGAAGATTGTATCCGGTATGGATGAAGAAACACTGGATACCGTAGCGAAGGTTTATGAACTGGTTGTGGAAGCCGGCGTATACCGTGCAGAGTCGATCAAGGTGGCAGAGGCTGCCAAGGTAATCGAGAACAGCCAGAGAGATATCAATATTGCTTTTATGAATGAATTGTCCATGATCTTTAATAAGATGGGCATCGATACCAAGTCTGTACTGGAAGCGGCAGGAACCAAATGGAATTTCCTGAAGTTTGCTCCGGGACTTGTCGGAGGACATTGTATTGGTGTGGATCCGTATTATCTGACCTATAAGGCAGAATCCCTTGGATACCATTCCCAGATCATTTTATCCGGACGCCGGATCAATGACGATATGGGTAAATATGTGGCAGAATCCCTTGTCAAGAATCTGATTAAGGCAGAGATTCCGGTAAGAGGAGCTAAAGTAGCCATCTTGGGATTTACCTTCAAGGAAAATTGTCCGGATACCAGAAACACCAAGGTCATTGATATTTATAAAGAGCTTGGGGAATATGGAATTACCCCAATCGTGGTAGATCCGGCAGCAGATGCAGACGAAGCAAAGCGGCTTTATGGAATTACCTTTGAAACCATGGATGCTGTGAAGAATATGGATGCAGTTGTCATTGCGGTAGCGCATAAGCAGTTCCTTTCTTATACCAGAGAACAGATTAGTGAGTTTTTCAATCCGTCCTATGACAAGAAGGTGTTGATGGATATTAAGGGAATTCTTGACCGGAAAGAATATCTTTCCGATGATTATATTTATTGGAGATTATAAAATGAGTAAATGGGCAGAGCAGACAGGCAGTAATAAGAAACGGTGGATTCCTTTTCTGTTACTGGCAGCTCTGCTCTTATTTTTTGAAGGAATGTTTCTGGCTTACGGGCCGGGGGTGTATAATGATTCGGAGCAGTATCTGCAGATGCATATTCATCGGGAACCGTTATATCCCCTGTTTTTGTGGGTGTTTCGTTTGTGTACTCCGGAACATTATCTGGTTCTTATGGGAATCCTGCAGAATTTATTTATGGCAGTTTCTATCTGGCTTTTGACAGGATCTATAGCACGGAAGTTTTCACTTTCCATTGGCTGGCAGCTTCTTCTTGTTTTACTTCAGGTGTTCCCTCACCTGATGACGAAATATTTTTCGGTGATGAGTGTTTTTATTACGAATTCGGTGATGAGCGAAGCGCTGACTTTTCCGTTATTTACGTTATGGGTGATGAATGCACTGGAGCTTTTGTGGGAAGGAAAGCGTAAGAATGCAGTGGGAATGCTGCTGCTCTCCATTCTGCTCAGTCTCACACGCAGTCAGATGATGGTTACGGTTCTGATCTTCTTTCTTGTGGAATTATACAGGATCATTTTTGTCTGTCATAAGAAAAGAATACTGGTTTCTGTGGTTGGGCTGGTTATATTGTTGGCAGCAGCTTTTGGTATACGTACCTTGACGGTACGATGCTATAATTTAGCTGTGCATGGCAGATTTATCAACAACACCTATGGAAATGTGAATCTGGTAACGGATATGATTTATGCATCTGACCGTGAAGATGGAGAAAACATAAAGGATGAGCAGACGAGAGCCTTCTTCTATGAAATCTTTGATAAGGCATGGGAGATCGAAGGAAATTATCAGTTTGCAGGAAGTTCTTTGAGTCAGCGTGCAGAGCATATAGAGCAGAAGCATGATGATATTAAATTTTATTGTGTTGAGGACACTTTTTATCAATATTATGATCAGAATGTGACAACGGATTATATTACCCAGAACCTTTTAGCAGATGAACAGGCAGCAGCAATTATGAAGGGGATCTTCCCGAAATGCTTCAAAAACTGGCTGCTGACCTACTGCGGAATTGTGTATTACGGACTGATCAGGAGCATTGCAGTGGTTCATCCGCTGATTAATTTTGCAGCAATGTTGATTTATGCATCCGCAATTGCAGTCACCATATGGTTGTGGAAGAGAAACCGGAAGAGTCCGGCAATTCCCATGATGTGCCTTTCCCTTCTTTTTATTGCAGGGAATACAGCGGCAGTGGCATTGACCATTATGTGCCTGTCACGCTATATGATTTATGGATTTTCCCTGTTTTATCTGTCGTATCTCATGGTAGTGGCAGAGTTGCTTGGAACGTATCAATGTGATAAAATGGTAACTATTCAGAGCTATGCAAAATCTGATAAATATGATCGAAATG
>FR902908.1 GCA_000438155.1 Firmicutes bacterium CAG:95
GAGGCAAAGCCAAACCATCCTCCGATGCAGTTATAAAGATTGCTGAATATTTTAACGTATCTACTGACTATCTTTTAACTGGAAAAATTATTAACACTGACTTACGCAAAGAAGAGCAATCACTTCTCTTGCTCTATCGACAGTTATCAGAAACCGGTAAAGAGAAAGTTTTAAGCTATGCTGAAGGATATCTCGCAGCATCGCATAAATAAATCAATTTAAAACAAAGATGCTGTATTTCTGACATAGCCAACAATACAACATCTTTGTTTCTATATAACTCACTTCTATAATTATTATATGCTATTTGAATTTTCATATCTTTTACACAAAAGATTGTATTCTTCCTGAATTTGTTGTGAAACAGTTATATCTCCTGCTTGATTATCCGGATGATATATTTTTTGCAAATCATGATATCTTTTTTTCAATTCATCCTTATTTTTTGTTCCAGAGAACCAATTTAATTTCTGTGCATCTTCACCATCTGTATGTGCATGATTATCTCCTCGATTATCATAATTTTCTTTTTCATACATTTTCTCATTCGTAAATATATGCTGACTTTTTATATTCTCATTACGCCCTTCTTCCATATTATCAAAGTTATCCACCCAAGTACAACATCTCACATATATGTTCTCAATCAAAAAAATTACAAAAACACATATTTTCCATACCTTATTTTCCACTGGTGATATTCCACGGGATGAATAAAGGACTAGGTAAATTCCCGTTGTAATAATCAAGGAAAAGAGAATCGTCTTAATCCAAAAGAAAGTATTAAATTTAAGCAATAGGAATAATGCAGCAAAAATGCTCATACCAATTATTATACTTAACAGGGGACTCCAATTAAATTTCATAAGCATAAGAGTCCCAATCCCAAGTCCAACAATTCCATTTTCTATAAATTGATATTTACTAAAGAATTTTACAAGATAAAATGCAACTGCAAATACAAACATTGTTTTAATTAGTATTGTAGGATTTATATGCATCGTTCCAGCAATAATAATCAAAGGTGCAACAAGAATAATTATTCCCAATACTAACGGTATTCCAGCTATTATGGATATTATGTATGATAAAAAAAGCTGATCTGAAACGTTTTTCATTTTCCCCTCCTGTATATAAAAATAGTATAGTCTTTCACGTTCCTTTTTTCAATGGCTTTTCAGTCTATTCTATTTTCATTCTTATCATGCCACTTTATCAAACACCGCATAAAGACTATT
>FR902909.1 GCA_000438155.1 Firmicutes bacterium CAG:95
TCTTGCACAATCATTTCTGCATGGCTGAACGGTTACCAGAAATTATAGAATAAAAGAATTACAGGAGGAAACAATAACGATATGAGAATCGGTATGGGTTATGATGTACACAAACTGACAGAAGGGCGGAAGCTGATTATTGGCGGTGTCGAGATCCCTTATGAAAAGGGACTGCTCGGACATTCGGATGCGGATGTGCTGCTGCATGCCATTATGGATGCGCTGCTTGGAGCAGCGGCACTTGGCGATATCGGCAAGCATTTTCCGGACACGGATCCTGCTTATAAGGGAATTTCATCTTTAAAGCTGTTAGAGCATGTAGGAGCGCTTTTGGAGGAGCATTATTTCCTCATTGAGAACATTGATGCGACCATTATTGCACAGGCACCGAAGATGCGCCCCTTTATTGATACGATGCGGAAGAACATTGCAGATACGCTGCATATCGATCTGTCCCAGGTCAATGTCAAGGCAACGACAGAAGAAGGACTTGGCTTTACCGGAAGCGGAGAGGGGATTTCTTCCCAGGCAATCTGTCTGCTGACAACACCGCTGGGGCTGCAGAGTGAGGATGTGATGCAAAGAGGCTGTGCCGGCTGCACTGGATGCCCGAAGACAGTGTGATGAGAGAAGTTCAGCCATGCCCATTCATAA
>FR902910.1 GCA_000438155.1 Firmicutes bacterium CAG:95
TCGTTCGCACTAAGTTCATGCTTCGCCATCCGGCTCGCATTCACTAAGTGCTCTACATAAAATTGACCATCCATATCCAATCGGATATAAATGGTCATCTAATTCTCATCCTTAAAAAGGATCTCTCCTTCATATACAAGTCCGAGCTTATCACGGGCAACCTCTTCAATGTACTTCTTGGTCTGCGTATAGGTCTCGTACTCTTTGATTTCCTCTGCCCGCTGTTCCTCCTGCTCAATCTGAAGAGCAAGCTCATCCTCACGCTTCGCATAGTAGGCTTTCTTCTCCCGAAGCTCAATACTCTTGATTCCTACTACAACCAGCATCATCAGAAGCACCAGCGTCACCAGAAATATTCCTGTTTTATTTTGTCGTCGTTTTTTATATGCAGCTCTTCTGGCCATTTTACCTCTCCGTATCCACAAAACTATTTCTGTGTGTGTTTACATAATGTTATTTTAAGTAATTTTATGCCAACCGTCAACCTCTTTTTCAGAGAACGTAATAATTTTATATTACGATGCTCCAGACGTTTGCTTTTCCTGTAAATACAGGCTTTTCCGGCATTTATAGGTGTCATGATTTTCTGAACCACAAGATATAGTATGTGTAGAATGCTTTTCCCAATTGTTGACATAATATTTATGTAACATTTGCTTACCGTTTTCTTATAAAGAAATGCTCCCAATATAGCTCCACCGACTGCAAACCATCGTAAAATACCATTATTTTCTTCCACCAGAAAAAGAAATACGCCCCATGCACAGATCAGCCAGAAGAAAAAATCCTCCAATGAAATCCAGAACTGTCCATGACGGATCACACGCCTAATGATCAGCAGTCCATCATAAAACACCGCCATGATAATTCCGGTCAGAAAGGAATGAAAAAAAAGGAGCAGTTCCTCTGTGATTTCCTGACTCATACGCCTTACTTAAACAGTCTGCCAAGGAGCGATTCTGTCCGTTCCGTACGGCTTCCCTGTTCAGAATAAGTTACGCTGTCAATCCGTCCGTCGATATCGACTTCGCCTTTATCCAGCATCAGACGGCTCACATGAAGTTCTTTTCCTTTCATCATAAGCATTCCCTGATCCGTCTCCAGAATAATTTCATTCTCATCAAACGACAGAACATCACTTACTCCTGTAAGATTTCCGCATCTCCGGTTGTTAAGAATCAGTTTATGCGCCTTTTTATTAATTGATGTGTTATCCTCCATCCTCCATGACTCCTGCACTTTACTCTAAATAACTATATGTCCGTCATGGAAAATAAATGACAACTTTCTAATCTGCCAATGTCTTACAGGTATCGGAACAGCTCCCTGGCTTCATCCTTTCTGACTACCTCCTGAACCGAGAGCACCTCCACCTTCACATCCTTATTACCAAAAGCAATCGTAATGGTATCTCCTTCTTTAACATTCGTGGATGCCTTGGCCGGCTTGTCATTCACCAGCACTCTTCCTGCATCGCAGGCTTCATTGGCTACGGTTCTTCTTTTAATTAAACGTGATACCTTTAAATATTTATCGAGTCTCATATGATATTTCCCTCGTCTTTATATTCATTTTAACTCACATGCCCGTGCTTCGCACTCCTGTCTGATTTACATCAGACGCATGTTCGTTATTGGTGCAAGAAAACCAAATGTCTCCTTTGGAGCCGCTTGGTTTCTCGTTACAAGCCTCTACTTATACCCGATGCACTAAATTCGGTCTTCGCCCCGCTCGCCCTCATTAAGTGCACTGGTACCGTTCGCACTAAATTCGAACTTCACCTTCGGCTCGTTCTCATTAAGTGCTCTACATGAAAAGAGTGCCGTTGCATAGCAGCGACACTCCGAATCGTTCCAAACAATATTAGTTAATGGAATCCTTTAAAGCCTTACCAGCTTTGAACTTAGGAGCCTTAGAAGCAGGAATGCTCATGGTCTTACCTGTCTGAGGATTTCTTCCTTCTCTTGCTGCTCTCTTGGATACTTCGAATGTACCGAATCCAACTAACTGAACCTTTCCATCCTTCTTAAGTTCTTCTGCAACAACATCTGTAAATGCCTTTAATGCCTTTTCTGCGTCTTTCTTGGATAAGCCGGCTGCATCAGCCATAGCTGCAACTAATTCTGTTTTGTTCATTTGAACTTCCTCCTGTTTATTTGAGTGTATTCTTCGATATCCTATATGCGATATCCAGTGACGATGGAACGATCTGCCCCTTTACGAACGTCTATTATTATATATAGCGTTTTTACCTTTATTTGTCAAGGTAAATTTGGATTAAAATGCGGATTTATCAAGGTTTTCCACAATTTTCCCATGTCAAAATGAGTAGTCTGTTAAAAACTTGAAATCGTTTTTTGTCGAACGATGTGTTGCGCATTTCCCATTGTAAAATTTTTCGCACCTGTTCCATACCTTCACGGCTATGATTCTCCTTACATTTTTATGGATTATACCTTATAGCTTTTACGAAAAATTGCAAAAGCAAACACTGCCGTTGCAAGCTCTGTCACCGGGAATGCATAAAACACTCCGTCCGCTCCCCATACCCTGCTTAAAAGAAACGCGGCCGGAATAATGACCACCACATATCTCGATAAAGAAATCATTAAAGAAGCCATTCCCATTCCAAGTCCTTCCAGTGTTCCGGAGCAGGTAACCGAAACCGCCGACACGATAAATCCAAGACTGATGATATGAAGTGCCATCACGCCAATCTTTATCGTTTCCGGATTCGAGGTAAATAACCCGATCATCTGTCCGGGAATCAGGAAGGAAAGCAGCATTCCAACCGCCATGACACCCGCTGTAAGATACAGAGCTGTCCGGAAAATCTGTTCCACACGCTTCCTCTCTCCTGCTCCATAATTGAAGCTGACCAGAGGACGGATCCCCTGGATAATTCCATTCGCTGAAAGATAGATAAAAGTCTGCAGCTTATAGTACGCACCAAGCACCAGCACATAAGTTTCTGAAAACATTGAAAGAATTCCATTCAGGGAAGAAATCAGCAGGGAAGGCAATGCCATGTTTAAAGAGGCCGGAATTCCCACCGCATACAGCTTCTGCATCAGTTCACGGTTAAAGGAAATATTCTTCGTTCCAAAGGAAACCGGCAGTGGCCGGAACATATGAAAGAGAATATAAACAAGTAAAGTTATGGTCTGTCCGATTCCGGTTGCATAGGCAGCCCCCGCCATTCCCATCTGTGGAAAAGGACCGATTCCAAAGATCATTAATGGGTCCAGTACGATATTGGCTATAAAGCCGCACATCATACTGATCATGGAAACCTTCATTCTGCCAACTGCCTGGAAAATCTTTTCCATGGAAATGCCAAGCATGATAATCACTGAAAACAGGAATGCACGCTTCGCATATACGAGTCCCATGCGGATGATTTCTTCGTTATCTGTAAATAGAGACAGGAATTTCGGCATTCCCAGCATGCAGACCACCATCAGAGCAGCTCCATGAAGAATACCTAAAAGAAGTCCTGTGACCGCTGCCTGATCTGCCTGCTTCTTATCTCCCGCACCAAGACAGAAGGCTACTCTGGCATTCATGCCGACACCAAAGCCCACTGCAATCGCAGTCATCAGGTTCTGAATCGGATAAACCAGGGAAAGAGCCGTCATCGCATTCTCACTGATTTTAGCCACGAAATAGCTGTCCACAATATTGTACAGGGAATTCACTGCCATCGATATCACCATCGGAAGCGACATCGAAATCACCAGCGGCAGTATTTTCTTTTCCTTCATGAAATTCTGATCCATTCTTTCTAAGTTCTCCTTGTTACTATTTGGTTTTCTTTTGCACTACCTGATGCACTAAGTTCAAGCTTCGCCTTCGGCTCGCTTTCACTAAGTATTCTGCACTACCTGATGCACTAAGTTCGTGCTTCGCTCACGCTCGCTCTCTCTAAGTGCACAGGTATGGCTCGCACTAAGTTCAAGCTTCGCCTTCGGCTCGCTTTCACTAAGTGCTCTGCACAAAAAGCGCCACGCAGTGATAACACTGCGTGGCGAAAAAAGATCTCTCCTGAAAAATCCACTTCCCCGAGGGGTTTTATGTGACGTACTATATCACAGGTTTCCCTTGCTGTCAAACGATTATGTTTCCAATATTACGACTATCAGCCAAAATAAATAAAAGAAACAAAAAGATTTTAAATATTATTTTATGTATTTGCCATCCGATCTTCATCTGTTTCTTCCTGTACAACTTCAGCTTCCGTCTCTTTCATATCACGAATATGCCATTCTCCATCATGATAATATAACGTCCAACGTACCTGATATGTCACCTGACCATGCACAATTGTCCCTCCACAACGCAAGGCATTCGTTCCATCGCGATCCTGGAATACCTCAATAGCCGATGCACTGTATTGTTCCAGTCCACGATTTGTATCCTGTGGCATGCTGCTTATATACACATCTTCTGAAAACGGAAGAATCTCATAAGTATCCCCAGAAGCCACATAAATAGTTACTCTGCTTTGCAATCCGTCCTGTGTATTTAAATGCTGTACAAAACAGATATCTCTGGTTTGATCTTCATTAAAGTCAAGACATTGTGTGGCAAATACATCTCCCCATAGGTCATCATCCAACTCCATAGTATTTCCACTTCCAAAAAAGCAATATACTTTAACTGACTCTTTTCCATTTTCTTCCACAGTATATTTTCTGTAAATACGATCAAGAATCTCATCCTTATCATAATCTTTATAAGCATTGCCAGATGCATATACCGGATGAATATCTGCATAACCGGTATATGTTTTCACTGCATAATGATCATCCGGGTTAATCCGGTCTCTGCGCTCTTCAAATTCCTGTTGTGGAATACTACGGATATATAAATCCCATACCGAAGGTTCTTCCATTCCGGCAGATGTATTTCCTGCATAATAATCCTGTACCATCCGGTAGGTAAGCTCATTGCTGTCACACAAAAAGGCATATTCTGTAATAGAACCATCTTTCTCTGCATAGCCCTCGACTTTGAGATAATTCCAAAATCCCTCTGTATATCCGCTTTCATCGTCATATCCGTCCCGGGTACTGTCCACAACAATATGAAAAGAATCCCCATTATACTCGATAAAATAATAAATAGGATCTTCTTCTACCGTGAACTGGGCCAAAATCACCTGAGAAGGTGTTTCGAAACGAATATCCGAAAGAAACGTCTCCCAAAGCTGCTGGCCGACTCTGGCTGATCCATAGGTAATTGCAAACAGATCATCTCTCTGTGCAATCTCGGCAAAATGATCCGGAAGCTCCTTTAACTTCACGCGAATTTCCTCAATTGGCATAAATCCTTCTTTATTCACTGCCTTCTTCTGCCGGATGGATTCACTGTACTCACTAAAGGTATCCTTCTTCTGATATTCTTCACTAAAATCCTGATTCATCTCCCGGGTTTCAATGCGCAGCGTTTCAAGTTCTCCGCGCATACTATACTTTCTTCCTATAAAAACCAGCAGCCCTGCCATTAAAATAAGAATTGCCAGAATCCCGGCACCTATCCGGATTGATTTCTTGGATAATTTATTCACAGCCTTCCTCCATATGAACCTGCTCAATTCTTCTCTTTACTTCAGCTGCAATTTCAACCGTTTTCATATCCTTATATTCTTCATAATACATAGGAGGAAGATAAAACAATTTTACAGTAACCGGTTTAATCGAGTTTTCATCAAATGGCTTAAAGGAATCAATTAAGGCGCAGGGCACAATCGGACACTTCGCTTTCGTCGCACTCTTAAAGCTTCCTCCCTTAAAATCAAGAAGCTTATTTCCCTGTCGGCTTCTGGTTCCTTCAGCAAAGATCAGAAAATTTCTTCCATTCTTCACATCCTCGGTCATCGACTGAATAACAGTCATGGACTGCCGAATATCCTCACGGTCAATCGCATAGGCATGAAGTGCCCTGACCACCTGCTTCACAAGGGGCAGATTTGCTGCTTCCTTCTTAAATACAAAGGTAAACGGTCTGGGTGAGGTTGCAAGAAACGCAAGTACATCAAACATTCCCTGATGGTTTGGAAAGAAAATAAAGCCATCCTCTTTCGGAATATTTTCCTCTCCATGGACTTCAACCGTTACTCTTCCTGCGCGGTTAGCATTTTTTGCCGCATTCTGAATAATACGATATGCCTGTTCAAAGGTTACCTTCCTGCTGTGTCCACAATACGATATCTGGACAAAATAGACGATGGCTTTAAAAAAAATACGCACTACCATTAATGCAATCCGCATGACAGACGTTCTCCTTTATATCTCTTTGTACTGTTCGATTGCCATATCGTACAGATTATTTCCTTCACAGTCCATTACTACAATAACCGGAAAATCCTTTATCTCCAGCTTGCGGATTGCTTCTGTTCCAAGATCTTCATAGGCAATCACCTCTGCCTGCAGGATCGATTTTGACAATAATGCACCTGCGCCGCCAACCGCAGCAAAATAAACAGCCTGATTTTTCATCATGCTTTCACGCACCGCCTCTGTCCTGCGTCCCTTGCCAATCATTCCACGCATGCCAAGCTCAAGAAGTGCCGGCGTATATTTATCCATACGACTTGCTGTTGTCGGACCTGCAGATCCAATCGGACGGCCTTCTCTTGCCGGAGATGGTCCCATATAATAAATAACATTCCCTTCGATATCAAAAGGCAGTGTTTCGCCATTCTGAAGGGCTTCATACATTCTTTTATGTGCAGCATCCCGTGCTGTATATATTGTCCCGGTAAGATACACGTAATCTCCTGCTTTCAACTCTTTTACAATATCTGCATCAAACGGAACGTTAATATGTCTTTCCATAAACGGCCTTTCTGTTCATAGCTGTTCACTCTTTTCGGACAGCTGCTTCTATTCTATAATTCCCTCACACAATGGCGGTTCACGTGACAGCAGATATTGACTGCTACCGGAAGTCCTGCAATATGTGTCGGATACGTATCAATATTTACTGCCAGTGCGGTCGTACTTCCCCCAAGTCCTCCGGGACCGATTCCAAGCCGGTTAATTGTCGCAAGCATTTCCTCTTCAAGTTCCTTCACATAAGGAATGGAAGACCTCTCATCCACCGGACGTGTCAATGCTTTCTTTGCAAGCAGGGCACACTTTTCAAACGTACCGCCAATCCCGACGCCAACGACCATAGGCGGACAGGCATTCGGTCCTGCATCCTTAACTGCAGTAAGAATAGCATTCTTAACACCTTCGATCCCGTCTGCCGGCTTCAGCATAAATATCCGGCTCATATTTTCGCTGCCAAATCCCTTCGGTGCAACGGTGATCTTTACCTTATCCCCCGGCACAAGATCATAATGAATGACCGCCGGTGTATTATCCTTCGTATTCTCGCGGATCAATGGATCCTTCACTACAGATTTACGCAGATAACCATCCACATATCCCTGACGCACCCCTTCATTGATCGCATCCGTCAAAGAACCGCCTTCAAAGTGAACATCCTGCCCAATTTCCAGAAAAACAACTGCCATACCCGTGTCCTGGCAGATAGGTATGGTATCCTCCTGTGCAATCTGCAGATTATCCTGAAGCTGCCCCAACACCTTCTGACCGATCGAAGACTTCTCATCTGTAACCGCACATTCCAGTGCTTTCTGCATATCCGGTGTCAGCATATGGTTCGCTTCTATGCACATCTGTCTGATATTCGAAATAATTTCCTCTGTATGTATTGTACGCATGCTTTATACTTCCTTAAGAATCCTTTCGATTTCATCCATTGTGGCATCCTCATAGGTATGCTGTTCCCATGTTAAATTCTGCTGATCATCTTTATATCTGGGAATCAGATGAATATGGAAATGAAAAACGGTCTGTCCGGCAATTTCGCCATTGTTCTGAACCACATTAAAGCCGTCGCAGGAAAGCTTCTTCGTCATATCCGTTGCCAGCTTCCTGGCAAGCACAAATGCCTTTGCTGCTGTTTCATCCGGAAGCTCATAAAGGTTTGCTGCATGTTCCTTTGGTAAAATCAACGCGTGTCCCCTGGTAGCAGGTGCCGCATCCAATATCACCTTAAAATTCTCATCTTCATAAATACTTCTTGTAGGAATAATTCCATTTGCCAGTTTGCAGAAAATACAATCATCTTTCATCGTCTTAACCTCTTTTCTTATTCTATAGGGAAGATTCCATAAAAGGGAAAATCTGATCCAGTGTACGGAGTATCTTAAAATCGCCCTTCACCTTAATACTTCCTCCCATAAATGCCCTTTGAAATGTCATTCTTCCATAAATGATGTCATCCATGGTCTCATGACTGATCTGTATTTCAACATCCGGATTAGCGGTCGTACCATAATAGCAATTGCTTTCCGCTCCGGAAACTTCAATTATAAATGGTTTTCTTTTACCTGCAACTGTGATCTGATAAGAAGCCGCAAAGCCTGCCTGCGGAGCAAAGTGGCTCTTAAACTCCTGAATATATTCTTCCCTCTTATCTTCTACTTCCTGATTCTCCAGCATATCCCGGAACATGCTTGCCAGCTCCTGAATATCTTCCTTCTGGCGCTTCACATAGCTGTCATCTGCCGCATACTGGGATAGCTGTTCAAATTCCTGAGGCGTGAGATCATCATTTTTAGTGATAGAAACCATCTTCTTAACTGCCTGATTACTGGCAGGAAGACATACTACCTTCTGATTAATTGTGCGATATAAATTTTCTGCCTTTTTCTCAATTATCATGCCATAGGATTCGTTTTCTTCAAAAATTGCCGTATCTGCAATATAGCCACAGACCCCGGTACACGGAAGCCCTCCGAGAATTTCCCAGGCAACTGCCAGATCCAGCTTTCCTTCACGCTCGCCATAGGTTGTAGACATTACAACCGGACACATATAAATGCCTGCAATCTTTTCCTTATCCCCGTATAGCCAGCAGGCATCGAGGAACTGTGACATATATCCACCAATTCCATGCCATTCCACCGTCGTTGCCAGAATAATTCCATCTGCTTCCTTCAGGGTCTGCGGAAGTGTAGGAATCGTATTTTTCAGTTCATACAAATTATAGCGCTCCACCTCAACATGAAGCTCTTCAAGAACGGACTGCATCTTATTAATTACATAAAGTGTCGGGTCGTCCATCAGTCCCCGTCCGCCATAATAGATGTTGATTTTCATAAAAATCCGCCTTTCGCAAAATACTATATCCAGTATAAAGCGAATTTGATTATCTGTAAATGAATTTTAATTTTCTGTTGATGTCTAATATAAAAAGCGGCATAAACCTGGCGATAAACAGGTCATGCCGCTTTTAAAATAACGTAACTGTGAAGGTACTGAACAGTTACATTCAGACAAATAATTGCCTTAAAAACCGTACAGCACAATGTCTCCAGAAGGTCCAGTCATGATAACCGTAATCCCAGAAGGTCTCGATAGGTACTCCTGCCTCCAGAACCCGATCTGCATTTTCCCTGGTCTTCTCATAAAATGGCTCTTTCGTTCCACAGGCCACAAAAAGAAGTACGAAACGTTCCTTGAACTTTTCTTTATCCAACAGCACGTCCCTATAATCATCCTCTTCATCCTGAACAACCAAACCACCGGAAAAAATGCCCGCTGCCGAAAATAACTCAGGATGCTTAAACACAATTTTCTGAGTCTGCATTCCTCCCATGGAAAGTCCTGCCATGGCACGGTGTTCTCGATCCGGTATCGTCCGGAAGGATCTGTCTATTATTCCAATACCACTTTCCGGGAATTCTTCAAGAAATGCTCCAAACCCCGGATGATATTCTCCCTCCTCAGGAAAGGAATATCCCGTATTCATTACAATGATCATTTCCTTCATTTCATTCTTTGCCAGAAGGTTATCCGCAATATGAGCAATTTTACCCTGCCAGAGCCATCCCATCTCGTCTTCTCCGCCTCCGTGCTGCAAATAAAGTACCGGATAACGTTTTTCGGGATTTTCGTCGTATTTGGGCGGAGTATAAACATAGCAAAGCTTCCACCTTCCAGTCCGTTCCGACTTATAATACTGCATATGTACTGTACCGTGAGGAACCTGGCTCAGCCTGTATTCTTCAAAATCCTCTTCCGGCATCTCCAGGAAATTTACAACCCGAAAACTCCCATAACCAGCCGGTGCATCGGGATTTACTACCGTTGTGCCATTTACCTGGCAGGTATAATAATGGAATCCCGGTTCGATGCCTGTTACTTCACCCACCCAAAATTCAGATGTGGATGCATCCCCCGTTTCCGGAATCAACTCATATTTCCCTACTCCCCACAGATCAACCTCTACCTTTCGGGCACCCTTTGCAGGAATACGGAATACTGCTGTTCCAGGTGCAGTCACCTGTTGTCCCGGAGCAACATCAACATAACGTCCGGCAGGCTGTCCCAATTGATCAACCTCAAATACAAGTCCCTTATATATAGGATCAAAGAACAGCATATCCTCCCGCCAGGTCTGCTGATCAAGCATTTCAACTGACATCACCTGTTCTTTCCATTCAACCTTCTGATTGTTATCTGCGGAGCCTGTGCAAATGTCCTCCTCAGGATTTTTGAAAATCAACTGTGCAAAATCTCTCAGGCACTCTCTCCATACATGCCACTCATGATAGCCGGTATAAGTTTTGTGGGTAACCGGTACCCCTGCTTCTTCACAGTCTGCAAGAAATTTCTCCTGCTTTTCCTTAAGCTCAGTTTCTCCATTGCCGCAGCCTAAAAATACCCTTTCCATAGGCCACTCTTTATTCTGGACGATCAGTCTCTTCATTTCATCGGTACGTACTCCGGAGAAAATACCCAGTGCGCCAAACAAATCCGGATGATTTGCGGCAGCAAGAAGCGCCTGTGCAGATCCAAGTGAAAGACCCGCAACTGCTCTGTGCTTCCTGTCTGAAATGGTACGAAAATGTGTATCTGTGTATCCGATGCAATCCTTTGTAAGCTCACTGTCAAAGTCTCCCGGATAAAATACGGCCTGTTCACCCTCACAGAAAGCATAATTACAACAGCAAACCACAATCATTTCCCGGCATTTTCCTTCCGCAATCAGATTGTCCATGATGAAATTCAGCTTCCCGTTCCAGATCCATCCGGTCTCATTCTCTCCAACACCATGCATAATATAGAGAACCGGATAATTTTTGTTTCCCTGCTGATAGGTGGGCGGTGTATAAATATAGCAGCTCTTCATATGTCCGTTTACGCTGCTTACATACTTATGCAGCTGCACATCTCCATGAGGAACATCTTTGATAAACCAGAAATCCTGCCCCGGTTCCGGAAGTTCAAAGAAATTCTTTGCCCCAAAGCATCCATAACAAAAGGGAGCAATGGGGTTGCGAACCTGCACTCCATCCACATACCAGTCATGATAATGGAATCCGGGAGCAATGCCCGACACTTTTTTCGTATAATAGCCCTCTGCATCCTTTTCGAGGACAATTCTGTCTTTTCCCATGCTTCCTCCCACACCCGAAACCTCCACGCTCTGTGCATCCGGTGCATACATGGAAAAAATTACCTCATTATCCTTTGTTACAATGATTCCCGGCCTATCTTCCTGATATCCAACAAATTCCTTTCCATTCTTTTTTATCAGCAATGCTTTTTTGTTAACAGGGTCAAAAAATAATGGATGTAATGTAATTGCCTGATTTAATTTACTTTGCATGATTCATTTTCTCCTTTGAAAAAGTTTTTATCCACTTTCCGCTCCTCAAGCGGAATACACACCATATCGATTTACAAATCTGATCTATTTTCAGAAAAACATAGATCCAAAAAGCGTCCAGATGCCATACCAGCCCCGCCAGAATTCCAAGGGGCAATGACGCAGCCCACAGAAAAATAATATCTGCCACCATGAGAAATTTCGTATCACCACCGCCACGGAGCACTCCCTTTGTCAGAATGCTGTTCATAGACTGAAAAATAACAATAAATGCGATGGCGTCCATAAGCTCACCGGCAATCTGAGCCGTTTCAGGTGTTATATTGTAAAGTCCGATAATGGATCTGCTTAATACCTTGATCAGACCTCCGCCTAATATGCCCACTACCAGGCCAAGAATCAGGAATGTCCAGGCCTGCTGCTGTGCCTTTTCCCGTTCACCATGGCCTAATGTGTGACCG
>FR902911.1:0-10508 GCA_000438155.1 Firmicutes bacterium CAG:95
GGCTTCCTAACTTTCTTATTAATTACGCATTCTTCTGCGGAAATACTTTACGAAGTACCAACCACAGGGATCCTGTGATGCAGACGGAGGAATACGTACCGCAAAGAATACCTGCCATCAGTGGAAGTGCAAATTCCTTTACGGAGGAAACTCCGAATACATATAGCGCTGCAACCATGATAAAGGTTGTCAGGGAAGTAAATACGCTTCGGGATAAGGTCTGGGTAATACTGGTGTTCACAACCTCATCAAGTGTTTCCTTCCTGCCCATGTTCTGCATGTTCTCACGAACACGGTCAAAGATAACGATAGTCGCATTGATGGAGTAACCAACAATGGTCAGCATACATGCTATGAAGGTATTACCAACGGAAATTCTCACCACCGCATAGAACGCAAGTACAACCAGTACGTCATGTAACAGAGCAGCTACGGCACTTGCACCGTAACGGATATCCTTGAAACGGAACCAGATATAAACCAGCATACATACAGCTGCAATCAGCACGGAAAGGATCGCATTGGAACGCATCTCATTACTTACGGTTGCACTGATGGATTCTGCCGTGATCTTCTCTGCATCCACATTGAAATTCTCAACCATGGCATTCTTGAACTCTTCACGTTCTGCCACATCCAGGGTACGGGTCTTGAAGATGACCTCGGTTGTTCCGTCAATCTTCTGGGTCTGAACATTACCGTCGCCGGTAATGTCTTCAATTAACGGTACGACCTTCTCATCAATATCAAGCAGGGACATATCTTCGTTAAAGGTTACATTCGTGGAAGTACCACCCATAAACTCAAGGCTGTAATTCAATGCATTCTTTCCACCGGCCTTATTGATTCCCATAAATACAAATCCACCTAAAATCACAGCGATGGAAATGGTGAAGAATACAGCCTTCCTGGAGGTAAAGTTTACAGCCTTCTTTTCTTTGGCTGTCCCGTATAACTTCTCGCTCTTTGCACCAAGTGCATAGAAGACATTCATTAAGGTTCTGGTCACTACCATTGCGGTGAACATGGATAATACAATACCCAAAGCAAGGGTGTAGGCAAATCCCTTAATCGTACCGGTTCCCATAATTGCAAGAACGGCTGCTGCAATCAGGGTTGTAATATTACCATCCACGATTGCGGAGGTTGCTTTCTTAAATCCGGTATCAATTGCAGACCGGACAGTCTTGCCCTTCGCAATCTCCTCACGGATACGGGCAAAAATAATTACGTTTGCATCGACCGCCATACCAATGGAAAGGATAATACCGGCAATACCCGGTAAGGTCAATGTAATATCAAAGGCATCCAGAAGAATGACAATCAGTTCGACATATAATCCCAGTGCAAGGCTGGCTGCCAAACCGGCGATACGGTAAACAAGGATCATGAAAAGCACGATCACGACAAAACCGATGATTGCTGCTTTAATACTGGTAGAAATTGCTTCCTCACCAAGCTGTGCACCTACGATCTTGGAATGAAGCTCTTCAAGCTCCAGCTTCAAGCCACCGATACGGATTGTGGAAGCAAGCTGCTCTGCTTCATCACTTGTAAAGTTACCGGTAATCTGTGCCTCGCCTCCGAGAATCGGCTCATTGACATTCGGCGCACTGATGATCTTTCCATCGTAATAAATCGCAATACTCTCGCTATTCTGGTAAGCATTCGTGGTTGCATCCGCAAACTTCTGTACACCTTCCGGTGTCATGGTAAGACTTACTACGAATTCATAGTTCTTCATCTGGTTCTGATAAGATCTGCGTTCTGCATTCTTAACATCGGTACCGGTTAATACGATGGAACCGTCTGCCTGAAGCTCCTCGATGCTCTTCGTCAATGTGTAAACCGGCTGTCCTTCCTCATCCGTTCCGGTATACTGGTAATTTAAGTTTCCATCGGAATCGGTCTGACGGATAAAGTACAGGGAACCCGGCTTTCCAAGTTCCTCCAGAATCGCATTGGCATCAGAAACACCCGGGATTTCAATATTGATCCGGTCATCCCCTTCCTGATATACCACAGATTCTGTGCTGTAACCATCGACACGCTGCTGCAGCTTGTAAATGGTATCGCTCATATCCTCGCTGCTGGGCTTTTCATCCCCGACAACCTGATAGGTAATACTTACACCACCCTCCAGATCAAGACCCAGATTAATGCTTCCTGCAGATCCGGAACCATCTACGCCAAGTCCGACTGTCGCAGTGTAACCAAGTCCTGCCAGTAATAATACAAATACCAGCAGCAAAATGATCGCTTTGTTCTTTTTCATTTACTCTTCCTCCTCCGCTAATGCGGCTTTTATCATAATTGCGCATTCTATACGCTTTTTTTGCAATTCACAGCCAAGATCATAGGTGTCATTGATCCTGCCATGGAAATTATAGGAATTCGCAGCACAACCGCCACTGCAATAAAATTTGGCAAAACAATTGCGGCATTTTTCTTTCGCATAAACGTTGCAGGTCTTGAATTCATCCCGGATGTCCGTGCGGACAATTCCGTCATCCACATTTCCCATCAGGAATTCCTCCCTGCCGACAAACTGATGACACGGATACAAATCTCCCCACGGTGTTACCGCAAGATATTCCGTACCCGATCCACAGCCGGATAATCTCTTTGCCACGCAGGGGCCTCCCTGCAGATCAATCATGAAGTGGAAGAAATTCACTCCCTTTCCTTCCTTATGTCGCTTTAAAAGATCGACTGCCAGCTTATCATACTGGTCAAGCAGTGTCGGAAGATCCTCCTCCTGTAATGCATAGGGCTCGGTGCTCTCTGCGACCACCGGCTCTACGGAAATCTGCTCAAAGCCAAGATCTGCCAGATGCTTCACATCCTCTGAAAAGTCCAGATTATTACGGGTAAACGTACCTCTTACATAATAGTTCATCTGGTCACGGCTCTCTGCTACCTTCTGGAACTTCGGAACAATGAGATCATAGCTGCCCTGTCCCTTACGGAACGGTCTCATCTTATCATTGACCTCCTTACGTCCGTCAATGCTCAGAACCACATTGGACATTTCCTTATTTACAAATTCAAGAATATCATCGTTTAACAGTACCCCGTTGGTTGTCAGGGTAAAACGGAACTTCTTATGATTAGGCTCCTCCAGGCTTCTTCCATACTCGACAAGATCCTTAACCACCTGCCAGTTCATCAACGGCTCCCCGCCGAAGAAGTCCACCTCCAGATTCACACGGTTTCCGGAGTTGGCAACAAGAAAATCCAGTGCCTTCTTTCCGACTTCAAAGCTCATCAGTGCCCGTCTTCCATGATATTCGCCCTCTTCTGCAAAGCAGTAACGGCAGGCGAGGTTACAGCCATGTGCAATATGAAGGCAGAGTGCTTTCACAACTGTCTGACGCTTCTTAAAATCAAAAATATAATTCTCATAAATGTCCGGTGCAAACAGTTGTCCAAGCTCCTTTAGCTCCCAGATCTCACCAAGTGCTTCGGTAATATCCTCTTCGGAATACTGACCCTTGAACTGCTCCTTTGCCTCTGTAAGAATCTCCTCTTCGGACCTTCCTTCTTCAAGGCGCTTATCGGCTAATGCGATCAGCTCATAGCTTAAGGGATCGACCACATGCACAGAGCCGCTGTTCACATCCAGAACGATGTTGTATCCATTATTAATATATTGATGTATCACTTTTCTATATCCTTTTTGTGTTTGTATTCTACTTGTCCCTCTTACTCAAAAATGATCCACTGGATCATTTTCTCATATGCATGGCAACTAAACTTATGCTGCGCTGCCGACCTGCATTCGTTAAATATTCCGGACCGGTTCGCACTAAGTTCAAGCTTCGCCTTCAGCCTGCTTTCACTAAGTGCTCTACACATACGCAATATAAGCAGCGACGTAAGCCGCTGCTTATGTTCACTTACTTATATTCGATACTTATTTTGCCTTTTCACAGGTCTGGTTTCCTACGGTACAGGAAGTCTTGCAGGCAGACTGACAGGAAGTCTGGCACTCACCACATCCGCCCTTCTTCATGGATTCCTTTAAATCTCTGGTAACTAAAGTCTTAATTCTCTTCATAATCCTATATCTCCTTTATATCCTGATCTAAAAACTTACCTGATATCGTCATTATGACGTTCACTTCGATAGTATAACATAAATGTGATGTTTGGGAAAGTGTTTATTTTTCTTTTTCGGAATCTTTCTCCGGATTGTCTTCCGGTGCTTTCTCTTCCGGGAGCTCCATAATCACCTTCAGAATACGATTCTGGCTCACTCCCTGTACCTGCAGCCGGATTCCCTGGTCCGTGACAATCTGTGCACCGTCCTCCGGCACACGGTCAAGATGCTCGATGATCAGTCCTCCGATCGAGTCATAATCCTCGGATTGCAAATCGGTTCCGAGTTCATCATTGATATCACTCAGCTTCATGCTGCCTTCTACGAGGTAGGTACGATCCTGCATCTTCTGGATCAGCTGTTCCTCATCGGAATCGTATTCATCACGGATCTCGCCGACGATCTCTTCCAGGAGATCTTCAAGAGTAATCATACCGGCTGTACCGCCATATTCATTCAGTACAAATGCCACATTGAAGCACTTCTGACGCATCTCTACAAGCAGATCTGCTGTCTTTTTAAATTCATATGTATAATAAGCCTGCCGCAGAATATCACTGATCTTGAACTTCGCTTTATCCTCGACAAGAATAAAGTCCTTAATATTGATCAGACCGATAATATTATCCTTATCCTCTTCAAAAACAGGGATTCTGGTATACATACAGTCCTTGAACACTTCCATAACCTCTTCGTAGGTTGCTTCCTTATCCACGGTCACCATATCGATTCTGGGAATCATGACATCCTTGGCTACGGCATCCCCGAAATCAAACACGTTATAAATCATCTCGCGCTCTTCGGATTCAATGACACCATCCTCATGTCCGACTTCTACATAGGTACGAAGCTCGTTCTCCGTCATGGCGGTCTTCTTATCAGCATCCACCCGGAACAGCTTCATAATGCCCTTTGCCAGGGAATCAATCACGAATATAAGCGGTGTCAGAAGCTTCATCAGCCCGGAAATCATGGAAGCATACAGCAAAGCCATCTTTTCTGAATTAATCATTGCCATGTTCTTCGGTACGATCTCACCAAAAATCAGAATCACCACCGTCAGGATGGCCGTTGCAATTCCAACCGTAAAATGAATATGAATCGCAAGTGTCGTTGCCAGTGCAGAGGCCGACAGGTTGACAATATTATTGCCAATCAGAATTGCACTGAGCATCTTTCCATATTTATCCAAAACCTCCAGTGCGGTCTTCGCCCTCCTGTTTCCTTCCTCTGCAAGCGTTTTAAGTCTTACCCTGTTCACTGTTGTCAGTGACGTTTCTGCGGAAGAAAAGAACGCAGATAACAAAACTAAAATAATAAGTGCAATAAGCTGCATGACACCATCGGTATCCAAAATTAAAATCACTCCTTCTTTCTAATGCCTTTCGGCTGTCTATTGCTAAAAATGATACAATAACGGGTATTCTGTGTCAAGATCCTACATATAAATATTACATAAAACACACATAAGGAAACGAAATATTATGAAAACAAAGCTTCAGGTAAATGAAAGACTGTTGTTTTTCTTCAAATGCCTTCTGTTCTGTGCCATCTTAACCGGTATCCTTTTGCTGCTTCTGGCATTTCTCATGTACCGGCTGCGGTTTTCGGAGGGAATCGTTACGGTCTGTATCACCGCAATCTATGTCATTACCACCTTCTTTGCCGGCTTCATCACCGGAAAACGGGAAGGAAGCCGCAAATTTCTCTGGGGCCTGCTTGCAGGAAGCATTTACTTTATCATCCTGTTGATTCTGTCCATGATCATGAAATCCCCGGGTGACCTGTCCACCATGCATACACTTACTGTACTTGCCCTCTGCGCCGGCGGAGGCATGTTAGGCGGGATGTTAAGCTGAACCATCCCTTTATGCCTGGCACAGCATTCCGCGAAAATGGGTTTTTCTGTTATCTTACAAATTCAAAAGGGCAGCCGGAAATTCCTCACATACAACGGAAAATCCTGCTGTCCTTTTCTTGCATCGTAACTGTTCAGTACCTTTTTCTTTAATTAATAATCCACCTGTTGTCGGCTATTACCCAGTTGCTGCCCGGTTGTTGTCCGATTATTGACCGGTTATTGCCCGGTTACTTTAAGGCCTAACCTGGCCGCTGCGCCAAAGTATCCATACATGGATTCTTCATCATTCAATACGGCACTGTAGTCCAAACCTGCCGGGAAGATAATCTGATACTTTTTATTCTGATACTCAAACTTAACCGTTACAGCCACATCGTTACGCTCTGCCATTTTCTTCAAAATGTAATCGCTGATGGTATAAAGCTTACCGGAATCATAGGTGATGCTTCCCTTTTCCGGAGCCTCCTTTACTTTTCCATAAAAGTCCTTAACCACTGCAACACTTGCCGGAATCGGATGTGATTCCTGCACCACTCCACAGCCGGTACACTTGTATTCCTCCAGACCATCTGCTCCGGTTGTCGGGTCAAGTGTGATTACCCACTCGAAGCTGCAAACGTGCCTGGGCTCTGATTCTGTATTGTTTGCAGGCTGCGTGGTACCGGTATTCCCGGGTACAACTTCTCCACTCTTTTCTCCGATGTGGAAAGAAGCTGTTGCTGACTTTACTGCTCCATTGATATTCCAAAACATTTCTACGGTATGTGAACCATTCCTAAGAGTTTTCAAATATTCCGGCGTAAAAGTAATAATGGTTGAGCCCTCACGCACATCGTAATTTGTTCTATCAACTATAGTTCCATCAACCTTAACATCTTTAAAAAAAGCAACTTCCCCACTACCACGGAAAGTTAATGATTCATTACTTCCTGGTTTATATGTAGCGTCATTACCATCGATTATCTTAACTCCTTCATCGGAAGGTTTTGCTCCTGTTTGAAACAAAGCCCCAACATGGTAACCACCATCATTATACCATGACTTAGATTCACCATTTACTGTTACCTGTACACCACTTCCAAACTCATAGTTACTTTCTGGTTCAAAGTAAATCTTCGCCTGATATACTGTATTATAACCTGCTGTACCTGTTACTTCCGTAGCTCCTTCAAGCCATTTAACTTTCGTCACTTTAACTCCAGATGGTGAAATCGTACATGTTGTGGGAAATAGTTGTCCCCCTACTGGTAGATCAATTGTTATGTTTACTGAGTTAATTGTGTTTGCTTGGTCTGAACCTTTTGCTTGGAATCTATATATAACACAAAATATTTTGTGTTCCTGATCCCAAATCTCCCAATTTGCATACTGGCTATTCACTGTTGCGCTTGGGTATGTTCCAAATGAATATCCCTCCTCTGCATCATACCGAATTCGCACAGTATATATGGTATTGCCTTTCGCCGTTCCACCTGTTACATCCGGTCCTGCTAAACTTTCTCCCTCATGCCATTCCAAGCTATTTACTTTAGCCCCGGTTATGCTTTGTGTTACCTGCGTAACATCTGGTAATCTTTCTCCGGCAACAGGCTGTGGAACTGTTATATCCACACGTCTAATTTCATATGGGTCTAATTCTGTTTTCGGAAAGTACTTTGAAAACCACAGAGTACCTTTCTCCTCCCCACTTGATACTCCGGTTCTCTCACCATTTATTGTTGTGTCATACACCACCCTGTCTCCAAACTTGTAACCATCTTTAGCCTTTACCCAGACATTCAGCACATACTGAGTGTTATATTCTGCTTTTACCCCATTTTCCACTTCAGCTAGACTGCCACCAATATTCACATCCCATTTAACCGCAGTCACCTCAGCTCCCTCTGTGACATTCACCCCTCTATTCTCTACAGTAGGCAATGGTTGGCCTGCTTCTGGTTGAGTAACCGTTATATTTAACGTATCAATTGTTATTATAGAAAGGTATAGAAATATATGATATGCATTATCATAGCTCTCACCATCTTTCCAGCCATATATTTGCATGCTATATGTTAATTGGGGGTCGATTCCATCAATTTGGGTCAAATCCAATGACATTATCCCCGGATTTCTGATACCATTAAGAGCGGTTTGTATACTACTACCAGCACCAGCACCAGTACTATAATCATCCTTCCTTTTATCCACAAGGACCCCATCCATATAACACATGCCCATGTTAAATGTCACTTCCGCTTTGATGCTGCTATTTCCCGATATGGTTCCTAAATCTATCGTCTCCCCTAAATGATCCTTTATATAACCAGCCAAATCAATTGTTCTTTCTTCTGCTCTCACATCCAGCTTCATTCCCCCAAGCAATCCTACGATCATTACAAAGTACAATATTATTGTTACTACTTTTTCATATATATATGTGTGTTTTTTCATTTATTTAATTTCTCCTATATTTACTGCCACCAACCGAACCTGCCACTGGCAGCTTCTTTGGATCATTTTCTCATATGCATGGCAACTTAAAGCCGTGGCTTTACAGCAATCCCGAAAAATACCCACATCAGTTCATAACTTAGTTTGATCCAAATACCTCTTCTGCGATTGCATCCAGACTGTCTTCAAGATTGTTGGAATCGGTCTGGAGCAGTCCGAAGGTTGTCTGGGAAGAGTCAACCATGATATAGAATTCTGATCCATCCTCTGCCATATCCCAGCTTAAGGTATCCATAAGCGCATCATTTTCATAAAGATAGATATTGTCATAATCAATATCCCATGTGCCCTGATGCTCTTCGATATTTCCTTCTGCATCGGTAATTCCGATATAGTATTCGTCTGCAGACAGTAAGAATGCCATTACAAGTGTATAATCGGTATTGGCTCCTGCCCAGACGGTGCCATTTAAGAATTCTCCCACCTCTGCAGCCAGTGCTTCATTGTCTTCCTCACTGCTTTGAACGTCTTCTACGTCTTCTGCATCTTCTATTGTTTCTGCATCTTCTATGGCTTCTTCCTCTTCTGTTTCCTCTGTATCTTCTGCCACGGACTCTGTAACTTCCGTACTGGAATCCCCGGTAACCTCCTTATCATTACTTCCGCATCCAGCCATCGTAAATACCATTGTTGCTGCCAGTAATACTGCTAAACACTTTCTTTTCATAACCTGTTTTCCTCCTTGGATTTCCTTTTTTATTTTCATAAGGCATCATACACTTTTTTCTTCTTTTTGTGGGGAAGATTACATGAATTACAGATTTTTCGACATGAATGACAGAAAGCAGAAAAAAGGCCCCCAGAGCAACCTCTGAAAGCCTCGTATTTCTTCCATATAAACCGCCAATTAAAACTGATACTTCTGATCGTTGGAAACGTTCTCCCAGTTTTCTTCTTCCTGCAGCTTATGAACAGCGAAGCCACCCTTCCATTCGATCTGCCACAGCCTGTTTACCCGCTTATTCCGGATCATATATCTGGCTGCATAGCCGAAATCCATAATAAGAAGTCCTGTAAGGGCAAAGGTCAGAATTGACAGGGACGGATTCTCAATCTGTACCACCCAGGCATATAACCTCGGAAAAACGCATCCCATAAATAGGGTAATCATTGCTGCGAAGCCCATCGAGGTCGGAACGGAGGTATATTTACCAATGTGAAGCGGCAGTCCCGTATAATTCCACCAGACAATCTCACAGTGCTTTTCCACAAAGTTTCCTAAGACAATCTCTGCTACGGATACAAGCACTCCTGCTGCCACATAGTAGAACACAATGCCCTGCAGGGAATTTTCAAAGAAAAACTCATGTCCAAACAGCATTGGCTTCTGCGGCAGTCCGAGAATCAGATACAATCCCACAATTGCCATGCCATATCCAAGAAGTCCGGGCATCATCATGCCCCGGTTATCCCAGTAACCGAACCGGAGTCCCACCCAGATATTCTCCGTCATATAACCTAATATCGATGCAATTACCAATATCATCAGTAAAGGAGTTATTTTTGAAATCATCCTTATTCCTTCTTTCTGTTCCTATCATTGCTTCTGTTTCTTATTCTTTCCCGGAGCATGATTCCCGATATTCCGGTTCTCTTCCGGCTGCTCTCTTACAGCTCTATATCAATCACATCTTCCCTGCCGCGACGGATGCTGCGTACCGTACTCATTACCACAATCAGATTCATGATACCGTCAATGCAGATACTAAGTCCAAGCACACGCACCAGAATGCTTCCTGTTTCAAACGGAGCAAGCAGCAACAATGCTCCCACAAAAGCAACCATAATAGCCATCATGAGAATCAGCCACCATTTGCTGATCCCGAATTTCTTTGCATCAATTGCAGTCTGGATCTTTAAGGCGGCATCAACCAGCATGAAAATTCCGATGCACACGGCCAGGAATTCTACAATGTGCTCTGTTCTTAATAACAGAACAAATCCAAGGATCAGGGAAACAATACCCAGTCCGAAATCATACTGGAATGCCAGCTGGAACAGGTCACCGGTAAAATATCCGGAAAGCTTGCCAAGTCCATAGATCAGCAGGAA
>FR902911.1:10520-22348 GCA_000438155.1 Firmicutes bacterium CAG:95
TCAGCAGGAACACGCCGTAGACCTTACACATCACGCTGACCCCCATCTGCGGCCAGATCAGCAATACTGCTCCTACCAGAATGGAACACACTATCAACAACAAATATATATTTTTTATCATCTTCAAATTTTTCATTTCTATCCGCCTCCTTCACTGTCAAGTAGAGAATAACCTATTTCTTTCCTCTATCCTATGGACAAAGAAACACTTACGTCCTAAATTTCAGGCATTCCTTGAAAAATGTCTGATTTTGCAAAATCACTTGACATAGTTTCACTTACTACATAAAATGGAGAAGAAAATAATTATAGGTAGGACGAAGATATGTTTCAGATCATTGTAGATTCCGCAGCAAACATTCCCGCAGAACTTGTTAAGCAGTATCATATTAAGGTACTTTCCTTTGTTAATTATGTGAATGGAGAAAAGCTGATATGCTTTGATCCAGAGCTGACTTATGAAGAGGAACGTGAGAAGGGTAAGACCTATTATGACGCCATGCGCAACGGTGCCGATGTCAAGACAAGCCTCATCAGTACCGGAGACTTTGAAGCCGCTTTCCGTAAGGTTATGGAAGACGGTGAGGATGTGTTATATTTTTCCTTAAGCAAGAATATCAGCGGCACCTATAACTCTGCCCGGATTGCCATGGAAGAGCTGATGGAGAATCCTCCGATGGGACGCAAAATCCGGATTATCGATGCCTTAAATGCTTCTCTTGCACAGGGAATTCTCGCCATCTATGCAAGCGAAATGCGTGACAGGGGAATGGAAATTGACGAAGTTTATGACATACTCAAAACCTATCCGGCTAAAATGAACGGCGTTTTCACCGTAGGTGATTTAAAATATCTTGCTAAAACAGGCCGTCTTTCCGGTTCTGCAGCTTTTGTTGGAAACATTTTGAACATCAAACCGATTCTTCGTGGAAATAAGGACGGCTACATTGTACAGTTTAAGAAATGCCGTGGACGTAAGGCAGCCTTAAATGCACTGGTTTCTTTAGTCTGTGATAACATCGTAGATCCTGAAAATCAGATCATCGGCATTGCCCATGCCGATGCGTATGAGGATTCTCTTTATGTGATGGAAGAAATAAAGAAGCGTGTGAAGCTGCGGGGCTTCATCAACACTTCTTATGATTACTGTACCGGAAGCCATGTCGGCCCCGATACAATTGCATTATTCTTTATGGCAAAGGATCGTGAGCTTGGCGCTTAAACACCGAAGCTCCCGGATGCTGCTCGGCAAGACACCCCTGCAACAGGATCTTCACGGTAGCCTGATAGGACATGGACCATTGTTCAATGAGATGGTCCTTTTTTGCCGGCATTTTTTCCTTAATCCACCGGAGCATCATTCCAATCAGCGAATTACTGTAAAAGTCCACAATAAACTTGATCTCCTCTTCCGGCACATCCATCCCTTCTGCTTCCTTCTGCACATGCTTCATGACAAAGGCTTCCGTGACCGTATAAAAATAATTTGATATCAGCTCCCGGTTCTTCGAAGTATACAGATGCCCGATTGCTTTCCGGTAATTCAAAACCAGATGATACTTATGCAGCAGTTCCTCATAAAAAGAGGCTTCTGCATCCTCTTCCTTCAAAGACTGCTCTGTTTCATATTCAATTAATGCATCGAGCACCTCATAAATATCACTGAAATAGTAATAAAAGGTATTCCGGTTGATTTCACATCTTTCACAGATATCCTTGACCGTGATCTTATCGATGGATTTTTCTTCCAGTAATTTAAGCAGGCAGAGCATAATCGCCTGTCTGGTATATTTCGCCATATGTACCCACAACTTTCTAATCGGATTGTTTTCCTGTTTCCTCGTTATGTTTCTGTCAGAACAATATTGTACCTATTTTCCTTCTTTTTTTCAACTGTTTCTGCACTTCTTGTTTCTGTGCTTCTTTATTTCTATACTTCTTCTAGTTCTATGCTTCTTCTGTTTCTATGCTTCTTCCTTGCAGACATCGATCCAGCCCTGTGCATCTGCAGCTTTTTCAAGTTCCGGGATCGTGAATCTTACTGCGCTGTGATCGTCCCCTGCTGCCGGATACACCATTTCAAACTTCTTAAGACTTTCATCCAGGTATACGATAACGCCCTCATTTACGCCAAACGGACAGACGCCGCCGGGTGCATGGCCGACCTTTTCTTCCACCTCTTCAAAGGGGATCATCTTCGCTTTCACATGGAAGGTATCCTTATATTTCCGGTTATCCACCTTCGCCGTCCCTTCGGTCAGAATCAGAACCACCTGATCCCCCTGTAAAAAGGACATGGTCTTTGCAATCATTCCGGGCTGTACACCAAGTGCCTGCGCGGCCAGTGCCACTGTTGCCGTGGACTCCTCTAACGTAATGACATGATCCAAAAATCCTTTACTTTCTAAATACGCTTCCGCTTTCTGTAACGACATGATGCTCCTCCCTTCTTCTTCCGTTCTGCCTTACGGTACTCTGTCAGAGTCTTCGCTATCGTATTATAATCCCGTTCAAACAAAATGTCACTGATTTGTCTGCTTAATATCTCCTCTGGAATCCTTTCCGGGACACGTTCCAGAATCTTGTCCACCACAAACCGCTTGCTCTTTTCCTTGTACTTCGGCATGGCTAACCACTCCTGAATTGTGGCAAGCTCCGGACGCCACAGAATCTGCATCTTCCTCTCCCATTTCCGCTTCGGATTCTCCTTCGGAAACCGCAGGAAATAAAAGTCTGCTTTTCCATTCATCTGCTCCACCGTAACAATGCCCCAGTAATCCGGCACGTGTTCTTCGATATGCATGGCATGCGTGGAACCCACAACCACGATATTGTAATCATAGTATTGATCGTAATCCTTTACCTGCCTTTTGAGCCTTGCATAGGTATCCGCATCACTTTTAATCTCGATGCCATAAAGACATTCCGGCGCCACCATCACAAGATCTGCCCGCGACCGTCCCATGGTCTTTTCTTCCAGAATACGGACCTTTCCATAGGTTTCCTCCAGAAACTCAAATAAGGGTTCCCGGATATCTTTATCTTTCAGGACCCCGGAGCTTTTTTCCTCAGACGAAACAGCCTGCTCCGGATGCTCCTCCTGCAGTTCCCTCTGCTCTTCCTCATACTCCTTACACAGCTCCTGTTTACGCTTGCGTGAAAGCTGCTTGATGCGGTACTCATCCTTCATGGCTTCTTCCTTCGTTGCATGCTCCTTCGCATAGACAAGCTCTACCGGGAGTCTTGGCTTCGTATATTTCGCACCTTTTCCATTGTTGTGTGCCTTTATGCGCTTATTCAGATCATTCGTCCAACCCGTGTAAAGCGTTCCGTCACTGCACTGAACGATATAAGTATAATTCATGGTCTGTCCACCTTCTAAAAAGGCGGTGCCGAAGCACCGCCTGAGCTTACCCGTTTTATTTCGGGTTTTTCACCTGATCTCCAACAAACCCATAATCGCACATCCTACCGCCTTCTGCAAGAGGCTTCCTCGTACAAAAAGCAATTATTCCCCGGTCTTAGCTGCTTCCGGTCCGTAATAGGTCAGTGCCAGCATCGTAATATCATCGAACTGCGGAGCCTCCTGTACAAAGCTCTGGATTTCTTCCTTCATTTCATGAAGAAGCCCCTCACACCCTTCCGCAGCATGCCGGTTCAGTGCCTCCACCATCCGGTCTGTCCGGTAAAGCTCCTTCTGTGCGTTCGTTGCTTCCGGCACTCCATCCGTATAAACAAACAGCATATCTCCGGGTACGAAACTGATTTCATAATCCCGGTATCCGGAATCCTCCATTCCGGCCAGAACGAATCCATGCTTATCCTTGAACAGCTCGAATTCTCCTCCGGCACGTTTCAGTACGGGATACTCATGTCCTGCGTTGGCAGCCGTCATCAGGCCGGTTGTCAGATCCAGGATGCCAAGCCATACGGTTACGAACATTTCCTCTTCGTTATTTTCACATAACTGATTATTTACAAAAGCAAGAATCTCTGCCGGCGTTCCTCCCATCAGGGCACGGTTCTTAATCAGGGTCTTCGCAATTACCATGAAGAGAGCCGCCGGTACGCCCTTGCCCGATACATCGGCAATCACGACACCAAGGTGTGAAGAATCGATCAGGAAGAAGTCATAGAAGTCCCCGCCAACCTCCTTCGCCGGATGCATCGTTGCATAAATGTCCACATCCTTCCGATCCGGGAATGGAGGGAAAATACTTGGCAGCATATTCGCCTGAATTCTCGTTGCTACAGAAAGCTCTGCACCGATTCTCTCCTTCTCGGCAGTGACCTCGGAAAGCCTGCGGATGTAGTCCCCGACTTCCTCATACATCCTCTCAAAGGATCGGGCAAGCTCTTCAATCTCGTCCCCTGTATGTACATCAATCCGGAATACCTCTCCGGATGCCAGATTGCTTACCATCTCTCCGGATGCCTTGTTTAACAGGCTGATCGGATGAATCAGCCTTTGTCTTACCACGGCAAAGAGTCCGGCGCTGAAAACCAGAATCACCAACACGATATTGATGCTCGCTGCAAAGATAAATTTTGCAATTGACTGCCAGACACCGGGCATCGAAATATCCACGCCGACAAGTGCCACAGGATCACCGTTACTGTTATAAACAGGGGCAACCACCGATGTGATAAAGCCATAGGTTTCATCCATGGAAACCAGTGCACGCTCCTCCGGCTCCTTCTGGAAGGCCGCAAAGGAAACCTCCTTACCACCCTTCATATAATCCTCGTGGTCACCTAATTCACAGGCTCCCTCCTCCTCATTTGCATCCCAGATATAAACAAGATCATCTTCATAAGGCACATAGACATAATAATATTTAAGATCTGAATAGTCCTGGCTGGCATTTAAAAAATCCTCCACCTGCTCATAATACTCATCCTTCTGTAAGGTCGTTAAGTACCCTTCGATCCTGTCTCCATCAATATAAGCTGCTGCCGTCTTTGCATAGGCAAACGCCTGTCTGCGTGACCTCTCCAGCGCATCCTCCCGGTACCGCACCACGACTGCAATACAGGTGGATACAATAATAAGCAGTGAAAATACCACCATCAATATGATTACTTTGGTTCCTAATTTCCGTTTTTTCATAATTTTCTTCCTTTAATTTCCTGTTTCTTCCGCATCGTGTTGCTCTATCTGATATTTTTATCATTATCCGGCTTCCGGAATTCCTTACTTTCTGAAAACTGCCTTCTTCCACTTATGCATCCACAGATCCGCAAGCACAAGCGAAACTACCGTTACCAGTACCGCAAGAACCAGAATCCCCGGCATCGGAAGAATCTGTGTCCCACGGATGAGATACAGTCCCAAATACACGATGCCCGCAACGAACAGCCAATGGATAAAATAAAAGGCGGTCATATCTGCACCGATCCGGTAAGCTGCTGCAACTGCCTTCTGTGGCAGATGCTTTCCGATAAAGTAATAAATCCCGTACATTCCGATCGCAGTCACCAGACAGATTAATACATCCGGCGTCGTCACATGATAATAGCACGACTCTCCCAGTCCGAACATACCGATCCGGTTTCTGATACGAAGCACATAATAAGGAACCGCCACAAGCAGGCAGACCGGTACTGCCATCCGGTAAAACAGATCCTTGTCCTTCATACGCTTCAGAAGCTTGCCAAAGACATATCCGCTTACGGGCATGATCAGCCAGTTCAGATACACGAAATACGAAAGCACCTCCCCGGCTGCGTCCTCCACGCCGACAAAATACCCAAGTATCATATTCCCGGGCACAGATCCTACATCCACTCCGTTAAGCAGGGTTCCTATGATCGAACAGAGCAGGGCAATCCCCACCATGACTCCATCCTTTAGTTTTAACTTAAGGAACAGGGCAATGGTCATCAGCGCCAGTCCCGCGAACTGAAAAATATCATTATTAAAGGTCTGGTACAGGATCGGGTCGAGGTACCTTTCGGTATCTCCTGAAATTGCGTACCCGATCAGATCCGGTATCGTATACCGGCATAGATTTAAGACAAATCCAAGAATGAAAATAAAAATTCCTCTGTGGAAAATATCCTTCCACCCCTGTCTCCTGCTGTAAACAAGACAGGCTCCCATCGCAAACATCAGCCCCGGTGCAATCATCGGTCCTCCGATGACGGAATCAAATACATACGGAAGCCCTGTAGAAAGGGCTTCCTCCGGTACACAGTCAATGGTAATATGTACGGCAGCCACCATAAGTACGAAAACCACCTTGGCAAGGTCAATTTCCATCTGCCTTCCACTGTTTACATTTTCTTTTGCAAAGATCTGATTTATTAATTCCATAAAAATCCCCCACAGACTTTTTCTTATTTACTACCATACTCACTTTTCCCTCATTTTGCAAGTCTGTTTGAAGGATTTCCTGTCTTTTAAATTTACTGCATCCTTGAAAAAATCTGTCTTTCATGCATCAGGATGCAACTGTCACGGTAACACCGATTGCTGCATGTACGGCTCCAACAGATTCCGCAACAACTGCTGCCGAAACTGCCGCTGCTCCCATAAATACAACCGCACCTGCGACAATAACAAATCCGGCAACCAGTATAACTTATCCCTGTTCTTTGCTTCCAGCTTGATCTGAGCCAGTACATCTTACTCACAGTAGTTTCCTCATTGATCCTTCTAATGGTTCAGAAAGCAGCTTCTTCTTCCGTTCAATCATCTCATCAATCTTTTCAATATAAAGCCCTACATCCTTGACATTATCGCATCTTTCAATCCGTCCGTCCGGATAAACCCGCTTGGTGATGGAACCTGCGCCAAGAGCTACGATGGTCTGTTTCTCCTCCATGATCAGAATATTATAGATCCCAAAGTTACCTTCGGTCGCATAGCCGACGTTTTCAAAGTTGCCGGACATGTTTTTCTGGCGGTAGAGGTAATATGGAACCATCCGGAGCTGCTTTGCCCCCTCCATGGCAATCTTCATGGTTTTTTCCGTGTTATTCAGCATGGAAATACCCTTTTCCTCAATCCACTGACTGAGCTTCGATGCCCGTTTGATGGCAAGGGAATGCACGGTCAGACTGTCCGGCTGCATCGCCACAATTTCATCGATGGTATGGTGCACCTCTGCTTCTGTCTCTTCCGGGAGTCCTAAGATAATATCCATATTAATATTGGTAAATCCGACCTCTCTTGCAAGGGTAAATGCTTCCCTGACCTGCTCTACCGTGTGGCGTCTGCCGATCAGATCGAGGGTTTTCTGGTTCATGGTCTGCGGATTCACGGAAATCCTGGTAACTCCATGCTTCCTTAAAACCTCCAGCTTATCTCTTGTAATGCTGTCCGCTCTTCCTGCTTCAACCGTGAATTCCTGCAGATGGGACAGATCCAGCTTCGCTTCAATATAAGAAAGAAGCCGCTCCAGCTCCGGCGCCTTTAATGTAGTCGGCGTACCGCCTCCAATGTAAATTGTATCCAGAATCTTATCCCGATAAAAGCTGCTTACAAAGTCAATTTCCTTTTCCAGTGCCGTTAAGTACTCCGATACTCTCTTTTCCCAGGAAAAAATCGGATAAGAGGTAAAGGAACAGTACAGACAAGTGGTCGGGCAGAACGGAATCCCAATGTAAAGACTGTATCCGTCTTCATAATGAAGGGTATCAAGCAGGGCCTTTTCCCTACGGGCAATTTCAATGGCAAGCTCTCCCTTCTCCTTACTGATGAGGTACGTATCCTGCATATACTGCATGATCTCCTCATCCGTAATGTCCTCTTCCATCATCGTCATCGGAATTTTCGTCGGGCGGATTCCGGTCAGGGTTCCCCAGGGAAGCTGCCTGCCGGTATGCTCGGAAAGTGCTGTGTAAATCAGTTTTTTTAAGCAGTTCTTGATGTGCGGCCGGTCCATGCCGTCTTCCAGCTCTACCTTATATCCGCCAAAATCCGTTCTTCCCCTGCCACCATCCACAATGCTCATGCGGATCATTTCCGGTTCAAAATCAATTTTCAGATCCGGAAGTCCTTCATCGGAGCTCACAATATCCTTTTCATCAGAATCCGGCACAAAGACCTTGACGTCCTGTGCCGGATAAAATGCTTTTACCAGAGAATGGATATCGTATTCATATCCATTCTGATTTACGATTACACTTAATAAATTGCTCATCTCTTCCTCTTCTCATTTCGATTAAAGAAATGCGTTATATTTTCTCTCATGTCCGATGCTGGTACATTCCCCATGTCCCGGATATACGGTCACATCATCGGGAAGTACCATGAGCTTCTCGCGGACCGATCTCACGAGTGCGCTCATGCTGCCTGTCGGAAGATCCGTCCTTCCCACGGAATCCTGAAACAGTGTATCACCACTAAGCAGCACCCCGGCTTCTTCAAAATAGTAACAGCAGCTCCCCTTCGTATGTCCCGGCGTTGCAATCACCTGAAACTGCATCCCGGCAATTTCAACCTTTTGTCCATCCTTCAAAAGAACATCCGGGGTAACCGTACATGGTCTTCCTACGTCCCGTGAAACATTTAAGGAATCGCTTTCACACAGCTCTTTTTCCCCTTCATAGGCATATACGCGGGCACCACTGCACTTTTTCAAGCCTTCCACACCCCAGATATGGTCAAAATGTCCATGGGTAAGACAGATTGCCGCCACGTGAAAGCCCTTTGCGGTAAGCTGCTGATAAAGAAGCTCTCCCCGGTCTGCCGGGTCAAAGGCGATCACGTCCTTCTTTCCTTCTTCATATACATAGTAAAAATTCGTCTCACACACACCTAATGTAAATTTATCAACCTTTAACTCTGCCATAAGCTTCCTTTCCAAACCGTCTCATTACCTGTTTCATTACCAGTTTCATCAGCCCGTGGTTCTCTCAATGTCCATCACACTTTCAATACTGCGTAATTTATCTACCAGTGTATTCAGCTGTTCCCTGCTGTTGATTTCAAATGCAATAGCAAGTGTTGCATAACCCTGTTTATTCACTCTCGTATTAAGACTCCGGATGCTGATGTTCTTCTCGGTAAGAATCTTCGTAATATCTGCAAGAAGTCCGTTCCGGTTCATTGCATAAATCTTAATTTCTGCAATATACTTCTCATCTACGGCATCCTTTGCATTGTCTTCCCATTCGGCATCAATGAGACGCACTCTTTCCATCTCCGGAAGATTAATGATATTAATGCAGTCGGTACGATGAATGGAAACACCGCGTCCTCTCGTTACAAAACCAACGATCTCGTCTCCGGGAACCGGCAGACAGCACTTGGAAAAACGTACCGCCAGATCATGCATTCCCTTTACGACGATACCGCTTTTGGATCTCATATGCGGGATGTTCTTCTGCTGGTCGTTCTCTACAACAGCTGCCAGAACCTCCTCATCCGTCAGCTCCTTCTTATGGTCCTTTTCATAAAGCTCGAGCATCTTGTTAATGATCTGCCCTTCCTTTAAACCACCATGTCCGACAGCTGCAAGAACGGACTCCCAGTCATGAAAGCCATATTTATTCATGATCGCATTCATATATTCCGGCACCATGATTTCATTGGTGTCGATCACCTTTGCCTTACAGTATGCCTGTAAAAGCTCACGACCCTTTACAATATTTTCTTCTTTGAATTCATTCTTAAACCACTGGTTGATCTTACTCTTGGCCTGGGTACTCTTCACCACATTCAGCCAGTCCCGGCTCGGTCCCTTGGAGTTCTGGGACGTCATAATTTCCACCCGGTCACCATTCTTGATCTCATAATCAATCGTTACGAGCTTTCCGTTTACTCTTGCACCAATCATCTTGTTTCCGACTGCACTGTGAATGCTGTAAGCAAAGTCAATCGGCGTAGAGCCTGCCGGCAGATTCTTTACCTCCCCGGTCGGGGTAAAGCAGTAAACGCTGTCGGAAAACAGGTCAAGATCGCTCTTTAACAGGTTCATGAATTCCTTGTTATCAGACATATCCTGCTGCCATTCCAGAATCTGACGCAGCCAGGACAGCTTCTCTTCCTCGGAATCCTCAATCTTCTTGCCATCGGAAGCAACCTTATATTTCCAGTGCGCTGCAATACCATATTCCGCAGCCTTATGCATTTCATAGGTACGGATCTGGATTTCAAAGGGCTGCCCGCTCTTCCCGATCAGCGTCGTATGAAGGGACTGGTACATATTCGCCTTCGGCATGGCAATGTAGTCCTTGAAACGCCCCGGGATCGGTTTATACATTTCATGAATAACACCAAGTGCTGCATAGCAGTCCTTGACGGTATTTACAATAATACGGACCGCGAACAGATCGTAGATCTGTTCAATGGATTTATTCTGGTTCTTCATTTTCTTATAGATACTGAAAAAGTGCTTGATACGACCGTCAATATGGGCTTCGATTCCGGCATTTTTAATGTGTTCACTGACTTCATCCACGATATCCTGGATGTATTTCTCACGTTCACTTTTACGGATTGCAATTTTATCTACCAGATCGTAATACGCCTCCGGTTCGAGATATTTTAAGGATAAATCATCTAATTCTACTTTGATTTTGGAAATACCGAGACGCTGTGCAATGGGGGCATAGATTTCCTGTGTCTCCCGCGCAATGCGCTGCTGTGCCTCCGGCTTCTGGTATTTCAGGGTACGCATATTATGAAGACGGTCTGCCAGCTTAATCAGAATTACCCGGATATCCTTCGCCATGGCAAGAAACATCTTACGCAGATTCTCTGCCTGCATTTCCAGCCGGTCGGGCTTGCCGTCCTGATCGGTTGACAGATGCAGATTCTGCAGCTTTGTAACACCATCTACCAAAAGAGCTACCTCCGGGCCGAATTCTTTCTCAATTTCTTCCCCGGTCATAATGGTATCCTCCACCACATCATGCAAAAGTCCTGCAGCAATGGTTTCCTGATCCATCTCAAGGTCTGCCAGAATGATTGCGACGCACAGGGGATGTACAATGTAAGGCTCTCCGGACTTCCGTACCTGATCCTTATGTGCCTGATAGGCCACATGGTATGCCTTCTCAATCAGGGAAATGTCATCGGAGGGGTGGTATTTGCGCACACGCAAAATAAGATCCCGATATAACTGCTCCGGACTTTGAAATTCCTGAATGGATTCGATCCGACCATCGTCGAATACCATCTCGCTCTTAACCTGTTCACCTGTTGTCTTACTGGTATCCTTTTCTTCTGTCATGTCATCACCCTTTGGCATTTTAGTAAAAATTACCTGCTGATTTTAACTTATCTGTTATTATTAGCAATATCCATATTATTATATATTTATTTATGAATGTAGTCAATCCGTGAAGAAAGCAGATTCTATCCTCAAATTTGATTGAACATTTGTTCTGTTTATGATATACTGATCAAGTATAGTTGAAAAAAAAGCAGGATGTGATTTTCCGATTATAAGATGCCCTCTAGTTTACAAAGGAGGGTGATGCCCTATGAACACAATAGAAGTACTTACCTTATTGTTAGTAGTTTTCGCGGCTCTGTCTTATATAGACAATCATAATAAAAAGAAATAAACATCCCATACCGTCCAAAGTGAGGATGTCTATTTCTTTAGATAATCATTAATTCACTGAGGGCAAATCGGAGTTACATCCGATTCACTTTCTGAGTAAATTATACATGAGGGTACTTGAAAAAACAAGTACCCTTTTTGATTTTGTATATAGATGTAAACGTGTAAACAGACCGATGCTTAGACACATAGATGTAAGCGTGTAAACAGGCCGATGCTTAGACTCACATAGATGTAAGCGTATAAACAGGCCGATGCTTAGCCACATAAAGAGGGATCACCTCTTTTTGTTGCTTACCCCTACACCAG
>FR902911.1:22375-39013 GCA_000438155.1 Firmicutes bacterium CAG:95
TAAAAATAAAAGGAGCGTCCCCCTCCAAGCGAGCTTGGGGAGACGCTCCTTTATTTTTATCGCATCGGCTGTTTATACGCTTACATCATTCCCATTCCGGCGCCGCCTGCAGGCATTGCAGGGGTGTCTTCCTTGATGGAAGCAACTACAGATTCGGTTGTAAGTAAGGTGGAAGCTACGCTTGTTGCGTTCTGAAGTGCGCTTCTTGTTACCTTGGCAGGATCAAGAATACCTGCAGCAACCATATCCACATATTCTTCTTTTAATGCATCAAATCCTGTTCCTACAGGAGATTCTTTTACTTTGTTGATGATAACGCTTCCTTCCAGTCCTGCGTTTGCAGCAATGTGGAACAGAGGAGCTTCCAGTGCCTTTAATACGATCCGGGCACCGGTCTTTTCATCACCTTCAAGGCTGTCAGCAAGCTTTGCAACTTCCTTGGACGCATGGATGTAGGCGGAACCACCACCACAGATGATACCTTCTTCTACTGCGGCTCTGGTAGCTGCAAGTGCATCTTCGAGACGAAGCTTTGCTTCCTTCATTTCGGTTTCGGTTGCAGCACCTACACGGATAACTGCTACGCCGCCTGCAAGCTTTGCAAGTCTTTCCTGTAATTTTTCTTTGTCGAAATCAGATGTGGTTTCTTCGATCTGTTTCTTGATCTGGCTGATTCTGGCTGCAATTGCCTCCTTATCACCTTCACCATCAACGATAACGGTATTTTCCTTCTGAACCTTAACAGATTTTGCACGGCCTAACTGAGCCATGGTAGCTTCCTTAAGGTCAAGACCAAGCTCTTCACTGATTACCTGACCACCTGTCAGAATTGCGATATCCTCAAGCATTGCTTTACGTCTGTCACCATACCCGGGTGCCTTAACAGCAACCACATTGAAGGTACCACGTAACTTATTTACGATCAGAGTGGTAAGTGCTTCGCCTTCTACATCTTCTGCAACAATTAAAAGCTTTGCACCGGACTGAACGATCTGCTCTAACAGAGGAAGGATTTCCTGAATGTTGGAGATCTTCTTATCGGTAATCAGGATGTATGGATTGTCAAGAACTGCTTCCATCTTATCCATATCGGTTGCCATGTATGCGGAAATATATCCTCTGTCGAACTGCATACCTTCTACCAGGTCAAGCTCGGTCATCATGGTCTTGCTTTCTTCAATGGTAATAACACCGTCTCCGGATACCTTTTCCATTGCATCTGCAACAAGCTTACCAACTTCCTCATCACCTGCGGAAATGGCTGCTACTCTTGCAATATGCTCTTTACCGTTTACCTTGGAGCTCATCTTTGCGATGGCTTCTACTGCACAATCTGTTGCTTTCTTCATACCTTTACGAAGGATAATCGGGTTAGCGCCTGCTGCAAGGTTCTTCATACCTGCATTTACCATTGCCTGTGCAAGTACGGTTGCGGTTGTTGTACCATCACCGGCTACATCGTTGGTCTTGGTTGCTACTTCCTTAACGAGCTGTGCACCCATGTTTTCGAAGGAATCCTCCAATTCGATTTCCTTTGCAATGGTAACACCATCGTTTGTGATTAACGGAGCGCCATAGGACTTATCCAGAACTACGTTTCTTCCCTTAGGTCCAAGTGTTACTCTTACGGTGTCAGCTAACTGATTAACACCGGCTTCTAATGCTGCACGGGCTTCTGCCCCATATTTAATTTCCTTTGCCATGATTTTTTCCTCCTGAAAATCTACTAAATTATTTCTCTTTCATTTCGATAAAGAAATGCCTTTTGATTGAAATACTTCTTAAGAAATACTTCAGAAATACTTCTTAACCACTGAAATTTTAAACAAAGCTTCTTAAACAGACGCTTCCTACTGGATCACTGCAAGAATATCACTCTGTTTTACAATGATATATTCCTCGTCATCGATCTTTACATCAGTTCCTGCATATTTGGAGTAAATAACCTGATCTCCAACCTTTACTTCCATCTTGATTTCCTTGCCGTCTACAACTCCGCCGGGGCCTACTGCAATAACTTCTGCCTGCTGGGGCTTTTCCTTATTCTGTCCGGGTAATACGATGCCGGATTTGGTGGTTTCTTCTGCAACTAACTGTTTCAGAACAACTCTGTCTGCTAATGGTACTAATTTCATGATTTACTGCCTCCTTGTTATATCTTAAAAATCTCTATGTTCCTTCGTCTTATTAGCACTCATTTATACTGAGTGCTAACATCTAAATCATATATTAAATTTATATGCCTTCCTTTGCAAATTGTATCACAATGCTATATTTTTCTTTTTCTTATATTATCTCTCTTTTTCTTTGTTTTTCTCTCGTTTTTGCATTTGACACGTTTAATTTATTAAAACTTTGTGAACAAATTATAATAATGTAAAAAAGATGACCACTTTTTTACAGTGGTCATCTGTCTCACTCATTTATAACTACACCTGTTATTACACCTATTATACAGTCACAGCGTTACTTTCCTTTGCCCTCAAGACGTTCCCGGTAGCCCGGCGCCTGTTTCATGGCAAGCTTATCCTCAAACATTTCATACTGTGCATCGGAAAACAGCTCCTGTACTGACTGCTCAATGTTATTCTTATACACAATACCGATTGCTGCAGACGGTGCCAGCTTCTCATCCTCATAGCTTACGCAGTGTTCCTTAATTCTGCGTGCATAATCCTCCGCTTCTCCCTCTTCTACCATCGGAATCAGAACTCCGAATACATCTCCGTCAATTCTACCGATTACAAAATAAGGGTTTGCCTCTTCCCGTACGATATCCGCAATAATCCGGATCAGACGGTCACTTTCTTCATCTCCGTAATGATCGTTTGCATACTTCCAGTCATTGATGTTAATTTCAATTACTGCTACCGGAACAACTTCGGACCGGTCCACAATCTGCATTCTTTTTTCAAAATAATCATTCGCAAATACGCCGGTCAGTTCATCCATACGTGAGGACTGCTCCTTCTGCTTTGCTTCGTCCTTCCCTTCCAGCTCTTCCATGTACTCTACAACCAGCCGCATATCCTCCGCACTGGAAATCGGGAAGCTATTCATACTCTCTTTTCTCTTCTGATCCATAAAACCTGTATTATGCTCCATGCCAATACCCCCGTATCGTTGTTTTTCATTTGTAGCATATACGATAAGTATATCCTTTCCCGATACGGAACGCAAGACCTTCCATTACTTTCTTCCCATCGCTTTTTAACACTCCAAAAGTCAATTCGTAAATCCGCTTCCGGACAGGAAAATACCCTTTCCGAGTGATCCTCTGCGTATACAGATGGGTCACTCAGGAAGGGTATTCTCATTTATATATATCCCCTAAACCTTTTACTTACGATTATTATTTTACATCAAAATTCTCTCTTTGTGGGACAGATTACGTGAATTACAGATTTTTCGACATGAATTACAGATTATTGGGATATGCGGGTTCTCCCACTCCATGTTATAATGTAATGAGCCTCAGAGAAAACCAAGCGACTGCTAAGCAGGCATTTGGTTTTCTGGGCTCATTAACGAGCAAATATCCTGCAAAGCAGGATGAATAGCACGAAGTGCGGATTTGCGAGTTATAACTATAAAATCCCCCAAGAGGCCTCAACATGCGAATTGCCATTTGTGATGATGATCCAATCGAATTACAGAACATTTCAACTTTTATAGAAGAATATTTTAAGAGCAAAAATCTTCCGTTTAACTGCAGGTCCTTTTCAAGCAGTACCGAACTGGCCAATACCGCCCCCGGTGAGTTTGACCTTTATCTGCTTGATGTCTTAATGCCTGCTCTTAACGGAATCGAACTGGCGAAAGAAATCCGCAGCTTTGACCGTGCTGCCCATATTATTTTTCTGACCTCTTCACCGGAATTTGCTGTTGAAAGCTATTCGGTGAAAGCGAGTAACTATCTCTTAAAGCCGGTTTCCACAGAGCTCCTTGCTGCTTCCCTTGACGAGCTTTTAGAAGAAGCGTCTCTCAGGCAGGAAAAGTATGTGGTTCTGCGAAGCTCCATCGGAATCCGTAAGATCCGGCTGTCCCAGATTGTATATGCGGAAGCGCAGGAGCGCCGTATTCTGTACCATCTGGAAAATGGAGAAGTCTTAGAATGTACCGGACGCTTTTTTTCCGTCTGTGAGGATCTGCTTAAAAACCGGGAATTTTTTCTTCCGCACCGATCGTTCCTCGTAAACATGAGTTATATCAGTACCATTGGAAATACCGATATTCAGATGCAGACCGGACAGATCATTCCCTTAGCCCAGCGCCGGTTAGTTGAAATCAAGGAATATTATCTGGCCTATCAGATGGAGGATATTTTAGAATGAACGCTGCTGACATTGCAAATTTGATCAATTATGCCTTTGTTTTATTCTTCGGAATCATTGCTGCTTTTTATATGGCAGATCTTCCGTTTGAAGAACACCACCGGCTCTATGCCCTGACGTTGCCCGGATTCAGCGCCATACAGCTTATGTGTTATCTGCTGTTTGGTCAGACCGTTGTCTATAAATGCTATCCGCTTCTTATCCATCTGCCCTTAATTCTGCTGATCCGCTTTGTGTGCCACAGGAACACCTATATTTCCATCATCGCCGTGCTCGCAGCCTACCTGTTCTGTACACCGCGTAAATGGTTCGGTACGCTGATCGCTTCCTTTGCAGGCAACGATCCTATGGTTTCCAATATCGGAGCCATCCTGATCACGATTCCGCTCCTGCTTTTGATTATCCGTTATGTTGCCCCCTGTATCACCCGCTTGCAGCATGAAAGTAAGATGCTTCTTAGTCTGTTCATGCTGTTGCCCATTATATATTACATTCTGGAATACTCCTTTACGGTATATACCGATCTGCTCTACACAGGAGGCGCCGTTGTTATGGAATTCATGGACAGTGTAATCGTTATACTGTACTTTATATTCTCCATGCTTTCCCTTGAATTTTCCAGCCAGATACATAAAGCCCAGCAGGCAAATGTCCTCCTCACCGCAGCTACTACACAGGCTCAGAAGGAAATCGCCCAGCTTTCGAAATCCGAGCAACAGGCAGCAATTTACCGCCACGATCTGCGGCATCACATGAACTTCCTGCAATCCTGCATTCAGGAGAATCGGAAAGAAACTGCTCTCAACTATATCAATGAAATCTATGATGATCTGGAGCGCAGCCGGTTCACACGGTACTCAGCGAATGAACCATTAAACCTGATTCTCTCTTTTTATGCAGACAAAGCTTCTGCAGGTAATATACAAACTGACATCCGGATTACGGCAACAGACTTCACCCGTTTCCAGATTATGGATTTATGCAGTCTGCTTGGAAATGCATTCGAAAATGCCATTCACGCCTGTGAGCAGATGGAACACCCGGACAATGCCTACATCAAACTTAAAATCTACGAAAAAAGTAACCGCCTCTGTATTAATATGGTCAACACCTACTCCATGGAACCGGTCTTCGAGAATAAGATCCCCGTTTCCCATAAGAGCAATCACGGAATTGGTGTCATCAGCATGATTTCTATTATTGAAAAATATGGCGGCGTATATGGCTTCTCCGCCAGCAACGGGGAATTTCACTTTCAGGTTTCCATGTAACATACGCATTCACACAATGTTACTTTTACTTTATAGGAATTTCCTATAAAGTAAAAATAAATCCCGGCAAGAATTTCTCTCACCGGGATTTCATTTTACATTTTCACAGTAACCGTTCGGCCATACCCGTTCATAAGCTGCCGAATTGTTTATGCGTATATCTTCTCAAGCATCATATTCCCGCAGTACTGCTAATCACGAAGAACAAACTTCTCTAACAGCTCACTTAAAGTAGAGGCAGATGCTGCCAGTTCTTCGCTCGTAGCAGAAGTTTCCTCTGCTGCTGCAGAATTGGACTGGATAACATCGTTGATGTCTTCCACGCCCTTACGGATCTCTTCTACAGATGTAGCCTGTCTGTCAGATGCGGTACGGATGTTAGCTACTTCCTGAATAATCTTATCCAGCTCATCCATAACCTTCTTCATAGCTTCTCCGGTTTCCTTCGTTACCTTGTTACCATCATCTACCTCACTCAGGGACTGCTCAATCAGCTTCTTGGATTCTACTGCGGAATTCGCACTTTCTTCTGCAAGCTGTCTAATCTGATCTGCAACAACAGCAAAGCCACGTCCTGCTTCTCCTGCACGTGCCGCCTCAATCGAAGCATTTAAGGAAAGTAAATTGGTCTGGGATGCAATATTCTCAATATCTGCAATGATCTTCTCAACATTCTGTGTGGTTGTATTAATCTTCTTCATTGCTTCTACCAGTTCATCCATCTTCTTCTGGCTGTTGTTGGCTTCAATGCCAACCTGTTTCACCTTGTCATGGACAATATCGGTAGATTTCGTATTCTCTAATACCTGATTGGTTACTTCATCCACGGTAGCTACCAGTTCTTCTACGGCTGCTGCCTGGTTCGTTGCACCTTCCGCAATATCCTGTGCACTCTCTGCCAGCTGACCACTTCCTGCAGATAACTGTTCACCGGATTCCTGAATGCCATGCATGGTCTCACTGATCTTCACTACCATTTCATTCAATTTATCCAGTACACTGCGTAGCTGTCCGACATAAGCCTCCGGGCAGCTGCTTCTGACATTGAAGTTACCTACTGAAAAACTCTCTACGATCATTAACAGATCGGAAACCACCTTCTTTAATACACCTGCTGCTGTCTCGAAGGTATCGGAAAGACCACCTAACTCATCCTCTGCTTCATACGGAGTTCCAATTTCAAAATCTCCCTGGGAAATCTTCTCTGCCGCCACCACCAGACTCTCAATCGGTGCAACCAGTAATGCTGCAAGTCTCTTCATTACATAGGCATTAAATGCTATCCCTAAAATGGCAAGTACTAAAATCACGATAATCCCCAGAATATTCTTACTCATAACCATCTCTGCAAGAGATACAACAACAAGTAATAAAAAGGAAATCGTTACCATCCGGAACACCAGATTTAATTTATCCTTGATGGGTCTGTCTCTTAACATTTTGTCAATTTTGTTTTTCACTATGCCTCTCCTCCTGTATATTCATATAAGTTATATTATAACTATATAAAGCGCATAATTCAAGTGCTAAACTTGTATTCTGCCTGCAAAATCCATGTAGAACAACGAATTGCATGACCATTTTCTGTAAATTAAAAGAGACATCCATCACGAATGTCTCTTTAAAAATCTGCCTCTGAAATTCAGTTTATCAATAGGTTCAAATCAGAGTCTATGCATTTACCTTTTTGCCCTTCTGATTCTTCAGTGTCTGTACACCTTCGATTACCAGAACGACTGCAAGGACAATTAACAGAATACCTAAAATGGTCTGTGCATAAGGACCCCAGTCAGCTCCGCCTGCTGCAATCATACCGATCTGGTTCTTCACCGTGATTGCTAAGGAAGCGATGGTTACTACGATCATGAATGCCATCGGGATTAAGAACATTCTGTTATTCTTTCCTGCATTGCCAAGCCATGTAGCTACAGCAAGAAGTCCGATACCTGCAAGAAGCTGGTTGGCTGCACCAAACAGACCCCAGATCTTTGCATATCCGGTCATACCAAGCAAGATACCGAGAACTACGGTAAGGATGGTTGCAAAGTACGGATTTACCATAACCTTCTTGAATCCACCCTTGATATCCTTCGGTGTCTGTCCGGGTTCAAGCCAGAACTCCTGGAACATGAAACGTGCAAGACGTGTTGCCGTATCCAGAGAGGTCAGACAGAATGCGGAATAAGTTAATACCAGTAAGGAATTTAAAATCTTGTAGCTTCCCGGAATAATGTCATCGATCATGTGGGCGATACCACCACCAAAGATTGCGGTTGCACCAACTAAAGCGTTGTCCGGATTTGCTGCATTCCACTTGTATGCATATCCGATTGCACAAAGAGTAAGTACGGCAAGTACACACTCTAATAACATACCACCGTAAGCGATCGGCTTAGCGTCCGTTTCCTTATCCAGCTGCTTGGAGGTCGTTCCGGAAGAAACCAGTGAATGGAAACCGGAAATTGCACCACATGCAACAGTTGTAAACAATACCGGGAACAGATACTGTGTACCGTTGCCATTGTCTACTGCAAATCCGCCAAATGCAGGGAAGCTGGAATCAAAGGTAGGATGTGCTACGATAACACCAAATACTGCTACGCCAAGCATTGCATATAATAAGAAGGAGCTTAGATAATCACGCGGCTGAAGCAGAATCCATACCGGTGTTACGGAAGCAATGGCAATATAAAGACCAACGATCCACATCCAGGTCTTCGTAGACAGGTAAATTGGATGGAAATTCATGCCGATTGCCATAATTGCAACAATTGCAAGTACACCGATTACGGAAGCAATCCCCATCGGCATATTGCGACGGTATACACAGAAACCAAATGCAATAGCCACAACAATAAAGAGCAGGGAAATCATTGCTACCGATGCAGGAGTCGCAGATTTGACCATATCTACCGCACCACTCTCATCATATACTGCACCAAAGGTAGTTGCTACAATAGAAGCAAATGCAGCTACCACAAGGATCAGTGTCAGATAAGAGAAAATGATAAACAGTCTCTTGGCCCGTTTGCTCATATTAGTAGAAATAATTTCGCCAATGGACATACCTTTATTGCGGACAGAAGCAAAAAGCGCACCAAAGTCATGTACACCACCGAAGAAAATTCCTCCAACTAAAATCCAGAGGGCTACGGGCAGCCATCCGAAAATTGCTGCACCAATCGGTCCTGTAATAGGACCAGCACCCGCGATGGATGAAAAATGATGTCCCATCAGTACCGGAGCCTTTGCCGGTACATAGTCCACACCGTCTTCCATAGTATGTGCAGGTGTTTCTTTGTTTCCTTCGCCTACGCCCCACTGTTTACACAGCCAGCCACCGTAAAAGATGTAGCCGATTACCAGAATGGCAACGCAGATCAGAAGAAGTACTAATGAATTCATGTTACTTATCTCCCTTCATTCTTGATGAATATAGTACTTTTTTCAAAAATTTCGCTGTATGACGGCCGCCCGGATTCGCGTCAATCTGTCCTGTTGACAGCTCCACCAGAGCCGTATGATGATCCATCCAGCCATGCAGTGAAAAATGAAAACTTTTGGAAATGCGGCATTTCTTCAATGCCCGTCTTGCGTCCTCCTCACACGTGTCACAGATAAAAACAGGTGTAATAAAAGAAGACATATGTCCCGGCCCGATGTGGAGCCTTTCCATCCCATCCGCATGTACATAATCGCGCCACTTCTCATACAGTTCACGTGTTAAATGCGGAATATTTATCAGATAAAGAAATTCTTCGTTGTCTGCTGTCCACAATTCAGCCTTTTTCGATATCACATATCTTCCTGAATGCTCAAAAAAATCACAGCGAGCTGTGATTGGGTTCCGGTCATCTTCGACCGGATGAATGTCATAGCAGGAACTGAAGCTTTTTATTAACCGTGCAATTGCGGTTTCTCTCGTATATTGCATTCCTAATCGATTCACTCCGTAAAAATTAAATTTCTGTAAAATTTCTATTACAATTTTATTATTTTAATACGTTGTTTTCATTTTCGCAACCCTTTTCGGCATTTTCGTTACTGTTCACTCGTACCTCGTTCCACCATCAAACCTGCCACTGGCAGCTTCTCTGGACGCATGGCAAGTAATGGTTCGCACTAAGCTCGAAATAACCTCACTAAGTGCTCTACTCAAATCATGTTCTTACGCAGCCTGACAGCAAGTGTCTGGCTGCTGTGTGAACAGTAACCCACTATAACAAAGATCCGGTAATGCCTGCACACCAAGCATTACCGGATCTTTGTTATAAGCGAAGCGCCTTCCTATGAATTATATAAAAGAAGCAACACAATATGCCGCATAAATGGCAAGTAATGCAATTCCCTGCACCCTGGAGGATTTCTTCCGGATCAGAATCGGTATCAGCAGCACTGCCATAACAAGCAAGGCAAGCGGCATGTCGATCAAGACCGTGGATCGTTCCAATGGAATACCTGCGATTGCAGAAGGAATACCAATTACCAGAAGCATATTCAGGATATTGGCTCCAACGATATTGCCAAGTCCGACATTTCCATAGCCCTTAATAATCGAAACCAGGGACGTCACCAGTTCCGGCAGGGAAGTTCCAAGTGCAATAAATGTAACCGCAATGACACGCTCCGGCACACCGAGGGCTTCCGCAATCAGAATACCGTTATCCACGAGCAGATTAGCACCAAAATAAAGAAACACGGCACATACCACAAGAACAAGCAGATGCTTCCAGATCGGGCCTCCTTCTTTCTTCCCATCCTCTCCATTCTCACTCTCTTCGCCCTCAGATCCAGCCTTCTTAATATTAAGGTACGCATACACCGCAAACAGCAGGATCAGCACAATACCTGCCGGACGATTGAATTTCTGTGTAAGATAAGCATACAGGTTCATGCCGATCAATACCGCAAAGAAGAAAATCCCTCTCCACCGGATTGCCGCTGCCTCAATCTTCTTTGATGGGCGAATCGTCTGTGTCAGCCCGGCAATCAATGCCGTATTACAGATGATCGAGCCAAATGCATTTCCTGCTGCGATTGCGGCAGATCCATCAAATGCTGCCGTTGTGGATACCAGAATTTCAGGAAGGGTGGTACCGAGACTTACTATGGTTGCTCCTACAACAATCTCCGGAATCCCCAGCTTTTTGGCAATTGCTACTGCCGCATCCACTAACCGGTCACCCCCAAGACAGATCAGAATAAGTCCCAGAATAAATAGTAAAACTGTCTGTATCATTTTCGATATCCTTTCTTTGCACAGACCTTTTTCTTTGGTAGTATTTCCTCTTATGTCTGTTTTTATTTCAAAGTATCACACACCACAATTCATCTGTCAACCGTTTCCGGCAGCTTATGAATAGGCACGGCTGAACTGCTACATCTGCAAGCGTATGAATTCTCACAACCAGTGATCCGGACGGTAATGAGTATCATCAGCAGCAATATGAACCATCTTTTATCGCACGATTCTCCCTTCATATACTAACCGCGATTCAGCCTCTGGTCTCTCATAAACAGGTACCTGTCATCCGCCTCATCATAGTATTTACGCCCGGATCCCGAAAAAATCTGCATTAATATGGAGCATGACTGATTATAAAACTCATCCTCATAATGGACAATATGAGCACCACCAAGCGGAAATTTATCCGACGCATAATAATGCTTTGAAATATCGATCACATAGCATTTCGTCAAATCCTCAAACATCTTTTCATATTGCAAAATTGCCTGCTTTCTCTTTTCCAGATCTTCGCTTCCGCTGTTTAACTTTTGCAGCCTGTCATCCAGATCAATATAGGTATCCTTCAGATCTGTCTTTATAAGAATTATGTTTTCTCCATATTTTCCGAGCAAAAACCGGGCAAGCCTTGTCATTTGTTCACCGGCATATTCCATATCATAGTTTTCAAAGAAATATGTATTCCGGCTGCATTCTCCTGATACCTGCTTATAAAATCCGGTTCTTTGAACAAAATCATCTATTTCCCACAATTGTCCCCTGAACATTACGGCATTACAGATCAAATCATAAAAATCTATCACGATCCAGTCAGCTGATGATGCTTTCAGGACATCTATTCCCGAATGCTGGAATGCTTCTTCAATGGTCCTTCTTCGCCAGGAATTGTTCTCAAATAAACTGTTATCCTTCGGAACATCACATGGAACCGGAGCTTCAAAGGCAAGTAAATGCGGCTGCTTGAAGATATATTTATTCACCACTATATCCCGCTTATTTCGATTCATTATCTCCCTGGAAATACAGCTTCCCCAGATATCCACCTTTATTTTGTGGTTAGCGGATAAAAATTGCTCCAGAGCTTTCCCATTATTTTTTATCAGAAAGAAAATTTCACACTCGTCCTCACAGACATTGAATCCGACCATTTCCGAGAACTGTAATGCCATCTCCTTCAGAATCTGCATTTTCCATATGAATAATATCCGATAACATTCATAAGACCCGGAAAGATCCTTCTCTACGATCATCTGAATTGCTTTGGCTGCACTCAGCAGTTCGTTATTTAATTCATTTTCTTCCAGATAAAGTACTGCTTCTTCAAGGTCTGCCACATGGTGTTTCATCAACTCCATTATTCCATGGTAATGTGACCGGATAAATTCCTTAGACGAATACATGATGATCCTATCTGCCAATTGCTCCTGATTAAGCATTCTGTTTTGATAACCGCGTGCCATCAGATTATCATAATACTTTAATATTCTATCCATTCTGAATTCCTGATTCTCTTCAGAATAATAAAATTGATGACTCTTACTTTCAAAAATATCTCTCAGCTTATGGGCAGTATCCAGATAAAAATGTTCCTCAAATGCAGACGGCGAGGTGGACTGTGCATCTCCGAAATAATGCCCTGCTATATCAATAACGACCGGATTCACAATAGAAATAAAATAGCTCTCCAGCTCCCTGATACGATTATTTAAGGCGCTCCGGTTTTTACCGTTTCTCATCTCTCCCTTTACTACCAGTGTCTCAGAAAAGCTCAGTCGAACTAATACAATCTTTTCTTTAGGATAATATTTCAGTAAAAGTCCGGCATATTTCCTAATCTGTTCTTTCCAGAAGCTTTCACTAAACGGAGGTGTCTGTTTCTCAAATTTGTCTTTATTTGTTTTGTAAAAATCAGATAAAACAAAAGCATCGGAGGCCGTGTAATAATTATCATCCATTTTATAAAGAGAAATTGCTGCAGCAGCATAAAAATCAACTATCATATATTCTGCCCGGTTTTTTGAAAGGCACTGTTCAAGGTCTTTTTCTATATCTATCCTTACCCGCTCTGCACACCGTTCCTTCAACTCCTGTTTTTTACCGTTCAGTATGGATAACTGGGAAATAATACACGCATCCTGATTTATCCGGCACTCCGGCAAATAAGAAAATATTTTTTTCAACACAACAGAGCCCTGCAGCATCACGTCCGGCTCCGGCACTGAGGGTATCATCCGGGCATTCTCTGACAGGAGCTCCGCAATTCTTTCCCTCTCTTTTCCACCGGCAATTCCTATCTTTATACCACAGGAAGCATCGTCTCTGCTTATTGTCGGAATAAACGATATTGCAGACGACACTTTACCCTTCGGACTCTTATGCAGTTTACAGCACATAACCGCACCGAGTCTGTTTTCACTGAATTCATTCATTGATGTGAGAAAATTTCCCAATGAATAAGCGCATGGCACCATTCTTTCATCGGAGGTGGTAAGTATTTCATAATTCTGCATCAAATGAGGATGCGATGCAACAATCAGATCAGCTCCTGCTTCTGCCATTTCTTCCGCCGTTTTTCTTTGAGCGGATTTTATCTCAGAGGAATTCATCTTTCCCCAATGCTGATATGCAATAATGAATTCCGCGTGATTTTTTCTTGCCTCATCAACATACTGTTTAAATAATTCTGTTTTGTACCGGCCAAGCTCCTCCATCCACAAATTCATTTTAGCTTCGTGTCCATTATTAATCATACACAAAGCAATCACGGCAATTTTTATCCCCTTAACGGAAAAATAAACCGGATTATCATTAAGTGTTCCTATGTTTTGCATACCATTACTTCTGATCAACGAAACTGTATTTTTCAATCCTCCAGCCCCCGTATCGCAGTTATGATTATTTGCTGTAACCAATGCATCAAAGCCCGCATCCTTTACAGCTCCGATAAAGGTTGAAGGTGAATTACAATTAGGACTTCCGGATGAAGTTCTCAGTTCTTCGCATTCATACGGAGAATGGTCATCACACATGGTTTCCAGTACACCAATTGCCAAATCTCCCTTTTGAATAATCGTGCTGATATCGTCAAACGAACCTGTAAAATCAAATTCCTTATTTTGGACTATACGCTGATGATTTACCGCACACATCAGATCTCCCATCAGCATGATCATGGCATCTGATTCCCGTGTTCTCGACAGGTCGCGGTCGCACACGATCCGGGTTTTTGTACATTCTCCATTCTCCATTTGGCTGATGACTTCCGTCATGCCCTTTTTTCTGGCGGTCACCATTCCATATTCATCTACAACGGCAACATTCTCATCCAGCGATTGAAAGCTAACGTAAGGAATCGTATTTTTATATTCTGCTTCTATTTTTTTCGATTCATTTTCAGATAAGCAAATGACATTTTGAGCCTTTAACTTCATTGAAACAGGTACAAACGGAATTTTATCCGATTTATCCCCTCTGATTTCCACGCCATCACAAAATTGATATGCACACACATCCGCCAGGTATTCCACCCCGTTTCGAAAACCCAGAATGGTTTTCTCCGGTTTTTGTGAATACCTGGTTTTAATGCACAGCTCCGGTTCACCGGCTCTGTAATAAGACAGAATATAACCGTCTGCATTTTTCACTTCATTCCAGGAAGAAATGGCTCTGCCATCTCCCCCTTTTACCTTAAAGCCATCCGGAATCCCAATACGAGCTTCCAAATCATTATTCTTCATTCTCCACATATAGCAATCATTCTCCATTATGCAAAATTAACTTATAATACTTGGCATAGCCATCAATAAAGTGCTGGTTGTCATCAATTCGCGCCCTGAAATCATCGTGACGTACAAAGAATGAACCAAGAATTTTATCCGGCCTTTCCATATACATCGCATATTCCGGATAAAAATATCCATCCAGCATATGAAATGCCCTGTACTTGATAATCTCAACAAATTCATCCTCATCAATCTGATTCATATAATCCACTGAAATGTTCTGTTCTTTTATTCTCAGGTAGATGTCATAGGTTTCCATCAATAATTCAAGATAAGTATGATATGAGGTTTGTTGTTTTCTAATCCTCTCACGATTCTCCCATGCATTTCTGAGTGCAAATGTATAATACTTTTCTTCATGTACAAACCTGGTAAACTCATTCATTGCATAAGCCAGCCAATGATCTCTGTGTACCACGTAATTCTTATTTATAAAATAATCAATACTCCGTCTTGCAGCATCAAGATAAGCATTATTACCGGTAATATCATAGGCCTTTATCAGGGCATATGCTGACTCTCCATCGTAGTATACGGTACGGAAGGCCTCTTTTACCTCAAAATTGGCTGCGTCTAAAACATGAGTCATTTTTCCGGTTTCTTTATCCTGCAAATATAAAATTCCATTTGCCAGAAGCGTAATCATATCCGTAAAGTCACGATCCCCAAATACTTCCATATGCTTCGTCAGCGCAATAATAGCAATTCCATTTCCCCCAAGCTTAATTTCCCTGCTTCCTGCTTCAACAACAAATGCCGTCTCATTATCCTTATAACTGATTTGTGTGAGAAGATAATCGATTGCTTTATTTATCGTTTCCAGTAAAGAATTATCGCCTGTAACCTCATATGCACACATCATAGACCATACCGTTCCGGTATGTCTCAATATGTTATAGGAAGTCATTACCGCATTAAATCGTGAAAAATAACCATATATAAATTTATCTGACGGTAACATCTGCCTTGTTAAATACTGAGAAGAGGTTGTGAGAATTTCCCTTACAAACTCAGGAGTAAGCTCTCCGATCGTTCTTCTTCCACAATGCATTCCCGCATTATAAAGCATATATATTTCCTTATCCGTGTCCATAAAAAAGCTTTTGCAATTAAAGAAATAAACAAATGGCAGGATGACAGGAGAACACGGTCTTCCATTCCAGCCTAAGTATTTTTCCACCTGTTCTGTGTTAATACAGGGAACATTCTCATGACCGGGCTTCGATGCCTTCATAGGTATGACGGAATAATCATAAAGTCCATAGGAGTTAGCCTCTGCTTCCAAAAAAGCTATATCCATCCATGGATCCAGCGAAAATCCCATTCTGAAAAAATCCTTATATTTTACTGACAGGAAAATTTTCTTTAAATTCGCAAATGGAACTTTTTGAACAAAATCCACAACATCAATTTTGATCCACACCGGCGTAAGGCTGTATTTATCAATAACAGTCCTTACCTTTTCCCTTACTTTCATAAAGGAAGCTTCAAAATCTGCAGCCGATGCATGACATACCCTGGCTCTTTTCTTCCCATCGGAGACGGAAACAAACACCGTATACTTAACCTCATCCTGAATATCCTTACACTTAATATCAATCGGATTGCTTTTTAAGTATTCCTCAACATAGCCTTTCATTGCATCCAGCTTCTTTTCAAATAAAGCCTTGGAAACCAGCCGGTTTTTCTCCTGATTATACTTATTGCTATGTTTTGTTCTGGGTATTGTTTTCATATGGTATCCCCCATTAATCAATATATTTTTATAAGGAAACCGGCAAAGGTAAACAACCTTTGCCGGCAGGTTTTAATGAAATAATTCTATTCCTCAGTTTCTTCCTTTTTACGGGATTTCTTTAAAGCCTTACCTGATGCGCCAGCCGCACCCAGTGATGAAACCAAACCAAAAAGCCAACCTGCTAATGCCATACCATCACCGGTCTCAGGTCTACGCCTCTTACCAAGAACCGCCTTTTCAACACCTCTTCTTGCTCCCAGAACTGCTG
>FR902912.1:0-8517 GCA_000438155.1 Firmicutes bacterium CAG:95
TTATGTCCTTCGTTATAATAAGAATTAATTAAATCACACACGGTAGATTCTCCTTTCTTAGCAGGTGAAGTAAATAATGGAATAGAGTCTAAATATTGATCATCGCCGGTCAGAGCATGGAGCATCCGGATCACCTCTTCCGGGTGCTTCATAGTCTGGTTTCGTTTCAACAGACTTTCACGATCACATAAGTAGTCGAGGATGATGCGTAGGTCACCCTGGAATTTCTCACGGACATCTTTGCTTAGAAAACACATATTAAACACCGGCATTTTGCTATTGTTGAAATATGGATAGGCTGCAGGATTAGGTTTAAAGTGTAGTGCCTCCAGGATAGAAGTTGCCTTATTCCATGGTTTTGTGTTCCAATTTAAGACAAACGTAAATACAGGATAAGTTTTATATGTGTTTTTACGGTCGTTGCATTGTGATCGGTAAGCAGCACCATCATAACCTGCACAGCGAAGTGGCATATAGGCATCTATGGTACTTTGGTTTTCAAGGTTATAAAGTGCATGAATTTCGCCGTTATGCAGTTCATACATGCTGCAGTCACGGAGCTGCTGATGAGTCTGATTATCCGCTTCGATATAAAGACTCTCTGTCGGCCCGGCTAACAGATCAGCTTCGTTCACAACTTTCTCGCCGGAATAGACTAAAACGTTGATTAATTCTGCAACTTATCCGCTTCGATATAAAGACTCTCTGTTGGGCCGGCTAACAGATCAGCTTCGTTCACAACATTCTCGCCGGAATAGACTAAAACGTTGATTAATTCTGCAAAAACATCCCGGCATCCAATCAGCATTTTCTGGGTATGATCTTTTTCTCCCATTGGTTCTCCTTTTCTGATGTAGTCAGACAGAAATGAAAATCCTCTGCCTTTAAATAATGAAAGTTACTGGAATTTAAAAGCATAGATTTCCTGAATGGGTGGTTAGGAATTCCTAAAATACAGATACCGCAAATAAAACTGAACCGATCACAGGCCGTAACATGGATCGTAAGTTCGAGATGCAAATGCAGATGTCACAGAGATCCACATTGCAATCATTTAAAACTTCAAATTCATACTTGGGGTATATGTCTGGAATTCTGAAAAAGAATTTAATAAGATACCACAGAAGTTGTATGCTTTTCTATAAAATAGCATAAAAAGGAAAGGGATGCAATGGCAAGTTTTAAGATGTAAAAAGATGTAAAAATATATTGGTTAAGAATATATTTAAGAAGCTTCTGATATTTTGAGGTGATCTATTTATACAGGCAGTGCAGTATCTTGGCGTTTCCTGGTTGCCAAACGTTCTATCTTCGCATATGCTGATAGCAGAAGAGTAGAGCGCAGCCTGTGGTCAGCATTTGCTCCGTATGATAGGAGTTGCTGGAGCAGAGGCGGAGACTGGAAAGCGAGAAGGCAGAATGATGAATCAGGACAGAGTGACAGAATACAGTGGTATAGACAACATAGGCAATATAGCGGATAGTAGTCATACAGATAGCATAGATATGAAAATTGAGAGCAGATATTTAGAACAGGCGCTGAGGCTGCACAGACAGCATCCGGTAGTGGATATGCATCTGGATCTGGCAGGTGAGCTTGTGCTGCGACATGAGCTGGGCGAGCAGAATGTCCTGTACCACCGGTATCTTAAGAATTTTTATCAGGCAGGCATCCGGGTGATAGCCTCTTCAATTTATGTGGCAAACTGTGATCTGGACCATGCGTGGGCGAATGCGCTGATGCAGATTAAGCTTTTAAAGGGAGAGATAGTTACCTGTAATCTGGAACTTCAGAGGTCCCTGGAGAAGGAACCGCTCTATGAGAGGGTCTTGCTGATCCGGAGCCGGCAGGATCTTGCGAAGCTTCTGGATCAGAAGAATACAGAAAAAAGGGAGCTTGGAATTCTTCTTTATATGGAAGGACTCGATTGTATCGGAGAAGAGACAGACCGACTCGAGGAGCTTTTCAGGCAGGGAGTCCGTGGAGCAGCGCTTACCTGGAGCAGAAAGGATGCACTGGCAACAGGCTGCTGTAAGGCTTCGGAGCATCGTCAGATACGGGGAGGACTTACTGAAAAGGGGATGGAGACGGTCCGGAAACTGGAGGAGCTAAACATGTTTCTGGATGTGAGCCATTTAAATGATGACGGATTTACAGATGTATGCCGTATTACGACACGCCCCTTTGTGGCAACACACTCAAACAGCAGGACGATATATGACAATTACCGGAATCTGACGGATGGACAGATGCAGAAGCTGGCGCAGCAGGGCGGCATTATGGGACTGAACGGATGCCGTTACATTACGGGTTCTTTAAACGGCGGTCATCTGCTCAGAATGTGTGAGCATATTGAATATGAGACTGCAAGACTTGGAGCACAACATATCGGCTTTGGTTTTGATCTGTGCGATTCCTATGACGAAGCACGAGCCGGATTGCAGGGAAAAGAGCCGCCGGTAAAGAAGAATGACTGCCTGCCGGATCATGCACGGATTCCGATGGTGACAGCAGCTCTTTTGCAGCGCGGCATGTCAGAAGAAGACATGGTTTTCATTATGGGGAAAAGCTGGATTTTGTATTTAATGGAAATACTTCCATAAGTGAGGCAATTCTTACTTATGGTTTGCATAATCGAGGGGAATACTCTATAATCGTAAGTAAAAGAAGCAGAAGTAACAGCTTAGCCATGCCCATTCATAAGCTGCCGGATTGTACAGATTGGCTAACAAATATACGTGTTTTCCGGCAGCTTATTTCATGTCGGGCGTCCGCCCTATAGAAATGATTGTATAAGCTGCCCTTAGTGAGCAAGCTCCCACGGTCATCTTGCACAATCATTTCTGCATGGCTGAACTGTTATAAGCAGAATGCTGCACTTCGGAATATAGGGTAATTTCCGATTGGGGAAGAGCCGGAAATGGAGGGAAGGTATGAATTTACAGGAAGCAAAGGACAAGCTGCACAAGGCAGGCCAGGAGCAGGTTTTAAGATATTATGAGGAGCTTTCCGAAGAACAGAAGGAAGCACTGCTGAAGCAGATTGAGGATACGGATTTTTCAATTCTGGATGCCGTGAAGGATGGAAAGAAGGAGCCGCAGAAGGGTGTGATTACTCCCCTTGCAGCCATGCAGCTTAAGGAGATCGAAGAGAAAAAGACGCAGTTTAGGGAAACCGGTTTACAGGCGATCCGTGAGGGAAAGGTTGGTGCGGTGCTTCTTGCCGGCGGAATGGGAACCCGGCTTGGATCCGACAATCCGAAGGGAATGTTTAATATCGGTCTTACAAAAGAAGTATATATTTTCCAGCGTCTCATTGAAAACCTGATGGATGTCGTGAAGGAAGCGGGGGTATTCATTCCGCTTTATATTATGACAAGTGACAAGAATCATCAGGCAACGACTGCATTTTTGAAGGAGCATGATTACTTCGGCTATGCAGCGGAGCATATCACCTTTTTTATGCAGGAGATGGCACCGGCAACCGATTATGAGGGCAAGGTTTATCTTGAAGAAAAGTGGAAGATGTCCACATCTCCGAACGGGAATGGTGGCTGGTATCTGTCCATGCATAAATGGGGCATTGCACAGAAGGCGATGGAGGATGGCGTGGAATGGCTGAACATTTTCGCAGTAGATAACGTGTTACAGCGGATTGCCGATCCGGTTTTCGTGGGTGCAGTTCTGGAGAACCAGTGTGTAGCCGGCTCGAAAGTGGTAAAGAAGGTAACCCCGGACGAGAAGGTTGGTGTAATGTGCTTAGAGGATGGCAGACCGTCTATTGTAGAATACTATGAACTGACGGAGGAAATGCGTGACGCGAAGGATGCGGCAGGCGATCCTGCCTACAACTTCGGTGTGATTCTGAATTACCTGTTCCGGATTTCGGAGCTTGAGAAGATCCGTGAGAAGAATCTTCCCCTGCACGTGGTAGAAAAGAAGATTCCTTATTTAGATGAGCAGGGGAAAAAGGTGAAGCCGGAGGCTCCCAATGGATATAAATTTGAACAGCTTGTGCTGGATATGATTCATGAAATGGAAAACTGCCTGCCGTTTGAGGTAGAGCGCAGCAAAGAGTTTGCACCCATCAAAAATGCGACCGGTGTGGATTCCGTAGAGAGCGCAAGAGAGCTATGTAAATTAAATGGAATTGAGCTATAATTACCCGGACATAAGGATGCAGAACTGTTTCCGGACAGTTTCAGTTCACACAGCAGCCAGACAACATTTTGACAGATAAGAGCAACATTTCTATATTGTGAAACTGTTCCGGGTGGCATATAATGAACCCATAGGTTACAGTTCACACAGCAGCAGTGACAGATTTGATGGTGGAACGAGGTGCGGGTGAGCAGTAACGTCCATAGATAGCAAAACCAGGTCTTGAAAGAAGACATTTGGTATTACAGGGAAACAAGTCCTTAAGGAAAGTGAGGAGAGAAAGATGTCAATTTTAGTAACCGGAGGAGCCGGCTATATCGGAAGTCATACGGTGGTGGAGCTTCAGAATGCCGGATATGAAGTGGTTGTTGTGGATAACTTAAGCAATTCCAGCAGGGAAAGTTTAAAAAGAGTGGAGAAGATTACCGGGAAGCCGGTTACCTTCTATGAAGCAGACATTCTTGACCGTGAGGCACTGAACAGGATTTTTGAAAAAGAGAGCATTGAGTCCTGTATTCATTTTGCAGGTCTTAAGGCTGTTGGGGAATCCGTGCAGAAGCCCTGGGAATATTATGAGAATAACATTGCTGGAACACTGACGCTTGTAGATGTAATGCGTAAGCATGGCGTGAAGAACATTATCTTTTCCTCTTCCGCAACTGTATACGGAGATCCTGCAGTGATCCCGATTACCGAAGAGTGTCCGAAGGGACAGTGTACCAATCCATACGGTTGGACGAAGTCCATGTTAGAGCAGATCCTTACCGATATGCAGAAGGCAGATCCGGAATGGAATGTGATTCTGTTAAGATATTTTAATCCGATTGGAGCACATAAGAGCGGACTGATCGGGGAGAATCCGAATGGTATTCCGAATAACCTGATGCCGTATGTAACACAGGTTGCGGTTGGTAAGCTGAAAGAGCTTGGTGTATTTGGCAATGATTATGATACACCGGACGGAACCGGAGTCCGCGACTACATTCATGTTGTCGATCTTGCCATCGGTCATGTGAAGGCAATTAAGAAGCTTGATGAGAAGGTCGGACTGGCAATTTACAATCTGGGAACCGGAAAGGGCTACAGCGTTCTTGATATCGTGAAGAACTTCGAGGCTGCTACCGGTGTGAAGATCCCTTATGTGATTAAGCCGCGTCGTGCCGGAGATATTGCCACATGCTATTCCAATGCGGATAAAGCAAAGAGAGAACTGGGATGGGAAGCACAGTATGATATTAAGGAAATGTGTGAGGATTCCTGGAGATGGCAGAGCATGAATCCCAATGGATATGCGGATGCAAAGTGATTTAATATGACATGATGAAGCTGTTCTTAATAGTATTATGGAATGCTTATGAATAAAAAAAGGACCCGTAAGGATCCTTTTTTTATAGGAAATTCTTATAAAGGTCTTTTAAGCCACATAGCAGTACATGAAGATGAAGTGACAGAAGCTCCCGGCCATGACGAAGAGGTGGAAAATTTCGTGGGAGCCGAAGAACTCATGCTTTGCATTGAATAAGGGGAGCTTTAAGGCGTAAATCACACCGCCGATGGTGTAGATGATGCCACCGGCAAGCAGCCAGAGGAAGGCAGCAGTGGGAAGTACCTGAAGGAGTGGACCGAATACGGCAACACAGGCCCAGCCCATGGCAATATAAATGACAGAGGAAAACCATTTCGGACAGGTGATCCAGCAGGCTTTCAGGATCATGCCGAACAGGGCAAGACCCCAGATGACGGCAAGCAGGGTGTAACCAAGCTTCCCGCCAAGGACAGTCAGGCAGACCGGGGTATAGGAACCGGCGATCAGTATAAAAATCATCATGTGATCAATCTTACGGAAGATGCGTAAGGGGCGCCCGGACAGGTTCAAGGAGTGGTAGGTTGCACTTGCTCCATATAAAAGGATCATGCTCACGCAGAAAATACTGAGTGCGATAATGGATTCCCGGCCTGCATAGAGCGCTGCCTTGGTTAATAACGGAGCAGCAGCAAAGGCTGCCAGTAACATTGCTATAAAATGGGTAAGAGCACTTCCGGGCTCACGAATTGTAATTTGCATAAGAAAACCTCCTTTAAATAACAATACGTAGCATTTAAAACTACATTAGGAATAAGTAAATACTACTACATAAGATATGCAGTGTCAATCGTTTTATTCACAAACGAGTTGGAGGTATTATTGACAAACGATCAGAGGTATTCCAAATTGCTTTTTGCCCAAATTTACATTCAGATGAATAACGATTTTGTGACAATCCGGCAGCTTATGAATGGCCATGGCTGAACTGTTACAAATCTGATTTTAATCTTCTTCAATGACCTGAATTTCCAGATAATCAAAATCAATATGCTCAATGAAGCTGTCCTGTGTAAAACGTGTTTTGGAATGGCGCTTAAAGTCTCTGATATTGAGGTCCAGCCAGATGGGGCGGGTGAGATCCAGCTCATAGCATGCCTCATCCAGTGCCTGAAATACCTTATGGGTACGGGTATCCTCCTGATCATTACAGATCACCACATCTTTTAGTAAATGTTTTTCTTTAAATATTTTAGCCCATAAACGAAACATTTCAGGATCTCCTTATATAATCTTGACAGTATCTGTTTAAATTTCCTCTTCCGTATTCTGAATGGCTGTGGTCTACCACTGATTCCAGGTAAGCAGAACCAGTGTGATGAGGATGACAAAGGCAAGCACCAGATATTCCAATATGGCTGCACAGATCTGATGTACCCTGCTTTCCATACGGGAACGGTCGCAGAACTGGATCAGTCCGATGACGGAGAACAGAAGTCCGACCACCACATAGCGGAAGTTGGCACTGCAGGTATAAGGGTACTTGATGATAAAAGCAATAAAGGTCAGTACAACGAGAACGTAACCAACCAGCAGGAACACGCCAAGCTCACGGTTTCCTTTGCGGATTTCCCGGATTGCCATAAGGATGTTGATGACAAATAATAAAATGCCGAGCGTCGCTGCAAGAATCAGGGCAGCACGGCAGCACTGTAAAAGAAAATCGGATAATTCCGGACGGACTTCATCGAAGATGGAGGTCCGGAACAGAATCTGCCAGGTGTTGCAGATGGTATTTCCGTTGATGGTGTGGAACGGATAAGCAAGCTCCATAGAGGCAGGTAGTCCGAAAATCTGCTGGTAGGAGAACTTGCCGATGTACTGCTCGGATTCCGGAGGCAGAATCGGTACACCGGGATTTGTATTGTAGAAAACGAGGTTCCGGATTACCCAGGAAAGACCGATCCCGGCAGTCAGGACACCGAAAATGGCAAATTCGCGGATGGATTTCCAGACGCGTCCGGCTTTGCATTCTTTTATAAAATGCATCAGGAAAACGGCCGCCAGAGGGAATGCCATCACGGCAACATTTAATTTGGTAATCATTCCAAAGCCTAACGATAAGGCAATAAGAATGAGATTTTTCAGAGATTTATGCTCCATCCAGCACAGGGCAAAGTAAAAGCAGGTAAAGGTAAGCAGTGTCGATAACATATCGTTATTGACACTTGCAGACATATAGATCATACCGGGATGAAAGGTGAGCAGTGCCATGGCAGAAACCATACAGGTATCGGAGCACTTGATTTTCTTTAAAACACCATATCCGACGGTAAGACACAGACTGGAATATAAAAGGGTTAGAGCCTGGATGTTTTCAAACGCCAGACGGTCCCCGGCACCAAACAGCATCTGCAGATCAATGAACAGGCAGGAAAGGATGTGGTGAAAGGGCGGATGATAATAGGAGAACAGCTTATAAGGGCTGAAATCCGGAAGATGCCCGAACTTACACAGGTATTCAATATAGCCGAGGTGGCCGGGATTAATCAGATCATCGGACAATCCGGAGAAGTAGCCTTCGTCATGCTGGCGGTCGACCACGCCGGTGCAGATTACATAATAGCTTCGTAAAATTACGCCCCGGTAATCAGCAGGAATACCTTATCGTCTGTGGTAAGGTGTTTTTTCTTTGTCATGAAAAAGCACCCTGCCAGATAAAGAAGCAGGATTACAACAAACATGCCGGTCTTATACTCATGGGATAGGGCAGCAAGAGAAGGGGCTGCCTGCATGAATACGGTATACAGAAAGAACATGCCGATCATGATGGCGGTACGGTATTGCTCTGCTTTTTTGAAAAAGGTAGCTGCTTTTGTATTCATAAATCATTCCTCACTCTATGATTACTATTTGGTTCCTGTATCATAACAGAAAGTTTTTTTTATTATGCAATAGATCGTCATTGCTGTCAAATTTCATTTCAAACCTATTGAGCTCCCTGAACGGATGTGCTAAACTGCTATATAAGAAAGTTATATTCAGCAGGAAGG
>FR902912.1:8538-23014 GCA_000438155.1 Firmicutes bacterium CAG:95
AGCAGGAAGGGAGATGGAAATGGAAAAGAAGGTATTATTTCAAAGAATGAAGGGATTGCTTGCACTTGTGCTTGCATTTACGATGATGTTCGGAACCGGCATGATGGTGCTGGCGGATGAAGCTAAAATTGATTTTGAAAAAATTAATGTAGGTGACAACATTCCTGGAGGAACAACACTTTTTCATTCTTATAGGCATAGTGGAGACATAGTTGTCTATATATATGATGATAAGAATGAGGATAAAATTGAGGAGGATTTCAAAAAGCAGACGAAACCTCCTTTTCCGGGGCCGAAATATTGTGTTGAGACTCTAGAGGACTCTGTTCTACATGGAGGCGATGTATCAGTAACACTACCTGATAGGTATACATATTCTGTTAAGGAAGCAAAGGATAAAAATACTTTTTGGATGGTGAGATATCCTCTGAAATCAAATGAAGAAGTGCAGCCGGTGCAGCCGGTGCAGCCCGTAGCAAGCCACGAGCACAGCTTCCAATGGGTGGAAACGCTGGAAGCGACACTTGAGAGCGACGGTCTGATGCAGCATAGGTGCGAATGCGGAGCGGTAGATGATGAATACCCGATATCAGCTTCACTTGTTTATTTTCATGAATATTGCGCGGTAATACGGAATGCACCGCAGAATGCGGTTGTGGAATGGAATTCGGATCCGTTTCGTTGTTATACCAGAAGAATGATGGAAGAGCTTGCGAAGAGACCGGATGTATCATTAAAGACGACCTTTACCGATACGGACGGAAGAAGAAAGAGCTTTACGATCCCGGCAGGACAGGCACCGGCAGACAGTGAGCTGTTCTATGGATTTACCTATCTTGGCAATTTGTACGGATGGAACTAACCCTTTTCTCTGAACGGAACAGCCTGAAAACAGAATAAACAAATATGAGGATGAAAAGAACAGTGGAGAAGCAGTGGAAATCTTTGGTTGGTATGGCAGGAGTTGTAATAGCAAGCATTTTGTGTGCGATGCTGCTCCTTATGATAACCGGATGGATTCCGAAGAGCATGATCAGGGAGTCCTGCGTGGAGAGCGGGGCTTACTTTGAAGAGCACGAGCTGTTTCCTCTATTACTGGAGGGACAGTTTAATACCAGACAGGATAATTATGCAGATTGTATTCTTGTGAATATTTTATATCATATCGATAAGAAGGATCTGCTGCGTTCCCTGATAAAAGCTTCCTATTATAATCCGGAGCTTCAGTCAGTGGAGGTAAGCCTTGCCGAAAGCCTCGCAGGTGATAAAACACCTGACGTTGATTATTTCCGCTACTGGCACGGAGGAATGGTTCTTCTTCGTCCTCTTTTTGTGTTTACGGGAATACGCGGAGCGAGAATCATACTGGGAGTCGTGCTGTTACTGCTTACTCTTACGGTGATCGCACTCATGTGGAAGCAAAAGGTAAAAACACTGGCGGTCTGCTATTTTCTGGGAAATGTCATTGTTCAGACCTGGATGTGTGCATTCAGTATAGAATATATTACAACCTTTCTTCTGATGAATATTTTTCTGATTCTTTTGCTGCTTTGGTTTCCACACAGAACCGATACCGGTTCCTTCTACCGGAGAGTATACGCAATTCTGTGCGCTTCCGGTGTGTGGACCTGTTTTTTTGACTTTCTGACAACAGAGACACTGACGGTGACCATGCCGATTTTGCTGCTGCTTGTCCTGCGTTATCAGGCAGGAGAGCTGGAAAGCATCCGGCAGGAAAGCAGACGTCTGCTCTGTGGTCTGCTCTGCTGGGGAAGCTCTTATGCCATTATGTTTATTACCAAGTGGCTTCTTGCTGTGGTGGTGCTTGGCAGGCAGGCATTTGGAGAGGCAATGAAGGCAGCGGGAGAACGGGTCGGAGGAGCGGTATATCTTGGCAATACGAATCTTGATCCGGAGGCATCCGGAATACAGCGGTTTCTGGGAGCGGTCATCCGTAACCAGGGCAGCCTGTTCCCTTTCCGTAATACGATGGGAATGGGAGCAGCCGCAATCAGCTTTCTTGCGGTGCTGTTTGTCTGTCTGGCATTAATTTATCTTTTCCGGTCAAAACAGTTTGACGGACGCCTGTTGTTACTGATCCTGATGATTGGTGCAGTGCCGTATCTGCGCTATATAGTGCTTGAAAATCATGCTTATCTGCATTACTTCTTTACATATCGTGCACAGCTTGTAACCGTTACCGGGGTGCTGTTCGTTACGTATGAGCTGGGAATCCGGAATATCCTGAGAAAGAAAAAATAGTGTTATTCCGTTAAATCAGAGAAGGAGACGCGCTGCACATGGAATTGACGATTCTGATGCCATGCCTGAATGAAGAAAACACAATTGAAGGCTGTGTAAGACAGGCAGTTTCTTTCCTGCACGATTACCATATTGATGGAGAGGTGCTGGTTATTGATAATGGAAGTACTGATGCTTCAGCAAAGAGAGCATTACATGCCGGAGCGAAGGTACTGTCCTGTGACCGGAAGGGCTACGGCAATGCCCTGGGATTTGGACTAAAGCACTCAGCCGGTAAATATGTGATCATGGCAGATTGTGATTGCAGTTATTCCTTTGAAGAGCTGCAGCCGTTTCTCGATAAATTAAGAGCGGGTGCGGATATGGTAATCGGAGATCGCTTTGCTTACCCGATGGAGAAGGGGGCAATGGGCTTTTCCCATAAATATATCGGAGTGCCTGTCTTATCTTTTATTGGAAGGTGCTGTTTCCGAACGGATGTGAGGGATTTTCACTGTGGCGTACGTGCAGTGAACAGGGATTGTTTCCTGAGACTCGGATGCCAGTGTGGGGGGATGGAATTCGCTACGGAAATGATAGGAAGGGCTGCCGTGCTGGGGCAGAACATCCGTCAGGTTCCGGTACGCTTCTATAAGGATCAAAGAGGGCACCACTCTCATTTGAGGTCGGTACGGGATGGTCTGCGCCACTTAAAGCTTATGTGGAAATTGTTATGGGTATCATATCATGAAAGAGCTTTACGATCCCGGTAATCTGTACGGATGGAATCAGGCACTGGAGGGGACAAAATATCAGGATAAGAGAAACCGCTGTGGAAAAACTACAGCGGCTTTATTTATCGCTTTGTTTTTCCGGGGGATCATGTTAAGATAAATAAGTGACAGATCAGAGTACTGCGTAAGAGAAAAAGGACGCAGGAGATTAATGTGGGATAGCAATTATGAGGATAATACAAAGGCTTATTTTTGGAACACCGGAAGAAAAATGGAAGAATGGTTGTGGAATTCTCTTTCTGATTTTGGGAATTCTTTCCTTTTTTGTATGCCTGTTTCAGGCATTCGGACAGGATATCTGGTTTGATGAAGTATTTTCCGTGAATTTCATACAACATAGTTATAGGGAAATTGCTGCCCTTACCGGGAAGGATGTGCATCCGCCACTTTATTACTGGTATTTGAAGCTCTTTCATGATATTGGGAAGGTACTGGTTCCGGCGGCTTCCTCGATCGTACTTTGCAAGCTTGCATCAATGCTTCCCTTTGTGGGAATCTTCGTTTATACACTGACAGCGATCCGGAAGAACTTCGGACTGCATGTTGCAGGGCTGTTCTGGTTCCTGGTAATGACCATGCCGCAGATCTCCAACTATACGGTGGAGATCCGGATGTATTCCCTGGCATTGTTTTTTATTACGGCTGCTTTCGTACATAGCTGTGAACTGGTTCGTGCATTTCCAGCGCAAGGAGTATCTGAGGCAGAGAGAACAGCAGAACCGGGAGTGGCTGCAGGAACAGAAGAGACAGCAGAACCGGGAGCGGCTGCAGGAACAGAAGAGACAGCAGAATCGGGAGCAGCTGCAGGAACAGAAGAGGCAGCAGAACCAGAAGCAGCAGGATCAGAAGTAACCTCCGGAGCAGTTTTGACATCAGGATCTGTCACTGGAGAAAATGGATTGATAAAATGGTGGAAGAAAAATAAACACTGGCTTCTGTTCTGGGGTTATGGAATCCTCACGGCATATACCCAGTATTATGCCTGCGTAGCGGTGATTGCGATTTATATTGCGTTGTTTGTATTCTTCGTTGTTAAGGCGCATAAAGGAAAAACAGAAAAAACATCTTGTAAAAAGACGCATATACATAAGGAACAATTAAAAGAGCAGGAAGCAATTCTGACAAAAGCCCCTGTGAAAGGATGGAAAGCAGAACATACAACGGAACAGGAAACCGGAAGGATAGCAGGAAAATGTATAGGGAAGGTTCTGCTTTGCGCCGGATTATCCGTGCTTGCTTATCTTCCGTGGCTGCCGTTCTTTTTCTCGCAGGTACGGACGGTAAGCAGCAGCTATTGGATTCAGCCGCTCACCTGGAAAAGTATTTTCGGATGCATGAAATATATTTTCCTGCCGGTTTCCTATGCGGTAAAGAAGAATTACGTGCTGGCCTGTGTGATGATTTTGCTCTTTGGTGCAGCCTTCCTGTATTCCTTCCTTATGAAAAGAAAGGATGCAAGGGGACGCTTCTTTCTGCTTACCGGATTATGGATTGCGGTATTTACCACACTGATTGGATTTGTATGCTCGATTCTGAATCGTCCAATCTTCGTATACCGGTATCTCATCCCCTGCCTTGGGGCTATGTGGCTTGTGGCAGCAGTTGTGCTGTGGGATTTTATAGAGAAAAACTGGGGCATTCTGTTATTCGTGCCGTTTCTTCTTTCAGGATATTCGAATATGCAGGGCTTTTATGGAGAAGAGAATAAGAAGATCGCAGAGATGAAAGTAACGCAGAGCTTTCTTGCAGATTTTCCAAAGGATGCTGTGGTACTTTGCAACTTCAATCATGTGCAGGCCGTGACAGCCTGTTATCTGAAGGATTCAAATGAGATCTGGCTGTATGGAAGCAATCCGGAAGACCTGATTGCAGAGCTGCTTCCACAGTGCCGGGGACTTGAGGATACCACAGAGCTTTCGCAGCTTGTGAAGGAAAGGAATGTTTATTTCTTCGGCAGCTTCAACAGCAGGGAGGAGCTGTTGAAGGAATGGGAGACCGAAGGGATTGCCTATACCGAAGAAGGAACCTATCTGCTGGAGAGGTATTATTTTAATGTTTACCATTTGGTAACAAATCAGAGTCATGTTGACCCTTGACGGAATATGATGAAGAATTTTTGATCTGTGTTTATTTTAAGGGAAAAGGAATTTACATGAAAAGAATCAAAGCATTTATAGTAGAAAATAAATTATTCAGCCTGTTTTTCTTAGGGATGGCAGTCTATTATGCAGTCAGCATGTTTGCAATCAAACCATGGTATGATGAGCTGTATACCTACTATTCCTTTATTTCAAGGGGACCGGTTTATGCGGCAATTCACTGGCCGGTGCCGAATAATCATGTCTTTTATTCGGTGCTGTCAGCGTTTCTTGATTATCTGGGAAATCCCTATATCGGACTTCGTGGTGTTTCATTTCTCATGTCCTGTGCCAATATGCTTCTTTTGTATCAGTTTGCGAAGAAATTCCTGAACCGGTTCTTTTCCGCAGGGGTGGTATTCCTGTATGTGGCAGTCTGGCAGGTCAACAATCTTTCGGTGCAGGGACGCGGCTATACACTTGCGGCAACCTGTTATCTGCTTGCCCTGTTAAGTCTTTTTAAGATCTGTAAGGAGCAGGCGCGGAGGAGAGATTATATCCTTTATGCCCTTTCCCTGACAGGGGGACTGTATACGCTGGTAAGCTCGACCTTCTGGGTTATTCCGGTCTGTATCACGGGTGGAATTACCCTTCTTTTTATGAAAAAGTATAAAACACTGTGGAAGCTGATTGCCGCTTCCGTAGTGGCAGCGGGCCTGACGGTTTTGCTATATGCGGTGATCTGGCTTGCAATCGGATCGAACCTCATGTCGAAGGACCCGGCCGGTATTTATTATGGAATTTATCAGGTAAAAATCATTCTGAAAACGCCGTTTGAAGCATTGCGGACCGGCATGGAATATATGCTGGCGACTCCGTACATTCAAGGGGATGAGCGAAGCTACATCGTGAAGGAGCTATTCCATTATCTTACGGGTGTGTTTAATCTGTTCTATGCAGGATTTGGAGAGGTGCTTGTGGTGATCCTTGCTATCGGGGGTGTACTTGCCGTCGTGAGTGCATGCTTTTCCCGTAAAAAGGATGAGGCTTCATGGTTCTTCCACGTCTATCTGGCGGTATCCACAGTGATGGTTCCGGTGATGTTGGTGATTCAGAGTGTGCAGCCGTATTACAGGGTATTTTCCTTCCTTGCCGTTCCGGTCAGCCTGATGCTGGTGTGGCTGCTGAAGCTTCTGGTGGAGAGAGTATTCCGATTTTCGGAAGGGGAGATGGTTATTGCTGGGAAGTACTGCTGCTTACTGCTTTTGGGGTTTGCAGTGTTTGAGCTTTGCGGATCCTCGTATCATTCCCAGTATGCGGAGCGTGAAACAGAAATCGCTGATATTTTCCGGGGACATACGGAGAATCTGCAGACCTGCTTTCCGGTAGATGATTATCAGAAGTATGTGCTGAAATTTTATTATGACAGGGAACCGGCAGAGGTGACAGTTACGGATGCGCAGTGTATCCTCATTCCGAAGGAAATCTATGACGAAAAGAAGGAAATTCCGCAATGGCCGACGCTTTATGGCTATGGAGCAGTGGATACGGTTTATATTAAGGATCATTTTACGCAGGTTAACGAAAGTGAGAATTATGAACTCTATATCCGGAAGGAATAGAAGAAATTCGTCGATAAGTTTATTATGAAAAATGTATAAAAAGTTTATAAAAACATGCATTTTCCTGTGAAAATATGCTATGATATAAGTGGAGTATGGGGACTCCCGAAGAGGGAGAGGAAGGGTTGCTTATGGATATTATCACAGGACGTGACGGAGATGTGGATAACTGGAAAGAGGTTATTCTTATTTATAGTTCGGCTCTGAAACAGATTGGTACGAAACTGGAGATTCTGAATGATGAATTTCAGCACGTACACAGCTATAATCCGATTGAACATATCAAATCCCGGATTAAGACCGCGGAGAGTATCGTTAAGAAGTTAAGACGGTATGGCTATGAATCGACGATTTCCAATATGGTGGAATACATTAATGATATTGCGGGGATCCGCGTGATCTGTTCGTTCATGTCGGATATTTACCGTATTGCCGATATGATCAGTAACCAGAGAGACATTAAGGTGATTTCGGTGAAGGACTATCTGAAGAATCCGAAGCCGAGCGGCTATCGCAGTTATCATATGATTGTGACGGTTCCGGTATATTTGTCAGACCGGATTGTGGATACGAAGGTGGAGATCCAGATCCGTACAGTAGCGATGGATTTCTGGGCAAGCTTAGAGCATAAGATTCATTATAAGTTCGAAGGAAATGTGCCGGAGCATATCCAGAGTGAGCTGATAGAGTGTGCAGATATGGTGGCAGCGCTTGATGATAAGATGCTTTCGCTGAATGAAGAAGTTCTCAGTATGAATAATCTTGGTGAAGAATAAAGGAACATAAGAAAGACTCAGAATGCTGTATTATCTTTGATATGAATTACATAAGATAATACCACATTTTGGGTCTTTTTCGCTTATGGGAAATTCCGTAGGAATTTCTTAATAAAGTAGAAAAAAATTTTGCCCTATAAAATGAGGAGTGCCCAGACACATCTCTGCGCCTGGGCTATTATGAAAAAATTTATCTATGTGTGTAATGAAAAACGTTACATGTTTCCGTTGCTATGTATATATAGTACAATACAATTATGAACAAATTATGAACAAGCTATGAAAATGTTGTTAATTTTTACAACGATGTAAAAAAGCAGATGAAAAATATGTGCAATATGCACAAAAACGACAGTAATTGTAAAAATGTAAGAGTTATGATATAATAAAGCGATTATAAACAGACATTTGTTTTTGGAAAGAGGATAGGTATGGATAATTTTATGGATGAAATTGTACAGAAATTTACCCCACAGGAGATGATCCGGGCCAATGCGGCAGCAGATGCGGCAGAGATTGAAAGCCTTGAAAAGCAGCTTACCCTGTTTAAAGAACAGATGGAGAAATATGACGACTGTCTTCAGGAAATGCGTCAGGTGAATCTGAAGAATATAGAGACGGCGCAGGATGTCCAACAGTTAGCGGACAAAATGGGACAACATTTAGGTAAAACAGCAGGAGAAGTAGAAGCTGCTTCCGTCTCCAAAATCAAGGAAACCTCAGATCTTTCCATGGCTGGTATCCAGAAGGCAATTGATGAGAGTCTTGCGAAGATTGCCGAAATTAAGGAGCATGCAGACAACACCCAGCAGATTGCGGAGATGGTGAACGAGCTTCAGAACAAGACGGAGAATGTTATTAAGAACCTGGAAGATTTTCTCCATACCGATAATGTGAAGGTGTACCGTAATGTGCAGGCTTCCATGGTAGAGGAACTGGACCGCCGGACAGGGGAACTGAAGGAAGAATTGCAGAAGACACAGAAGAAGTCGGGCATATTGTTCCCACTTGTCCTGATTACAATGATTCTGTCCGCACTGAATCTGATCGTAGCTGTTCTTGGATTACTTGGAATATTGTAACTGTTCAGAGCTATGCAAATCATGGAGATATGTACGGCGAATGCCTGCATTCATAAGGATATATGACATCAGGAGATAGAAAATATGGCCAAACAGACATGGAAACCGGGGAATATGCTCTATCCGCTTCCGGCAGTTCTGATTACTGTGGCGGATCAGCAGGGCAATCCCAATATTTTTACAGTGGCATGGGCAGGCACCATCTGCAGCGATCCTGCAATGGTATCAATCTCTGTCCGTCCCTCACGTTATTCCCATCATATGATCGAAGAGACAGGAGAATTTGTGATCAATCTGACCACCAGGGATCTGGCTTTTGCAACGGATTACTGTGGAGTGAAGAGCGGCAGGGATGTGGACAAATTCAAAGAGCTCGGGCTTCCTATCAGCCCTGCGGCTGAAGTAAGTGCACCTCTTTTAGACGAAAGCCCTGTGAACATTGAATGCAGGGTAACGCAGGTGCTCCGGCTGGGAACACATGATATGTTTGTGGCGAAGGTCGTATCCGTACATGCGGATGAAAAATATATGGATGAAAATGGAAAGTTTTCTCTTGAAAAAGCAGACCCGATTGCTTATTCACACGGAACGTATTATACGCTCGGAGAGAAGCTTGGAACATTTGGTTACAGCGTAAAGAAACGATAGACTCCGAAAGGACTCTATCGTTTTTCTCTTTGAGTAGAGCACTTAGCGAGGTTATTTCGAGCTTAGTGCGAACCATACAAGTTCACTTGGCGAACCAAAGGTGAGTCTAATGAACTTGTTGGGATAAAAGACTTCCACGCACAATCGCATCCTTGCCGTATTTATTGCGGATGGCATCTAAGGCAGTGTCGAGGGCATCGAGCTTTTCACGGGATGGACCTATGGTCTTTTCCGGCTGGGTGGAAATCTGGTCGAATAGACTTAACTGGACCGGGGCATCCATATCATTTAATCTGGTGGTGCGAACACCCAGCAGGCGGATCGGGGAACCATTCCATAATTCGTCAAATAACTGACAGGCATTCCGGTAAAGGAGAGTAGTTGCATTCGTCGGTTCCGGGAGGTTTCTCTGGTGGGAAGCGCTCCGGAAGTCGGCGTATTTGATTTCAACATTTATCATGGAAGCAGACTGACTTGCATGGCGAAGCCGTTCACCGACACTTTCACATAAGGATAAAAGAATCGGATAGGCTTCTTTGGCTGTTGTGAGATCTTTGGCGACGGTAGTGGAATTGCCGATTCCTTTTGTCTGTGCAGGTACGGAGGTGACACCGGAGTCATCAATGCCGTTGGCATACTGCCATAAAAGGACACCATGACTTTTGAGGTGGGATGCAATAATGGATGCATCGGTGGTGGCAAGATCGCCAATCGTACGGATTCCTAAATTATGAAGGGCCTGTACACTGGATTTGCCGCACATATATAAGGAAGAAACAGGGAGTGGCCACATTTTCTCTTTGATTTCATGCTGATAGAGGGTGTGTACCTTGTCGGGCTTCTCGAAATCGGAGGCCATTTTTGCAAGCACACGCTTATCGGAAATACCGACGTTCACTGTGAATCCAAACCGGTTCCGGATCTCGTCCTTGATATGGAAAGCCGCTTCTATGGGAGAAGCGTAGTGGCGTTGGATGGGGGTATAATCCATGAAACATTCGTCCACGCTGAGCTGCTCAATATCAGGACAGACAGAACGAAGAAAGTTCATCAGTTCTTCACTTTTCTGATGATAATAATGCATATCCGGACTTTCCATGACGAGAGTGGGACATTTGCGGAAAGCACTGACGATCGGCTCAGCGGTCTGGATACCGTATTTCTTAGCAGGGATCGACTTGGCGAGAACGATGCCGTGACGCTTTTCCTGATCGCCGCCGATGATGGAAGGAATGGTGCGCAGGTCGAGCGGATCACCGTTTTGCAGGCGGCGGATGGCACTCCAGCTTAAGTATGCAGAATTGACGTCAATGTGAAAAATGGTTTCGCTGCCCATGGCTCTCTCCTTTTCTTATTATTTGGTGGATATGCCGCACCGGGGAAACATGCAATATTTTCCAGGTTGGCTCTGAATAGTTACATTATGATTATAAACGTAAATACATGGAAAGAACAGGCTCTTTACAAGTAAATTCAGAACTGTTAAAATAAAACAGTTACCTTTTTGATGTAAACTATAGAACAGGAATGATTTATGATACATTTATCATCACATTATAAACGGTTAAAAATGCGGTTTTTAAAGATGGCACTGCTGGCAGTTTTTGTCAGTATTTTTTTCATGCCGTCTTTTGTGAAATTTGTAAAAACCGGAGATAATATGTTTACGGTTTTTTTGAATGGACAGGAAGTCGGCGTGGTCGATTCTGTCGAAGATGCACAGAGCTATGCGGTGGAAGCGCGAAGAAATGTGGCTTCCCGGAACAATCATCTGGTTCTGGTGGAGAGCGAAATCGAAACCGTCGGGCAGGAAGTGCTATGGGGCAGAGTAGACTCTCCGAAGCTTGTGATCAATAACATGGAGAAGGTCTATTCCTCCGACATGAAGGAATCCATGATTAAGTCCTATGTGGTTAAAATCAATGAAAAAATCATCAATCTTGCCAATCTGGATGAGGTTGTTGCACTTTTGCAGGCAGCAGTAAATAAATATGATGAGGACAAAGAGTATCAGGTGGAACTGCAGCTTGATCCGACAAGAGAGCTTCCGGTTATGAGTGCATCTGTTGCAACACGCGAGGAGATGCAGGAGCAGGAAGAGGCGGCGGAGGCTGTAGCACTGGAAGCCGGGTTCCAGGCAGATATGACGGCATTGTTTGACCAGATTGAGCCGGATGTGGAGAAGGACTTTGAGGATTACCAGCTTGGTATAATCTCTATGAGTTTCGGGGATGATATAGAGGTAGCTGAGGCGTATCTGGATGAGGGTGAACTGACGGATATCAGTCTTGCCATCAATGAAGTGACAAGTGACGAAGAGAAAAATGAGATTTATAAAGTGGTTTCCGGTGATACCCTGTCAGGAATTGCCATTAAGACGAATGTTCCGCTGGACAAGCTGATTGAAATGAATGAGTCCTTAGAGGATGAAAATTCAATGATCCGTCCGGATCAGGAGTTGATTGTAACGGTCGAAGAACCGATGCTGGCTGTCCTGCGTCAGGAAGAAATGTATTATGAAGAAGATTATGACGCGGATGTCATTTATATTGATAATGATGACTGGTATACAACAGAAACTGTGGTGCATCAGCAGCCGTCCGCCGGACACTGCAAGGTAGTTGCGGTTGTAGCCTTTGAAAATAATAAAAAGGTTTCGGAGGAGATTATCAAGGAGGAGATTACTTATGTGGCAGTTCCGAAGGTTGTGGAACGCGGGACTAAAATTCCTCCGACCTATATCAAGCCGATTTCCGGAGGACGTCTGACGTCAAACTTTGGGCGACGCAATCGTCCGACCAGAGGCGCAAGCTCCTATCATAAAGGAGTTGACTGGGCAACACCGACAGGAACCGCAGTTTATGCTTCCTGTGGTGGTACCGTTGCAAGAGCCGGCTGGGGAAGCGGCTACGGATATTGTGTATATATCAATCATCCGGATGGCAGACAGACCCGGTACGGACACTTAAGCAAGGTGCTCGTTTCTGCGGGACAGACGGTTTCCCAGGGACAGAAGATTGCTTTGAGCGGAAATACGGGTGTCAGTACAGGACCCCATCTGCACTTTGAGATCCTGATTAACGGATCCCAGGTGAACCCGCTGAAATACCTGAATTAGTCCTAAACAGATGTTTGGGTTTACAGACTTTTACATTATGTTATAATGATAAAAGAGTTTTCGTACCAAATTCCGTTTGAGTTGATTGAAATAATGCAACCGTGAAGAGATGAAACAGTTGCGGAACTACTGAAATATTACTACGTATGATGATGAATACCGGATGGAATATATCAAACGCATTTCGAGGTATGCTATGGAACAGTATGCAATCAGAGGTGGTAATCCGTTAGTTGGCGAAGTCGAAATCGGTGGCGCAAAGAATGCGTCCTTAGCGATTCTGGCAGCAGCCGTTATGACGGATGAAACCGTATTAATAGAAAACATCCCGGATGTCCGTGATACCAATGTGATGATGCAGGCCATTGAAAGCATTGGAGGCACCGTGGAGCGGGTGGACCGCCACACCGCCCGGATTTCCGGCAAAAATATCAAGGATCTTGTAATCGAAGGGGATTACATTAAGAAGATCCGTGCTTCTTATTATCTGCTGGGGGCATTGCTTGGCAAGTATAAGAAGGCACAGGTTTCCTTACCCGGTGGCTGTAACATCGGACTGCGCCCCATTGATCAGCATATCAAAGGCTTTCGTGCACTTGGCGCGGACGTGAAGATTGCCAACGGGTTGATTTTTGCAGAGGCACAGAAGCTTGCAGGAAGTCATATTTATATGGATGTGGTTACGGTTGGAGCAACAATCAATGTGATGCTGGCAGCCGTAATGGCAGAAGGACAGACAATCATTGAGAACGCAGCGAAGGAGCCGCACGTGGTTGATGTGGCGAACTTCTTAAACTGCATGGGAGCCAATATCAAGGGCGCCGGTACGGATGTGATCCGTATCAAGGGTGTTTCAAGACTTCATGGCACAGAGTATACAATCATTCCGGATCAGATCGAGGCAGGAACCTTTATGTTTGCTGCAGCGGTAACAAAGGGCGATGTAATTGTTAAGAATGTTATTCCGAAGCATTTAGAGTCCATCAGCGCAAAGCTCCTTGAAATCGGATGTGAAATCGAGGAATCGGATGATGCCGTACGTGTTGTGGCATCGAAGCCGCTTACCCATACGCATGTAAAGACACTTCCCTATCCGGGATTCCCGACGGATATGCAGCCGCAGATTACGGTTACACTGGGGCTTTCCAAGGGAACGAGTATTGTGACTGAGAGTATTTTCGAGAACCGGTTTAAGTATGTGGACGAGCTTACCAGAATGGGTGCGAATATCAAGGTCGAGGGGAATACCGCAATCATTGACGGAGTTCCCGGGTATACGGGTGCCAGTATCAGTGCGCCGGATCTCCGGGCAGGAGCCGCACTTGTAATTGCCGCTCTGGCCGCAGAGGGAATTACGACGATTGATGATATTAAATATATTGAACGTGGATATGAGGATTTTCATCTGAAGCTTGCATCCCTTGGAGCCCAGATTGATAAGATCAGTACGGAGCGGGATCTGCAGAAGTTCCGGCTGAAGACGGGCTGATTTGGATTCTCAAGAAATGGTGGAAGGCTGTTGCTTCTGTGCGTTGGAAGCGATGGTCTTTTTTGCTTCCGGAGAGAGGGGCATGTGCCCGTAACCGGTTACTCCCGTTGGAACCTTCCGATTTTTCTATCATCCTGTGCAAGGTCAGTGTGGCAGTGTTGAAATTGAACGCAATCCTCTGCAAGAGAACATCCGTGTTCTTTGCAGAGTAAGTCGTGCATCCGTGCACGACTTTTGCTGGCTGTGTCTGCCCTTGCAGATGATGTAAGAAAAATCAGGAAGAACCCATAGGGATCAACCTGGTTACGGCAGCATGCCTCTGAAAAATATAGATATACATTTGGAAGGAGGATATTTGTATGCAGGCACAGGTAAAAGAGTGGGGAAATAATCAGGAAACTAGATTATCAAAGGATATACGCAAAAGCGCCGGAATTGAATTGAACGAGAATCTGGATGTTTCGGTAGCAAATGGTGTAATTACATTGATGAAACCATTTCATCACAAAACGTTGGAGGAGAGAGCAGCGGAGTATGATGGAAAACTAATGTTGGATGGAGAATATGACTGGGGTGATCCTCTGTTATAAGCAATTTAAATTCAGGACTGCTTCCTATATGGACAAGC
>FR902912.1:23054-42772 GCA_000438155.1 Firmicutes bacterium CAG:95
AGGGAGAGATACATTCGATGTGAGACACTTTCAATGTTGGATCTATTGATTCTCGAATATAAAAGAAAGAGGAAGAATATCCATGTTTGAGGTGGTTAATGTCTCAAATGTCATTCAGGGAATTTTTGATTATGTGTAGTATTTATATGACGAATGATGTTTTGAATAGTTAAAATCAAATCTGGTGCGCTAAATCAGTGCCTCAATCTGCAGATTGGACTGTGTGCTCAGGTCTACAAAACCGCCGGCAGTCCGGATCGTCGGCGAAGAAAGCTTATCCTTATGAATAAAAACAACAGTTCCGACAGTCCCGTTGGTGAGACGGACGTTATTGAGCAGATAGGTATTTACCACATTTTCCAGGAAAGTCATGATGAATCTGGGATCGTATTTCTGCAGACCTTCGTCCTCGAAAATCGAGATGGCAGAGAACGGGCATAAGGGACCGCGGTAAACTCTGGCAGAAGTGGTTGCATCGTAAACATCGGCAATGGCAACCATCTTGGCATAGGTTCCGATCTGATTGGCCATGAGGCCAAAAGGATAGCCGCTTCCATCGCAGCGTTCATGATGCATGAGTACAGCATTTAAGACATCTTCATCCAGTTTGGAATCCAAAAGGAGACGATATCCTTCCTGCGGATGCCGCTTGATGATGTTAAATTCCTGTTTGGTGAGCTTGTCCGGTTTTTTCAGAATGCTGTCGGGAATCTTGATCTTACCAATATCATGGAGAAGACCGCTTGTTGTAGCCTTCGCAATTTCTTCTTCACTCATGCGCAGCCAGCGTGCAAAAATATTGCAGATCAGTGCTACATTCATGCTGTGCACATAGGTCTCATCATCATATTCCCTCATACAGTGCAGCATGTCAAAAACATTCGGGGTGGTTGCTGCAAGGTCGAGAATATTCAGGGTATGGTTCATCAGTTTATTGACATCCAAAGGAGATCCCTTTTCTATGACGTCATTCATTGCGCCACGGAAGGAATCCACGTCATTTTCAAATTCTTTGTGGAATCTGGTAAATTCGGGACTGCGCTTGAGCCTGTCTGTATAGGAGGTGGTGTAATCATCCGTCTGTGTAGACTGTACTACAAGCTGATCTTCTACGTATAAGGTAAGAACTGAATAAAAAGCAAGCTTTGTAATCGTAGAATCGGTCAGGATAATTCCACGAGGTAAAATAAGCTGGTTGTTGAAATTATATACGTCCTCAGCAGTAACCATGCCGGGAACAAGGTCGGATGTATTGACTCGTTTCATATGTCCCCCCCCTGAAAGCGCCCAACGATTCCTTTTTATTATAAGACAAATAAAGGAGTTATGTCAATAAACAGGAGAGCTGCAGCAAAGTGTATGACAATTTATTGCGGTGATAAAAATTATCGTAAATACAATAATTTTTTTCATTGACAAAGCACCCGGGATGGTGTAGCCTATGTTCAGATATGAAAATTCAATATTGTGATGAATCTCTTATTCAGAGTGGTGGAGGTACATAGGACCTATGAAGCCACGGCAACCCCTATAAGGAAGGTGCCTACCTGAGCGAGCAGCGAGCCTAACGGCGATCGAACAATAAGAGGATTTGATTATCGTGTGTCAGGTCCGCTTAGTTAAGCGGATTTTTTTATTCCAATCAAACAAAAAGGAGAAAACAAATGGAGAAAAGATTATTTACTTCCGAATCTGTAACCGAAGGACATCCGGACAAGGTCTGCGATGCCATTTCTGATGCCATCCTGGATGCCTGCATGGAAAAGGATCCGATGAGTCGTGTTGCATGCGAAACCGCAGTATGTACCGGATTTGCATTAGTAACCGGAGAAATTACCACAAATGCTTATGTCGATATTCAGAAGATTGTCCGCGATACCGTTAAGGAAATCGGCTATACCAAGTCCGAATACGGCTTTGATGGCAATACCTGTGCCGTTTTAGTTGCAATTGACGAGCAGTCCTCCGATATTGCAATGGGTGTTGATAAGGCCCTTGAAGCAAAGCAGGGAAATCTTCAGGATGATCTGGATACCGGTGCCGGCGATCAGGGTATGATGTTTGGTTATGCAACCAACGAAACCGAAGAATATATGCCTTATCCGATTTCTTTGGCACACAAGCTGGCATTACAGCTTACCAGGGTTCGTAAGGACGGGACCTTGAAGTACTTAAGACCGGACGGCAAGAGCCAGGTTTCCGTTGAGTATGATGAAAACGGCAAGCCGCTTCGTCTTGAGGCTGTTGTTCTTTCTACCCAGCATGATGAAGATGTCACACAGGAACAGATCCATGAAGATATTAAGAAGTATGTATTTGATCCGATTCTTCCGAAGGAATTACTGGATGAGGATACCAAGTATTTCATCAATCCGACCGGACGCTTTGTAATCGGTGGACCTCACGGCGATGCAGGTCTTACCGGACGTAAAATTATCGTAGATACCTATGGTGGATATGCACGTCACGGCGGCGGCGCCTTCTCCGGAAAGGACTGCACGAAGGTAGACCGTTCCGCAGCTTATGCAGCACGTTATGTTGCGAAGAACATTGTTGCAGCAGGACTTGCTGACAAGTGTGAAATCCAGCTTTCCTACGCAATCGGTGTAGCACAGCCTACTTCCATCATGGTTGATACCTTCGGAACCGGTAAGGTAGCTGACGAAAAGCTTCTTACAGCAATTCGTGAGAACTTCGACCTTCGTCCGGCAGGAATTATCAAGATGTTAGACCTTCGCCGTCCGATCTACAAGCAGACCGCTGCTTACGGACACTTTGGACGTAACGATCTGGATCTGCCCTGGGAGAAGCTTGATAAGGTCGATGTATTAAAGAAATACCTGTAACTATTCAGTACAGGTCGAAGCATTTACTGCCAAGACCGTAAGAAAATGATTCAGTAATGCAAAATCCCATCGGCGAAGCCGATTTGGAATGGATTTTGCATCGTAACTGTGAAGGTACTGAACAGTTACGAAATATTTATAATTCTTCACTAAAATAAATAATTATAATAGAGTTAATGTATAGGTGATCGATCCAATCCGGCTTATATATTAACTCTATTTTTGTATTCCTTGCTTGCATCACCTCCCCATAAAGGGTAAACTGTAACTACATGAAATAAACCACATGAAATAAACTACATAAATCACATGAAATAAACGGCATGAGATTAACTACATCGTGAATCAACAGTTCTATAAAATAAATGGGGTTGAAAATTCAACCATGAACATCGTACACAGAAATTTCGGAGGAACACCATGGCATTTACGCATCTGCACGTCCATACTGAATACAGCCTATTAGATGGATCCAATAAAATTAAAGAATATGTGAAGCGTGTCAAGGAGCTTGGTATGGACAGTGCAGCCATCACGGATCATGGAGTCATGTATGGCGTGATTGATTTTTATAAAGCATGCAAGGCAGAGGGCATTAATCCGATTCTTGGGTGTGAGGTCTATGTTGCACCGAATTCCCGGTTTGATAAAGAGCTGACCGGCGGGGAGGACCGCTATTACCATCTGGTGCTGCTTGCGGAGAATAACAAGGGCTATGAGAACCTGATGAAGATTGTGAGCCGCGGATTTACGGAAGGATATTATTACAAGCCGCGTGTCGATATGGAGCTGCTGCAGGAGTACCACGAGGGAATCATTGCATTGTCAGCCTGCCTTGCAGGAGAAGTGCAGCGTTATATCCAGAAGGGGCTTGTGGATGAAGCAAAGAAGGCAGCACTGAAATATCAGGACTGCTTCGGAAAGGGTAATTATTTCCTGGAGCTGCAGGATCACGGACTGCCGGAGCAGAAATTAGTCAATACCACACTTTTACAGATGAGCAGGGAACTGGATATACCGATGGTCGTGACGAATGACGTGCACTATACCTATGCGGATGACGTGAAGCCGCATGATATCCTCCTTTGTCTGCAGACCGGAAAGAAATTATCGGATGAAGACCGCATGCGTTATGAGGGCGGTCAGTATTATGTGAAGAGTGAAGAAGAGATGAAGGGACTGTTTCCCTATGCGTGGGAGGCAGTTGAAAATACCCAGCGGATTGCGGACCGGTGCCATGTGGAGATTGAGTTTGGAGTGACGAAGCTGCCGAAATTCGATGTGCCGGAGGGGTATAATTCCTGGACTTACCTGAATAAATTGTGTTACGACGGTCTGAAGGAGAGGTATGGGGATGAAAATGCACCTGCCGGAGAGACCGGACAGACGTTGAAGGAACGCCTTGATTATGAGCTGAATGTCATTCAGACAATGGGATATGTGGATTACTTTCTGATTGTCTGGGACTTTATCAATTATGCGAAGCAGAACGGCATCATGGTAGGACCCGGACGAGGATCGGCGGCAGGAAGTATTGTTTCCTATTGCCTTAAGATTACCAATATTGACCCGATCCGTTATAATTTGCTGTTTGAGCGTTTTTTAAATCCGGAACGTGTATCCATGCCGGATATTGATATTGACTTCTGCTTCGAACGGCGGCAGGAGGTTATCGATTATGTAGGGCGTAAGTACGGGCAGGAAAAGGTGGTACAGATCGTTACCTTTGGTACGCTGGCTGCCAAGGGGGTTATCCGTGATGTGGGCCGTGTGATGGACCTTCCGTATGCCTATGTGGATTCCCTTGCGAAGATGATCCCGAATGAATTAAATATCACGATTGATAAAGCGCTTCAGATGAATCCGGATATGCGCAAGCTCTACGAAACCGATGAGCAGGTGAAGGAGCTGATCGACATGAGCCGTCGTCTTGAGGGGCTTCCGAGACATACCTCCATGCATGCGGCGGGGGTAGTGATCTGTTCACGTCCGGCGGAGGATCTTGTGCCGCTGTCAAGGGGCGCCGATGGTTCCATTACAACCCAGTTTACGATGACGACGATCGAAGAGCTCGGACTTCTGAAGATGGACTTCCTGGGACTACGAACCCTTACAGTGCTGCGTGATGCCGTGAAGCTTGTGAAGCAGAGTACCGGAAAAGAGATTAATCTCGATCAGATTGATTTTGATGATAAAAAGGTTCTGGCATCCATCGGAACCGGCAAAACAGACGGCGTGTTCCAGCTGGAAAGTGCCGGAATGAAGAACTTCATGAAGGAACTGAAGCCACAGAACCTTGAAGACATTATTGCCGGGATTTCCCTGTACCGCCCGGGACCGATGGACTTTATCCCGAAATATATTAAGGGAAAGAGCAATTTTGGAACGGTTACCTATCTGTGTCCACAGCTTGAGCCGATTCTGTCACCGACCTACGGCTGTATTGTTTATCAGGAGCAGGTAATGCAGATCGTACGTGATCTGGGTGGCTATACCCTTGGGCGAAGCGATCTCGTGCGCCGTGCCATGAGTAAGAAAAAGCAGGCCGTGATGGAAAAGGAGAGGGCGAATTTCGTCTATGGAAATCCGGAGGAGGGCGTGCCCGGATGTGTGGCAAACGGCATCCCGGAAAATGTCGCCTCGAAGATTTATGATGAAATGATGGATTTTGCGAAATATGCGTTCAATAAGTCCCATGCGGCATGCTATGCGGTGGTTTCCTACCAGACCGCATACCTGAAATATTATTATCCGGTAGAATTTATGGCAGCCCTGATGACTTCCGTGATTGATAATCCGGGAAAAGTGGCAGAATATATTATGGTCTGCCGGAGTATGGGTATTACGATCCTGCCGCCTGACATCAATCAGGGAGAAAGCGGCTTTTCCGTAAACGGCAACAGTATCCGTTATGCACTGACTGCCATCAAAAGTGTTGGACGTCCTGTGATTGATGCGGTGGTGAACGAACGGAAGGAACGTGGCGCCTACACGAATCTGCAGGATTTCATCACCCGTATGGCAGATAAAGATATCAACAAAAAGGCGATCGAAAACTTTATCAAGGCAGGCGCGCTTGACAGCCTTGGCGGAACACGGAAGCAGTTTATGAGTGCCTATGTGCAGATCATGGATCACATTGTACATGACCGGAAGAATAATATGGCAGGGCAGATAAGTCTGTTTGATATTGTGGACGAATCGGAGAAATCCAGCTATGATGTCCGGCTTCCGGATGTCGGGGAGTATTCCAAGGATATGATTCTTGCGTTTGAGAAGGAAGTGCTTGGAATCTATGTCAGCGGCCATCCGTTAGAGGAGTTTGAGGATCTGTGGAGAAGAGGCATCACGAATACGACTGCGGATTTTGTGCTGGAAGAGGAATCCGGTGAAACGAGAGTGAGGGACAATGCGCCCTGTACGATCGGTGGAATCATTTCTAATAAGAAGATTAAATATACAAAAAATGATAAAATCATGGCGTTTCTGCAGATTGAGGATCTGGTCGGAACTGTGGAGGTCATTGTTTTTCCAAGAGACTATGAGAAGAACAGCATGAAGCTTTTGGAGGATAATAAGGTCTTTATTAAGGGACATGTTTCCCTGGAGGAGGATCGCGATGGCAAGGTGATCTGTGAGGGAATTACTGCTTTTGACGAGATCCCGAAGAAGCTGTGGATTAAATTCCCTACTATGGAGGCTTATCAGGCTTCTTCGAATGAACTGCTGCAGACCCTGCAGACCTCAGACGGGCATGACAGCGTGGTGATTTATATTGAAGAAGCAAAGGCAATGAAAAAGCTTCCTCCAAGCTGCAGTGTGCAGGCCGGTGAAGAGCTGAAGGCGCAGCTTTGTGCAAAGTATGGGGAAGACAATATTAAAATTGCATGGGATATCCGCAAAGAAGTATAAAAAAGATTGAAAATGGAAAGGAAAACCAGTACAATAAAACTGTTCCGGAGCTTTTAACCGGGGTTCGGAATATGAGAGGCAGAATTAAGGAAACATCGTAACGGTGAAGGAATGATCTGTTACGAAACAATTACCAATATAGAAAATGGCAGCAGGAGCTGCCGCATGGAAAGGAACGGAGAGTTATGGCTAATCACATTAATACAATCGGAGTGCTTACAAGCGGTGGCGATGCACCCGGTATGAACGCAGCGATCCGTGCAGTAGTGCGTAAGGCACTCTGCAATGGTGTTAAAGTAAAAGGAATCAAGAAGGGTTATCAGGGACTTCTGAATGAAGAAATTGTGGAGATGGAGAAGAAGGATGTTTCTGATACCATCCAGCGTGGCGGAACCATTCTCGGAACAGCCAGATGCCTTGAGTTTAAACAGGAAGAGGTTCAGGAGCAGGCAGCAGAGATCTGCCGGAAGCATGAAATTGACGGACTGGTAGTCATTGGCGGTGACGGCTCTTACCGTGGTGCCCAGGCACTTTCCAGACATGGAATCAACACGGTCGGACTTCCGGGAACCATCGACCTTGATATTGCATGTACCGACTATACCATCGGATTTGATACCGCAATTAATACGGCGATGCAGGCCATTGATAAGGTACGTGATACCTCATCCTCCCATGAGCGGTGCAGTATCATCGAGGTAATGGGACGTAACGCCGGTTACATTGCCCTGTGGTGTGGCGTGGCGAACGGTGCCGAGGACATTCTGCTTCCTGAAAAGTACGATTACAACGAGCAGGCACTCATCAACAATATTATTAACAGCCGTAAGCGCGGCAAGAAGCACCATATCATCATCAATGCCGAAGGAATTGGACATTCCACTTCCATGGCGCGCCGTATCGAGGCGGCCACCGGAATGGAAACCAGAGCAACCATCTTAGGCTACATGCAGCGTGGCGGATCCCCGACCTGTAAGGATCGTTTCTACGCCTCCATTATGGGTGCTTATGCGGCAGATATCCTCTGCGAAGGAAAGACCAACCGTGTCGTAGGCTATCGTCATGGCGAGTTCCAGGATTTTGATATTGAGGAAGCATTAAATATGCAGAAGGAAATTCCGGAATACCAGTATCAGGTAAGCCGTCTGCTTTCCCAGTAAAATGAGCCTGCGAATCGTTACTGGAGCGAGATATGAGTGAACAGTAACTGCGAAAGGAAGTTTTATGATTACAAGTCTGAATAATGGGCGGATCAGGCATGCGATCCAGCTAAAAGAAAAGAGCCGGACACGGAACGAGGAAGGGCTTTTCGTAGCGGAAGGATTCAAGATGTTTGAGGAAGCACCGCTTTCAAAAATCAGGGAAATATACTGCCGGGAGGATGTCTGGCAGAGAATGGAGGAGTCTTATCGAAAGGCTCCTCCTGATAAATTATCAGGAATTTACGAAAAGCTCATGACCTGTCAGAAACAGGGAACTGTTGTGGAAACCGTGACGGAGGAGGTATTCCGGAAGTTGTCGGATACCCAGACCCCTCAGGGGATTTTTTTCCTGATGGAAAAGATGACCTATGACCTGTCGGATCTTCTTAGGAGAGCAGGCGAACGGAAGGAACAGGAAGGGAAAAGACCATTGTTCCTTATCCTTGAGGACATTCAGGATCCGGGGAACCTGGGAACCATGATCCGTACCGGAGAGGGGGCCGGAGTTGATGGGATCCTGATGAGTAAAGGAACCGTAGATATTTATAATCCGAAGACCATCCGCTCCACGATGGGATCCCTTTACCGAGTACCGTTCCTGTATACCGGAGACCTCACACAGACCATAGCGCAATTGCAGAAGACCGGGATCCGCGTCTATGCGGCACACCTTAAAGGAACGAAATCCTACCGGGAACCGGACTATACCGAAGGGGCCGCCTTTCTGATCGGAAACGAGGGAAACGGATTAAAGGAGGAGACAGCGGCGCTGGCAGATGAATACATACGGATTCCCATGCAGGGAAAGCTGGAATCGTTGAATGCGGCTGTGGCAGCGGCTCTTTTGATGTACGAGGTGGCTGTCTGAGGAATCTGCATTTGGTTAAGACAGAGTAAGAGTGAGAAGCACAGGTATGTGTGGTTGTGCAAAAGTGGTTACTTCGCCATATAAAAAATAGGAAAGAAGGGATTGACATGAAGCTTGGATTTATCGGACTTGGCAATATGGCAAAGGCAATGATTGGCGGCATTCTTAAAAAAGAAGTAGTGTCTGCCACGGACATTATGGGATGTGCAAAAAGTGAGGCTTCCAAAGAATATGCCTCCGGGAACTGGGGTATTCTGATAGGTGAGGATAATATTCAGGTGGCACACTTTGCGGAGATTCTTGTACTTGCCGTAAAGCCGCAGGTTCTGCCCCGGGTGGTTGAACAGATTAAGGATGCGGTTTCAGAGGATACAGTGATTGTCAGCATTGCTGCCGGTGTATCGATGGACAGCCTTGGCAGGATGTTTGGCAGAAGCTTAAAATTTGTCCGCTGTATGCCGAATACTCCGGCACTTGTCGGAATGGGATGCACCGGGGTGTGTTGTAATGAGCTGGTAACGAGGGATGAGATGCAGCAGAGTCTTTCTCTGTTACAGAGCTTCGGACTGGCAGAGGAAGTACCCGAGAAGCTGATGGATGCCGTGGTCGGGGTGAGCGGAAGCTCACCGGCGTATGTGTTCCTGTTTCTGGAGGCACTCGCAGATGGAGCAGTACAGGCAGGAATGCCGAGAGCACAGGCCTACCGGTTCGCTGCACAGTCCATTATGGGAAGCGCAGCCCTGGCACTTGAAACCGGGAAGCATCCGGGAGAGCTGAAGGATATGGTATGTTCTCCGGGTGGAACAACCATCGAAGCCGTACAGGTTCTGGAGGACCGCGGATTCCGCAGCAGCGTGATGCATGCGGTATCTGCCTGCGTGGAAAGATGTAGAGCACTTAGCAAAGACGAGACGTAGTCGAAGTTTGAGCTTAGTGCGAACGCTACCCGAACACTTAATGAGAGCGAGCGGAGCGAAGATCGAATTTAGTGAATGGGTAATCCCGCAAACTTGACAAGAATTAGACCATTTGTTAATATTATCCACATATTACGTAACAAGTTTGTAATATCTTGTTCATGTATAGTGGAGGAAACATCATGGATCGGAGAAAGAGGCTGTTAGTATGCCTTGCAGGATTAAGTATCTGCATGGGATTCTTACTGACAGAGGAAATAACCGTTCAGGCCGGAGAAAAGGAAGGACATGACTTCATGTGCTCCGGCGTGGGTACTGTGTTAGATCCCAATGATTTCACCGTGGACGAACCGGAGAAGCAGCAGGAAGAGCTTAATATCTATCAGAAGTTTGAAGCCGAGCAGGCACGTATGGAAACTGAGCTTGCCATGGCGAATGTCCAGAATGCGCTGAACGTCCGTGCACAGGCGAATGAAAAATCAGAGAAGGTCGGATTCCTGTATAAGGACTGTGGAGGCACAATCTTAGAGCAGGAGAACGGCTGGACGAAGATCAAATCCGGCAATGTGATCGGCTGGGCCAAGGACGAATATCTCGTTTTTGGAGAAGATGCCGAGAAGATGGCAGAGGATGTCGGGAACTGGATTGTGAAGCTCAATTCAGAAGCAGTACGTGTTAGGATGGAACCGAACGAAGAAGCAGAAACGATCTGCTACCTTGCAAAGGATGATGCAGTAGACTTTATCGAAATTGTAAACGATGAGTGGGTCAGCATCGACTATGAAGGTGCAATCGGATATGTCAGAACGGAATACATTCAGATTAATTTTCATATTGATGAAGGAGAGACGATTGAAGTGGTCCGTGCCAGAGAGCGGGAGGCGGCAGAGAGGAAGAGAATTGCGAATCGTGGCGCTGTTTCAGCAGATGCTGATGAAACAAGACTTCTGGCAGCATTGATCTACTGTGAAGCCGGCAATCAGCCCTATGAGGGAATGCTTGGTGTCGGAGCGGTTGTCATGAACCGTGTGAAGAGTCCGGCCTATCCGGGAAGCATTTACGGAGTCATTTATTCCTCCGGGCAGTTTACACCTGCCATGTCAGGAAAGGTGGCAAGGGTTTACGAAGGAAACATTCCGGATGCCTGCATTCAGGCAGCACAGGCTGCGATCAATGGCGAAACTTCGGTAGGGGGAGCAACCTACTTTAGAAGAGCCGGACGCCATGACGGCTACGTTATTGGAGATCACGTCTTCTGGTAAACACAAGACCCTGGGAGTACAGGGAGAGGGAGTAAGTATGAGTTCAATGATTACGATCTGGCTGATCGTGTTTGTCGTACTGGTCATTATCGAGATTATCACGATGGGACTTACCACAATCTGGTTTGCAGGAGGTGCCCTTGTGGCAACGCTGGCAGCAGCAGTTCATGCACCGTTATGGGTTCAGATTGTGCTGTTCCTTGTCGTATCAGCCCTGTTACTGTTCTTTACCCGTCCGGTAGCTGTAAAATATTTTAATAAGGACCGTGTGAGGACAAATGTGGAGAGTCTGATCGGACAGCAGGCCATTGTAATCAGTGAAATTAATAATCTTCAGGGAATCGGGCAGGTGACCGTGAACGGTCAGGAATGGAGTGCCCGCAGTACCGATGAAGAAGCAGCCATTCCGGTAGGATGCGTTGTTATTATAGAGCGTGTCAGCGGAGTCAAGCTGATCGTTACACCAAAGCAGTAAAAGCAGCAGCTTTTTAATGGAGAGGAGAAAGAAATGGGAGTATTAGCAGTATTGGTTTTATTGGTTTTCATCTTTGTTCTGGTGATTTTAGCATCCAGCATTAAGATTGTGCCGCAGGCTTATGCCTATGTTGTGGAGCGTCTGGGAGCTTATCAGTCCACCTGGTCTGTTGGCTTTCATATCAAGATTCCTGTATTTGATAAGGTGGCCCGCAAGATCAATTTAAAGGAGCAGGTAGTGGATTTCGCACCGCAGCCGGTAATCACGAAGGATAACGTAACCATGCGGATTGATACCGTTGTGTTCTTCCAGATCACCGATCCGAAGCTTTATGCATACGGTGTGGAAAATCCGATTATGGCGATCGAGAACCTGACCGCAACAACACTTCGAAACATCATTGGTGAACTGGAGCTGGATCAGACACTGACTTCCAGAGAGACCATTAATACCAAGATGAGAGCTTCCCTGGATGAGGCAACGGATCCCTGGGGTATCAAGGTAAACCGTGTTGAGCTTAAGAATATTATTCCCCCTGCAGAAATCCAGAACGCCATGGAGCGTCAGATGAAGGCAGAACGTGAACGTCGTGAAGCCGTTACCAGAGCAGAGGGTGAGAAGAAAGCAAGCATTACGATTGCAGAAGGTAAGCGTGAAGCAGCCATTCTGGAAGCAGAAGCAGATAAGCAGTCTGCCATTCTCCGCGCAGAAGCTGAAAAGGAAAAGATGATCCGTGAAGCAGAAGGTGAAGCAGAAGCCATCTTAAAGGTACAGCAGGCAACCGCAGACGGTATCCGTATGCTGCGTGAAGCAGGAGCAGATGAGGCAGTCCTTCGCATTAAGAGTCTGGAAGCCTTCGAAAAGGCGGCAGACGGTAAGGCAACCAAGATCATTATCCCTTCTGAAATTCAGGGAGTGGCAGGACTTGCAGCTTCTTTAAAGGAAATTATTAAGAATGATTAAACTTTTATCTGTTAATCGTGACAGATGCTCTTATGAAGGAAAACAGATAACGTCTATATGGCCGGAATCTGCATGATGTGGAACAGTTACGGATAATTGAAAACTAAAACAAAAGAAGAGATGGAGAGAGAAGGCAGATGGACTTAAAAGGTAGAAGCTTTTTAAAGCTATTGGATTATACACCGGAAGAAATCCTGTATCTGGTGGATCTGGCAGCAGAGCTGAAGGATAAGAAGAAAAAGGGAATCCTTACCAAGGAGATGCATCAGGGCAAGAATATCGTACTGATTTTTGAAAAGACCAGTACACGTACCAGATGCTCCTTTGAGGTAGCAGCACACGATCTTGGTATGGAGGTGACCTATCTGGATCCTTCGGGTTCCCAGATCGGCAAGAAGGAAAGCATTGCCGATACTGCGCGTGTGTTAGGCAGAATGTTTGACGGAATCGAGTATCGTGGTTATGAGCAGACGATCGTTGAAGATCTGGCGAAGTATGCGGGAGTTCCGGTATGGAATGGATTAACCAATGAATTCCATCCGACGCAGATGCTGGCAGATGTTTTAACAATTAAAGAAAAGCTTGGAAGAATCAAAGGTGTAAAGCTTACTTATATGGGCGATGCCCGTTATAATATGGGAAATTCGCTGATGGTAGTCTGTGCAAAGCTTGGCATGCATTTTACGGCATGCACCACGAAGAGCTACTTCCCGGATGAGGCACTGGTGGCACAGTGCAGGGAAATTGCGGCAAAGAGCGGCGGAACGATCACCCTTACCGAGGATGTTACCGAGGGAACAAAGGGCGCCGATGTCATCTATACGGATGTGTGGGTATCCATGGGTGAGCCTTATACCGTATGGGATGAGCGGATCCGTTCCTTAAGTCCTTATCAGGTCAACCGTGCCGTGATGGAAAATGCCGGAACACAGGCAATCTTTATGCACTGCCTGCCTGCGTTCCATGATCTGAAGACCACAACCGGCAAGGAAGTCGGCGAGAAGTTCGGCTTGACGGAAATGGAAGTTACGGACGAAGTGTTTGAATCGGCTCAGTCGGTAGTCTTTGACGAGGCAGAGAACCGTATGCATACCATCAAGGCGATTATGGCAGCTACGTTATAACAGGGAGCAGATATGAAATTTACGATTGATAAACGCGAAGAGATTGATTCTACCAATCTTGAAGTTATCCGTCGGGCAAAGACCGGTGCACCGGAAGGGACACTGGTTCAGGCAGAACGTCAGATAAGCGGCAGGGGAAGAAGGGGAAGAGCCTGGGAATCTCCTGCCGGTTCTAATTTATACATGACTCTTCTGCTTCGCCCGGATGTGACGATGGAGCAGGCCTCGGTGCTGACACTGATTATGGCACTTGCCTGTCAGGAAGGAATTAAAGAGGCAACAGGACTTGACTGTCAGATTAAATGGCCCAATGACCTCGTGCTTCATAAGAAAAAGGTGGTCGGCATTCTGACCGAGGCAGCGATGTTAGAGCAGGATGAGGCTTTTCCGGAAGGAGAGACACAGAAGGAGCATCCTTATGCACTGGCCTGCGGAGTCGGGATCAATGTAAACCAGAAGGAATTTCCGGAAGAGATTGCGGACAAGGCAACCTCCCTTTTCATCGAAAGCGGCAGACACTGGAAACGGGATGAGGAAAAGCATACGGAGGAACGTCCGGAGGATGTACGTGATGCGGTACGGGATGATATTCTGAGAGCATTTGCCGTCCGGTATGAGCAGTTTTTACAGACCGCAGATCTGTCACTTATGAAGGAGGATTATATTTCCCATCTGATCAATCTGGATCAGCCGGTGCGGGTTCTTGATCCGAAGGGAGAGTTCGGAGGTATCGCATTGGGGATTGACAATCATGGACAGCTTCTGGTAAAAACAAAGGAGAACGGTGTCGTACCTGTTTATGCAGGAGAGGTATCGGTGAGAGGATTGTATGAGTATGTCTGAAGCAAACAAGCCGGGACAGGATGTTCCGGAGGAAGAACGTGTTGTGCTCTGCGGAGCCAATGCGTATGATAAGAAATATTATTTTAATGAACTGTTCAAGGGAATTCCTGCTTCAATACAGGAAGAGCTCCATATTATCTGTGTGCTTTTTACCGAAGAGATCGGCGGCATCTTCACGATTGAATTCGATGAAAATGGCAATGTAGAGCTGCGGACGGAATATGCGCCGGAGGATTATCTCTATGACGATATCGGAAGCGGACTGTTAATCAGTGAAGTAAGAAGGAAACGGCAGGAGCTGTTTGAGTCCTTAAGCTTATATTACAAGGCGGTTGTGCTGCATGAGGATATGAGCGAACTGCTGGATGAAGAGGGCTTGTAGGCGGATCTGCTGTTTGAAGTCATGGTAATGATTCAGATCCTTATTCTCCAAAAAACCGGAATATATAGAAATGGGGTAACTATTCAGTACAGGTCGAAGCATTTACTGCTGAGACCGTAAGAAAATGATTCAGTAATGCAAAATCCCATCGGCGAAGCCGATTTGGAATGGATTTTGCATCGTAACTGTGAAAGTGCTGAACAGTTACGAAATGTGTAAATAGGAAAGGAAAGAATATGCTGCTGGTCATTGATGTTGGAAATACAAATATTACAATGGGCGTTTATGACGGAAAGAATTTAAAGACCACCTTCCGGATGATGAGCAAACAGCCCAGAACCTCCGATGAGTATGGAATTACGCTGCGCGAGCTGCTTCGTACGAATGAGGTGGAAAAGGAAGAAATCGAGGGAGTCATCATGGCAAGCGTTGTACCGAATGTGATGCATTCCCTGGTTAACGGCATTACGAAATATATTGGAAGATCTCCGATGATTGTCGGCCCCGGGGTAAAGACCGGTATCCGTGTAACCTCCGAGAATCCGCGCGAAATCGGCGCAGACCGTATTGTGGATGTGGTGGCAGCCTATGAAAAATATGGCGGGCCGGCCCTTGTTATTGATTTCGGAACAGCAACGACCTATGACCTTGTCACCGGGGATGGTTCCTTTTCCGTAGGGATTACAGCTCCCGGAATCCGGATTTCTGCGAAGGCACTCTGGGAGGATACGGCGAAGCTTCCGGAAATCGAGATTAAGAAGCCGAAGTCCATTCTGGCACAGGAAACCATCAGCAGTATGCAGGCCGGTCTTGTATACGGACAGATCGGGCAGACCGAATACATCATCCGTCAGGTGCGTAAGGAAAGCGGCTATGACAACATGAAGGTAGTTGCAACCGGCGGACTTGGAAGAATTATCGCAGACGAAACGGACGAGATCCAGATTTATGACCGGGATCTTACATTGGAAGGACTTCGAATTATTTATGAGAAAAATACAGATCGGAGAGGTAACTCTTCAAAATAATACGATACTGGCACCAATGGCAGGAGTAACCGACCTGCCATTTCGTGTGTTATGTGCAGAACAGGGTGCCGGTCTTGTCTGCATGGAAATGGTGAGTGCCAAGGCAATTTATTATAAGAACCGGAATACCGAAGAACTCATGGAGACTGATCCGGGGGAGCATCCGGTATCCCTGCAGCTGTTTGGCTCGGATCCTGTAATTATCAGTGAGATGGCAAAGCGGATTGAGGAAAAGCCATTTGATATTCTGGATATCAACATGGGCTGTCCGGTTCCAAAGGTGGTAAATAATGGTGAGGGCTCGGCACTGATGAAGAATCCGAAGCTTGTCGAAGAGATTATCAGCCGTACCGTAAAGGCGATTCACAAGCCCGTCACCGTGAAATTCCGTAAAGGCTTTGATGAGGAGCATATAAATGCTGTGGAGATTGCGAGGATTGCAGAACAGAGCGGCGCCGCAGCCGTAGCGGTTCATGGAAGAACCAGGGAACAGTATTATGCCGGCAAAGCGGACTGGGATATCATTGCGCAGGTGAAGGCTGCCGTGTCCATTCCGGTATTTGGAAACGGCGATGTGACGGATGGAAAATCTGCGGCAGCTCTTTTGCAGCAGACCGGCTGCGATGGGGTGATGATCGGGCGTGCCGTCCGTGGAAATCCATGGATTTTCCGGGAGATCAATCATTATCTGGATACCGGTGAACTTCCGGAACGTCCCACTGCGGAAGAGGTATGCAATACAATTCTGCGTCATGCACAGATGGAGCTTGAATTAAAGGGAGAATATACGGCAGTGCGTGAAATGCGTAAGCATATTGCCTGGTACACGGCAGGCTATCCCCGTTCGGCAGCACTGCGCAGAAAGGTGAATGAAATCGAAGATTTTGAGACCTTAAAGGAGACGGTACAGCAGATATTTACAGAGTAATTCAATCCGGGTGTGCTGGTAAATGTGCCAGTGACTCTGGAGGTAATATGCCAATCCGGCAGAATGGACTTCTAATTTAAGAATAACCGGCATACTCTTATTCATAAGTGAGGGGAATTGTTTCCGGTTCCAGGGTAACAGCCGGAGCGGATAGGCCTGATCCCCGCCCGGTGAACAGGAGCTGTAAATGTCGAAAAGACAATATCATATCTTTTACCTGATGATGCAGGCAGATGGAATTTATGAAAAGTCCGTAGAAATTCATGAAGTGAAAAGGCATCTCCCGATTCCTTCCGGCAGTGTTTCTCTCTATTATGCGCTTTGGCCGGAGTACCGGAGGAAGAGCCTGCTCCGGAAGAAGCCAAAGGAATGGAAGGTTTTGGAGCTGCAAAAGGAACTGGAAAAGCTTAAGGGAAGAGCGGAATGTGATTACGATTGTTGGGAAATGCTTTATAGCAGGCAGTTTCAGGAAAAAGCGTGGCCGATGGCAGCGCAGGACCTGCCCTTCTGTATATTGCAGGCGTGGCTCTATGCGCAGCGTCCGTTTGACACCCTTTATCTTCCGGAGGAATGGAATCAGGGAATGCAGGATGCAGAGCAGTTGATGGAGCTGCTGATTCCTTATCTGCCAAGACTTAAGCAGGTTGTCTGGACGGGAGAGGAAGGAACGGTTTCAGAGAGCCTTCAGAATTATCTGTATGAAGAATATGGGATGATACTGCTTTTTGACCGGAGAATTCCGGACGGTGCGGTGGTAATCCGCAGGGCGCAGGCGTGGAAATTCCTTGACGCTACAGTGAAAAATGGGTATAATACATTAGTTAACTATGGAAATATAAGACGTATATAACTATTCAGGACTGTATTTTGGGTAGTTACAATAGAAAGATAGAATGAAAGGGCGATTGTGATGGAAGAAAAGAAAAACATACTTACTTACGAAGGTCTTCGTAAATATGAGGAAGAGCTTCACGATCTCAAGGTAGTCAAAAGACGTGAGATCGCACAGAAGATTAAGGAAGCAAGAGAGCAGGGAGATTTGTCCGAAAATGCAGAGTACGATGCAGCGAAGGACGAGCAGAGAGATATCGAAGCAAGAATTGAGGAATTAGAGAAGATCCTTAAGAATGCAGAAGTTGTTGATGAAGATGAAGTTGATCTTGACAAGATCAGCATCGGATGCCGTGTGAAGATCCGTGACCTTGAGTTTAACGAAGATCTGGATTACAAAATCGTTGGTTCTACCGAAGCAAACAGCCTTAAGGGAAAGATTTCCAATGAATCCCCTGTAGGCAAGGCCCTGATTGGACATAAAGTAAGGGATATTGTTGAAGTAGAGACCCAGGCAGGTGTTTTAAAGTACGAAGTATTGGAAATCCAGCGTTCCAATTAAGTAACAGATAAGGAGTGTTATCGTGGCAGAACAGAATAAGCAACCACAAAATAATCAGAAGCCGGAGCAGGATGTGAATCAGCTTCTGAAGGTTCGTAGAGAAAAGCTTGCAGCTTTACAGGAAGCAGGCAAGGATCCCTTTCAGATTACCAGGTATGATCAGACTCATCATACCGATGAAGCGAAGGAATTATATATTGCACATGAGGAAAAGCTTCTTGCAGGACATGCAGCTCCCAATGTAGAGGGCATGGAGGAAGCAGAAGCAAGGGAAGTGCTGAATGCTGATTACAATGAGAGAAGAGCCATCATGGATGCAGATCCGATTATGGTATCTATCGCAGGACGTATGATGTTCAAGCGTGTGATGGGCAAGGCTTCCTTCTGTAATATCCAGGATTTAAAGGGAACCATCCAGGTCTATGTAGCGAAGGACGCCATCGGCGAAGAGGCCTATGCGGACTTCAAGAAATCCGATATTGGTGATATTTATGGTATTAAGGGATATGTATTCCGCACAAAGACCGGTGAAATTTCCATTCATGCAGTGGAAATGACCATGCTGACGAAAAGCTTACAGATTCTGCCGGAGAAGTTCCATGGACTGACCGATACCGATACCCGTTATCGTCAGAGATATGTCGATTTAATCATGAATGCCGACAGCAAAGAGGTATTCATTAAGCGTTCCCGGATTATTAAGGAAATCCGCAAGTTCTTAGATGGCAGAGATTTCATGGAAGTCGAAACACCGATGCTGGTATCCAATGCCGGCGGCGCAGCCGCAAGACCTTTTGAAACCCATTATAACGCACTGGATGAAGATGTGAAGCTTCGTATCTCTTTGGAATTATATCTGAAGAGACTGATCGTTGGTGGTCTTGAAAGAGTATATGAAATCGGACGAGTATTCCGTAATGAGGGTGTAGATACCAGACACAATCCGGAATTTACCTTAATGGAGTTATATCAGGCTTATACCGATTACGAAGGAATGATGGAGCTGACCGAGTCCATGTTCCGTTATCTGGCAGAAGCAGTGCTTGGTACAACCAGATTTGTATATAACGGCATTGAACTGGATTTTGGCAAGCCGTTTGAACGGATTACCATGATTGACTGCATTAAGAAATATGCAGGGGTTGACTTTGATGCGGTAACAACCGATGAAGAAGCCAAGGCACTTGCAAAGCAGCATAACATTGAGTTCGAAGACCGTCATACCAAGGGCGATATCGTGAACCTGTTCTTCGAAGAATACTGTGAGGAAAATCTGATCCAGCCGACCTTCGTTACCGACCATCCGCTTGCAATCTCTCCGCTTACCAAGAAGAGACCGGATGACCCGAACAAGGTAGAGCGTTTCGAATTATTTATCAATACATGGGAAATGTGTAATGCTTATTCCGAGCTGAACGATCCGATTGACCAGAGAGAACGCTTCGCTGCACAGGATGCTGCATTTGAAGCCGGCGATGAGGAAGCAAACCATACCGACGAGGACTTTCTGAATGCTCTGAGCATTGGTATGCCTCCGACAGGCGGTATCGGCTACGGCATCGACCGTCTGGTAAT
>FR902913.1 GCA_000438155.1 Firmicutes bacterium CAG:95
GCTTTGATTCTTATGTGTTTAGCATACCAGAGTGGTAGTGCATCTTATGGAGCATATAGTACTAAAATTGATTCCAAGGTTACTGTAGTAGAAAAGCATGAATTGCCGAGTTGGTTAATTGAAACTTATAAAGATGGGCAATATCGCACTGTAGTAACTAATGAGGAAATCACTGTATATCGTGTATTTGGATATAATGCGGAAGCTGGTGGCGCATTTGCTACAAGTAATCCTGCTATAAACAGAGTACAGACAAAAGTTGATAGTGCTATACTACCAGAGTGGAAAAATACGCTCAAGTATGAGGCAGAGATTGTTATTCCTAAAGGAACAACTTTGAATATAGGACGTGTGGGTGAACAATATACTATGAGCGGAGCAAGACTGGCAGGAGATGCAGATCAATTTTTATTACCGCAAAATTGGGATTTGAATTGGATTAAGAGTATAAGAACTATTAAACCTTAAGGAGCGTTTATATGGACACTATATTAGAATTAAAAAAACAAATTGAAAAGGTAATTCTATTGTTAGAGCAACGTTTGGTGGATGACCCAGATAGACCCATTTTAAAAACTTTATATGATAGATATGTGAAGGCTGAAGAAATATTAACCAATAATGACAATATTAAAAAAATAATGATTGTTGGTGGGTGTAGAGCATATTTGGATGCATTTAGTGATTATATGAATCCATTGCTGATTGAGATGGATAAAGCAGAAAAAATGTTTGCAGATCTAATATTAAGGAATATCCAACAGAATCAGTGTATCGACAGCCGGAATGAATCTGGTATTTCGTAATTCCAAAACAGGGGTAGTACGGGAATGTTCACTGGAGAAGATTACTTCACTTGGAAAGCTGGATACTTCGGAAATAACTTATATTTCACTGAAAGGTGATAAAGTAACTATAATTTATGATTAGAAGTGATGCAATGATGATTTCATTAGAAGAAAGATATGAAAACTTTAGAAAAACAATTCAAGAATGTGGGAGTTATTTGCTGACAGAAAGTGATGATACAATTAAGCATAATCTATTTGAAGAATTTTCGATAGATGTTATTAGTTTTCTGCATGAAGATACATTAAATCTTTTTTGGATGAAGGTATGATTGATGATGATATACTTAAAAAAAGCATAGAGTTAAGAAATTCATTTATGCAATTAGAAAAAAATGTAGAGTTGCTTAGTGTTGAAGCGGTAAGAGCATTTGAAGAATGGAAAAGAATATTAAGAACATCTGATGAAATAAGAAAGATGCTTAATTAGTGAGGCGAAAAAGTGAAGTTTGAAAAAGTATTTAATAACAAAAAATATATTCGAAAAATAGAAGGTATGGGAGCGGGACTTGTTTTATTTGAAATATCAGTTGTTGATAAAAGAATAGGACAAAATTACCATTTGTTTTATGAGGATAAGCGCAAGCCCCCGTTAGACATAGCAATTAATCCGGAAGATGGAATGATAGAGTATATTAGCTATTTTGTTCAAGATGAAATAATTAATAATATGAGTGATACTCCCGTAATTATAAATGAGAGTATGGGAATTAGTATATGTAATAAGGATTTCGACGAGAACAATATGAATGTTACCGTAGATGGGAAATTTAAATTTTGGAAGTCAGAAAATGCAATTTTAATATT
>FR902914.1 GCA_000438155.1 Firmicutes bacterium CAG:95
TGAGCAGGCTCCTTTTGCGAAGCAAAACTTCAAATGGGCCTGCGAATAGTTGCTGGAACGAGGTACGAGTGAACAGTAACTAGAATAAGATGAGGTGACAGACATGGCAAAAACGGAAGAGGATATTTGTAAAGAATGTAAGGGAAACTGCTGCAGGTCCATGGGATGCTCTCTTTCTCCGGAGGATATGATCCGTGGAATCCGGGCATGGAAGGAAATATCCGGAGCAGAGCGGATGCAGCACAGAAGGACAGAAGAAGCAAAGACAGAGGAAATCATGTCAGAAAAAGAGCCTGATACTGAAGAGATCGAGAACTGGCTGATGAACAGCAATTGCGCGTTGGATTCCTTTGGGTATCCGGGAGGGAGTCTGCTTTATGTGCGGATGCGTCATAAGTGCTTTACCTTTATCGGAGTCGATGCCATGGGAGAATGTGCGGCATTGACGGATACAGGATGCCTGTTATCCTATGAGGATCGTCCCAAGGGAGGACGGATGCTGATTGCAAGTGAGGATCGTCGCTGCACCCAGGAATACACCAGGGAGATGATGGTGGAGGACTGGATGCCTTATCAGGAACAGCTTAAGCAGATCTGGAAAAAGTGGTATGAGAGGTTTATGCAGGATGGGACATTTGACCGCTGCGAGGAAGAATATATGAAGCTTCAGAGAACACGCAGGGAGCAGATGATGGCTTCCATGCAGGAATAACAGAGGAAAATGTATGCTTAAGGTTTCACATATTAAGAAAAAGTATGGAAAAAGAATCATATTGGATGATATCTCACTGGAAGCTGAGTGCGGACAGTGCCTTGCTGTTGCCGGAAAAAATGGCTGCGGTAAGACAACACTGATGCAGATTCTGGCAGGAGCCATCCGGCCTGATGCTGGAGAAATTTCCTTTTTCGGAAAGAATCCGCTGCAGAAGCGCACATACTTCCGGAAGTATGTGGGATATGTTCCGCAGGAGCCGCCACTTATTGATGAGCTTACCGTGAAGGATAATCTGAAGCTATGGGGTGTCTGGCAGTCGGAGCACCGGGAATTGCTGCTTTCCTCCTTTGAACTGGAGGAACTGCTGAAAACAGAAGTCCGGAAACTGTCGGGAGGAATGAAGCGACGATTATCGATTGCCTGCGCACTGGCACAGTGGCCGCCGATTCTGCTGTTGGATGAGCCGACAACAGCACTTGATTTATATTATAAGGATAACATTCAGCAATGGCTGATGCAGTATCGGAGCATGAATGGAATTGTGCTGCTGACTTCGCATGATGAAAACGAAATTCTTTCCTGTGACCGCTGTCTGATTATGAAGCAGGGGAAGCTCACAGAGCTCACGGGAGAAGATTTGACCATAGAGGAAATCAGAAAAGAAATCATAACACCGGATAAGTAAGGGTGAAGGGAGAAGAAAAATGCCGAAATTTGATCCAATGACAGGAGAACTTATTACAGAGGAAACTACAGAGCAGGAACCGAAGAAGTCACACAAGATGGCAATCATCGTTTCGATTATTACTGGAGTAGTGGTATTGCTTGGAATTCTTGCTTTTGTATTAGCAGCAGTGCTGCTTTCCAATCCGAGAACAGCTGTGGAAAAAGCATGTGCAAAGACCTTTTCAGAGGGCGGATATTTATATGATACATGCAGGGATTTTCAAGGATTTGAAAAAGATTACACGGTTACGTCCAACATCAAGATTGCGATACAAAGTGAATATTCTGACGGCTCAATCATATTGTACACGCAGCTGGGAGTAGATGGAAAAGACAAACAGCTTGCCGGAACGATGGCATATAACAGCGCATGGATTAATATTCCTGAAATCGAATATAAGCTGCAGATTGATGCGAATGAGGTTCGTCTTCAGATCCCATCGGTAGACAGCCATGTGTTTACTTATAATTATACAGAGGAAAAGCATGGATATCTGACAGAAATAGCCTCTGCGGAGGATCTTCAGGCGATTGATGATGTTCTGAAAATGATTTATTCCAGTGAATCATCGGGCGATATCAAAAATACAGAGTCTGCTGTGAAGCTGATGAACTGGTACCGTTCCCTGAAGGTGGAAAAATCAGATGCAGGGCAGTTTGAAGTGGATGGAAATATCCGGAAGTGCAAGGGATATGCGATTTTGGTGACACGGGAGGATATGAACCGGTTCAGGGAGATTTATCAGGAATATGTCGAGACCGCGATGACAGATCGGCTGCATGCGCTTGGAATGTCCGCAGAGGAATACACGGAGCAGATATTTGCAGATATTCAGGATATGGAGGATGCAACGATCCGGTTTTATGTGTATCAAAAGGAACTGGCCTGCGTGGAGCTTGAAGCTGCAGGGGATATTTATCAGGTGATTTTCCATGGTGGGGACTATCGGACGCAGAACATGGAGATACTTGTGAACGGTGCTGTAGTATGCACGATCGAAGGAACGCTTGCAGGAGATGAGGAAAGCATTACAGTGGATCTTTCGGGAAACCATGTCGAGGTGACATACAACCGGAGTACAGAAGCTTATGACATTAAATCGGAAAATACTTATGAAAAGATTGAAATGAACGGAATCCTTTCCGTTGGAAGTAAGGAGATCAGACTGACTGTGGATCAGTTTGCCCTGGAGGGAGAGGCGGATTATACCCTAAGTGGGGATATTGCTGTAACTAAGGGGGCGGTCATTGACACAATGAAGGGGGAAGCCTTTGATATTGGAAATGCCAGTGAAGCGGAGTATGATGAGTTATTTGATGATCTGAATCAGTTGCTTTATGGATTATTGGGATACTAAAAGGAAACCGGATGAAAACGTGGATTGCTTTTTTCATAGTGGAATGTAAAAGAACAGGGAAGACACTGTTAAAGTCCATAGGAAGCTATTGCGCCTGCCTGCTTCTGACGGCGGTATTGGTAGCGGCATTCAGCGAGATCATGCAGAATGCACAGGTGTTTCAGAAGGTGAATATTGGCATTGCGATTCCGGAGGGAGAGAGTATCAGCCGTCTGGCAACACAGTATATTTCCTCTATGGACAGTGTCCGTTCGGTTTGTGATTTTTATTATCTGGATGAACAGGAGGCTGTGGAGCAGTTAAAGCAGGGAACCCTTCAGGCGGTAGTTGTGCTGCCTGAGGGCTTTTATCATGATGTGCAGGTAGGGATCAATCCGCCTGCACAGATTTATTTTCCGAAGGATGTTGCGCAGAACACACAGGTATTTGAAGAACTGGTGACTGCAGGAGTATCCTTTTTGCAGACCGCAGAAGCGGGCGTTTATGCAGGGCTGGACACGGCCTCTTATTATGGCATCGAATTACAGGGGGCAGGACTCGGTGATACGATCGCTTATCTGTTTGTGAATCAGATGTTGAAAAGAGATAGCGTATATTCTGCCAGAATGCTCTCGTCCATGGGGAATCTATCGGTTGCGGAGTATTATTACGCAGCAGGCCTTGTGATTCTGCTTATGATGTGTGGGATCCAGTTTGGATTTTTATATGGAAAGCGGAACAGATCCGTGGAAGATAAACTGAAAATTCGTGGCGTAGGAAGTATCCGACAGTCCGTCGTTAAGATTCTGGTAATGACAGAGTTTTTGTATGTGACAGGACTCCTGTATTACTTTGCGGGAATCGGCATTGCCAGTTGGACCAAAACGTATTTCGTATTTTATCAGGGGACAACATGGTATGCCCTGTTGCTCTTGTGTCTTGGAATAGCGATTTATTTTCATGTGTTGTATGAGCTTTCAGGCAGCAGCTCACAGGCGGCAGTATTTGTTTTTGCAGTAAATGTAATTACAATCAGTGGAGCCGGAGTGCTGATTCCGGAGGCTTATCTGGGAAAAGGGATTGCCGGAATCAGCCGTTTCCTACCCATGAAATACTGGAATGTATATGCAGCCGGAATGCTGGAAGGAGAGATATCGAAAGAATCGGTTGCCGGAACGGTATTTTTCCTGCTTATGGGAATGGCAGCTGGAGGGTTTCTTTCCTGGAGAAATGAAAAGAGTGGGCAGCAGTCATATAACGATATCCGATCTTGTATGCATTCCCATACGGGTATATGCGAAAACATAAAAAAAGTCCCAATGGGATTTGTTTATTATAAGCTTCAACTGAAATTATGGCTGAAACACAGAATCTGCTGGCTTCAAATACTGTTTCTGGTACTGCTTCTTCTGGTGATTGGAGGTATCCATATCCCGGATACAAAAAACAGCAGTATCGGACTCGTGGGCGTGACATCCGGTATTACGCAGACCATCGCGGACCGTCTGATGCAAAAGAGGAATGTGTATCAATTTACCACTTATGAAGGCACGGAAGAGCTGGAACAGGCGGTAGAGGCAGGAGAGCTGGAATGCGGATTTGTGTTTGACAAAGAATTTGCAAAGCAATACGAAGAAGGTTCATTTACAGACAGCATTACTTATGTCTATACTCCTTTTACAACGAAGGGGATGGCGGTACGAGAGACTGTATATGGAACTGTTCTGGAGCTTTATGGAGAAAAGCTTTTGCAGCAGAATCAGGAAACAATTGTCGGACAGAGCTCCGAAGAGATTTCAGCAATGCTGGCAGATCGGTATGAATATTATTTGAACAGTGATGCGATTTTCCATACAGAAGTGATTTATGTGGAAACGGATGCCGGAATGGAGAGTGACTTAAGAAGAGCAGAGCCCGGCTCCGACGGGCAGAATGGAGACGCAGACTGGCCGGAAAACGGGAAACCGAACCACAATCAAAACCACAATCAAAATAGTAATCAAAATAGTAATCAAAACCGCAATCAAAACAGAATTGCAGGTCAGCCGGCTGATATGGAAAAATTGATTCGTGGTGTGATTTCCTGCATGATTTTTCTGACGATTTATCTGTCGGGAGCGTCCTGTAAGGAAGAGAAAAATCAGCATTTCCTGTCAATATTGGAGAAAGGAAGACGCCGCAGCTATGAGTGTGCCGGAATGCTGGCAGCAGCAACACCGATGATGCTTGTCGGGACAGGCTTATCCTGCTTAACCATATTGCAGTCGGAGATGCTGGATGCGGCGAGTGGAGCAGGATTTGTAACCGCAACGGGAATTGGAATGGTAATTGTAACAGAAATTTTGCAGATGCTTCTGCTCATTGTGGTATCCATTTTATTTACTGCGTGTACGATGTGTATATGGAAAAAAGATATGGGAATGTTATCGGCACTTCCCGTGCTTATACTGCTGCAGATCATCATCTGCCCGGTAATTTTTGACATGGCAGTGTATGTACCGGCCGTGAAATATATCCGGTATCTCTGCCCTATTGCTTATTATCTTTAAGTGCTTCCTAAAGTTTTCGCAAACGAGCTCCATTATTTTATAAGAACTTAATTTTGGACTATTTTTTCAAGTTTTGTTGCATTATGTCCATTTTCACTATAAGAATTAGCAATGTCTTTGCTGCAATGGTTGGATTTTGGACATATATGCTTCTTGCAGCATCCATATATCCAATTTCGCTATAAGAATTAGCAATGTCTTTGCTGTAATGGTTAGATTTTGGACATTTATGCTTCTTACTGCAACCATATGTCCATTTTCGCTATCATGTTTTCAGTTCTTTTCATTACAGATAATGAATTTTGGACTATTTTCTTATGAATTGCTCCATTATGTCCATTTTGAAAAGTGCAGCTTGCAATTTTGAGAAAGATCCCTTATGATGAATTTAGACATGCGACTGACGGAAACAGAGTGATCTGTGTAGGGGTACCTACAGGGAGCATGTGAATAAAGAAGAGCCGACCGTCTGGGCAAACACAGTATCGCATGTGTATGTCCAGATTTTTTATGTAGAGCACTTAGCGAAAGCAAGCCGAAGGCGCAGGTTGAGGTTAGTGCGAACGATACCTGGACACTTAATGAGAACAAGTCGAAGACGCAGTTCGAATTTAGTGAAGCAGGTATATGTAGAGCACTTAGCGAAAGCAAGCCGAAGGCGCAGGTTGACAACGTCCATATTGTCATAATTTACATGGCTCTGAATAGTTACAAATAAGGAATTAAGAAGGAGGAAGCAAAAATGGAAAAACTGTCACTGGACAGGGAGCTTAAGGAGAATGCATATCCGGGAAGAGGAATTGTGATTGGAATCTCACCGGATGGAAAGAAAGCGGTAACTGCTTATTTTATCATGGGAAGAAGCAGCAACAGCCGTAACCGGATTTTCGTTGAATATGAGGATGGAATCCGTACGGAGGCCTTTGATCCCTCAAAGCTGGAGGATCCGAGTCTTATCATCTATGCCCCGGTTCGTGTACTGGGAGATTATACCATTGTTACAAATGGAGATCAGACGGATACCATTTATGACGGGATGCGGAATGGACTGAATTTTGAGCAGGCCCTGCGCAGCCGGGAATTTGAGCCGGATGCACCGAATTATACCCCGAGAATTTCCGGAAGCATGAAGATTAAGGACGGAAAATATCGTTATGCAATGTCTATTTTGAAGAGTGATAACGGAAATCCGGAAGCCTGCAACCGCTTTACCTTCTATTATAATAATCCACTTGCAGGAGAAGGCCGTTTTATCCATACCTATATGCATGACGGTAATCCGCTCCCGAGCTTTGAGGGAGAACCGAAGCTTGTGGAGGTAATGGATGATATTAATGAATATACGGATCTGATCTGGAACAGCCTTAATGAAGAGAATAAGGTATCTTTGTTTGTAAGGTATATTGATATTGCAACCGGCAGATATGAGACAAGAATTGTTAATAAGCATCAGAAATAGACCCAGATGGCAAGCTTGTGAAAAATGAGGCAATGACATATTTTTCAGTTGATCAACCCGATAGGAAAGGACAGTAGAGATGAATGAAATTCAATTAAAGTATGGATGTAATCCGAATCAGAAGCCTTCCAGAATTTATATGGAGGATGGGAGTGATCTTCCGGTTAAAGTGTTAAATGGTAAGCCGGGATATATCAATTTCCTTGATGCATTTAACGGCTGGCAGCTTGTTAAGGAGTTAAAGCAGGCAACCGGACTTCCGGCAGCAACCTCCTTTAAACATGTATCTCCGGCAGGAGCAGCCGTAGGACTTCCGCTCACGGAAACCCTTGCTAAAATTTACTGGGTAGATGATCTGGGAGAGCTTTCTCCTCTGGCATGTGCTTATGCAAGAGCACGTGGTGCGGACAGAATGTCTTCCTTTGGCGATTTCATTGCCTTGTCGGATGTCTGTGATGCGGATACGGCTCGCCTCATTAAAAGAGAGGTTTCCGATGGCGTGATTGCACCGGGATATACCGACGAGGCCATGGAGCTTCTGATGCAGAAGAAAAAAGGAAACTATAACATTATTCAGATTGATCCTTCCTATGTTCCGGCTGAAATTGAACGTAAGCAGGTATATGGCATTACCTTTGAACAGGGAAGAAATGAACTTGTAATTAATGATGAACTGTTCTCGAATATTGTGACGAAGAATAAAGAGCTTCCGGAGGAAGCAGTTATGGATATGAAAATTGCCATGATCACCTTAAAGTATACACAGTCCAATTCCGTGTGCTACGTTAAGGGCGGACAGGCAATCGGTATCGGGGCAGGACAGCAGTCCAGGGTGCATTGTACCCGTCTTGCAGGACAAAAGGCCGATAACTGGTATCTGCGTCAGGCACCGCAGGTGCTTGATCTTCAGTTCGTAGATTCTCTGGGACGCGCAGATCGTGACAATACGATCGATGTTTATATCGGAGAGGAATATGAAGATGTGCTTCGAGAGGGCGAATGGCAGAAGCGCTTTAAGGTAAAGCCTCCGGTATTTACCAGAGAAGAAAAGAGAGCATGGCTTGACGGAAACAGGAATGTAACCATTGGTTCTGATGCGTTCTTCCCGTTCGCAGATAATATTGAGAGAGCCTATAAAAGCGGCGTGAAATACATCGCTCAGCCCGGCGGTTCAGTTCGTGACGATCTTGTGATTGAGTGCTGTGACAAGTATGATATGGTGATGGCATTTACCGGAATCCGGCTGTTCCATCACTAAAAAGATAAAAGCAGTTATATAGTTATAAGCAGGCGATACTCGGTTTTTATACTGAGTATCGCCTGCTTTTTGCTTACTTTTTCTTTGAACAGAAGTAATAGGGTAATGCAAACAATATTACACCGCCAAAAAAGTTTCCTAAAATAACAGGAACAAGATTTGAAAAATATCCACCCCAGTTCACTAAGTCATTGGTGGATGCATATGGAGAAAAAATACCTAATGCAAGTAAAGTCATATTTGCAATACTGTGTTCAAGTCCGATTCCGATAAATGCGAACAATCCCCACCAGATCATAATCAGCTTTGCTGCTTCACTTTGGAGTTTTTGCCCGCACCATACGGCTACACATACACAGACATTACAAAGAACCCCGCGAAAAAATAATGGAATAAAGCCCGGACTGATTTTGTTGGCACTCATCGTTACAACAAACGTGCCAAATTGCTCATTATTTAACAGTCCGCTCATTTTAATAATCCAGGCAACCAATAGGGAACCTGCAAGATTACCGATCAGATTTATTCCCCAGACATGAAATGCTTCCAGCCAGGAAACACGCCGGGTCATAGCACCTACTCCCATGAGCAGATTATTTCCTGTGAACAGATCACTACCGCACATAATACACATTGAAAGTGCCAGGCCAAAGCTTGCACCCATAACAAGCTTTGTGAGTCCGACAGTATATTCAGACCCGCTTATCTGTGCGCCGAGGGTAAAAATTAATGTTATGCCAATTCCTATATATACACCTGCAAACATGGAATATACAAAGCATTTCAAAAAACTGCTTTTTGCATAGTCAGCTTTTACTCTGGCAACATTAGAGATCTTCTCTATTACAGCAGTTTCCATACAATCACTCCTTCCGGTATGTTTTGTTATTTACCAGGGATATTGTCCCTGTTTGCTATATGGAAGAAGTTTACCGTTCCATGTAATAATTACCCGGTCTCCGTGAGGATCCTTCTGAATATCTACATCAATGCCGAAATCAATGGCACTCATAATGGCATTACCGCCCTTTTCGTGGATGATTTCCTTAATTGCAGGACCATAGGTATCGAGCACCTCATGTAATCTGTAAAGTACAGGATCCGTATTACCTTTATAGGGATGTTCGCTTAAAACCATAGTGATTTTGGAATCAATGCCGAGTACCTCAGCCAGTTTCAGGCAATACTCTTCGGGTACATACTGTTGACCCTTGATGGCACTGGTCAGCCAGACCTTATTTACGCCGATTTTTTCAGCAAGCTCTTCATAGGTCATACCACTTGCTTTTTTTGCAGCCTCAATTTCAGCAAGCTCTTCGGAAAATTTCACTCTTTCGAGGTAATCAAAGTTGTTCATAGGTGTCATACTCATAATGGTTTCTCCTCTCGTTTGTTTTTGGAATTCTGCAGAATAAAAAAGAGCAACGAAACTTTTTAAAAGCTTCGTTGCTCTTGCAAGCATAATAGCATTGTAATTATTGGATGTCAACAAGAAATTTTCTGACGGAAGCTTGGGCACACAGAAAATTTTCTGACGGAAGCTTCGTTAAGGAAGACAGGGAATGCATTGAAAATTCCGTATACAGCTTCTTTAAGATGATTCGCAAGAGCAATCCCTACAAAAGCACCGTAAAATGTATTCCAAATAACTTGAAATTGTAATGCTGGCGATTTATAATATAAAAACAACACATAACTCGCCATAATATAAATAATAAGTTGATTTGCGGCGGTTTATGAGAGAAAGGTGATAATATGAAGATCGTTGGAAGAAAACGGGAAAAGGATGAGCTGATGCAGTGTCTTATGTCTAAAAGGCCTGAATTTGTTGTTGTTTATGGAAGAAGGAGAGTCGGAAAGACCTATCTTGTCCGGGAGTTCTTTAATAAACAGTTCTCTTTTTATGCTACAGGACTTACGGATGAGAAAACAAAGGGACAGCTTCGTGGTTTTGCGGCCAGTCTGGTGGAATATGGGGATATGGAAAAGAAGGCTCCGAAAGATTGGTTTGAAGCTTTTGTGCGCTTAAGGAAACTTCTTGAAAGTGATCGAATATACCGTGAACCAATTAATAACAAAAGAGTGGTCTTTCTTGATGAGCTTCCATGGATGGATACTGCAAAGTCTGATTTTAAAAGTGCGCTTGACTATTTCTGGAACAGTTGGGCATCTGCGCAGGAGGATCTGGTGTTAGTTGTCTGCGGATCTGCAACATCATGGATCATTACAAATCTTCTTACGAATAAAAAGGGTTTTCATAACAGGGTCACGAAACGCATACACCTTGCTCCGTTTTCATTGGCAGAATGCGAAAAACTATTTGAGCTTAATGATATCGTTATGCCCAGAAATCAGATGATTGAGAGTTATATGGTTTTTGGAGGCATACCGCAATATCTGAACCTGTTGGATTCGCGCCTTAGTCTTGCACAGAACATTAATGAGTTATGCTTTAAAGAATATGGCTATCTTTATGATGAATATGATAATTTGTTTCGTTCACTATATGATAAGCCGGAGAAGCATATGGCAATTCTTGAAGCTCTGGCGAAGAAAAAAGACGGGCTGACAAGAGCGGAGCTTTCAAAAGAAAAAGAAATCGGAGGGGGATCTGTTTTGACAAAAGATCTCCGCGAATTGGAGGAATGTGGGTTTATCCGAAAATATAATAATTTCTCGAAAGCGGAAAATGATTCACTCTACCAATTAATTGATCCATTCACCTTATTTAGCATCCGGTTTATTCAGAATAAAAAATTTGACTCCTGGAAGGATTATATCAATTCTCCAGGGTATAATTCCTGGAGAGGAAGTGCTTTTGAAATTGTATGCCTGAATCATATTAATCAGATAAAGTCCGCTTTGGGAATTAGTGGAATTGAAACAAATGAATTTGCATGGAAAAGCAGCAATACAGAAAAGGGAGCACAGATTGATTTAATTATCAGCAGAAAAGATGGTGTGATTAATCTTTGTGAAATGAAGTACACGAACGAAGCATACTCTCTGGATGCCGAGGAGCATGAAAAAATCATGAACCGGTTGTCGCAGTTCCAAAAAGAGATGGGGACGAAAGAGGCCATTCATATCACGTTGATTTGCGGAAACGGTTATAAACAAAGTAAATATTCTGGTTCAGTTCAGAATGTTATTCTGGGAGATGATTTGTTTGACAACTGATATTCTGTGAATATGGTAATAAGCTTATGCATGGGCGTGGCTGAATTATTTCTTATCATGTGTGGGAATTTACCTATTGACAAGGTGGGTCATTGTTTGTTAGACTTCCAACTATATATTTGCATGGACTATAATGGACTATATATATGGATTGGAGGGAACTCATGAAACAAAAATGGATTTTAACCGGTGCGGCGTTTTCATTGGCTGCAGTACTGAGCGGATGCAGTAACATTCCTGTATTAAATCAGCTGCAGAACAGTCAGGCACAGACACAGACTGACAGTATGGGTGAGACGAAGGAGCAGACGGTTCCTGCGCAGACCACTCCTACACAGACCGATGCGCCAGTCATAGAGAATTCAACAGGTGAGATTGACGAGGCAAGGGCGAAGGAGATTGCGCTGGCTCATGCGGGTGTTCCGGAAACGGAAGCGAGCATTACCAAATTAAAGCTGGACTATGAGGACGGCCGTCAGGTCTATGAGATTGAGTGGTACGCAAATGGTGCGAAGTATGATTATGAGATAGAGGTCGCTACCGGTGAGGTAATTAAATCCGGCTATGAAGTGAAAAACAGCCCTGACATCGGAAACGACGTTGCGACTGACGAAGAGACTGCGAAGCAGACAGCTCTTGCCCGTGTGTCCGGAGCAACGGAAAAAGACATCTATGAATGGAAGCTGGATTACGATGATAACCGTCCGGAATATGAGGGCAAGATCATTTACGGTGATATGGAATATGAATTTACTATTGACGCAAATACAGGCGAAATTCTTGAATGGGATATGGACTCTGTGTATGATTAAAGCAGATCCCTATGGGCGAACCACCGTCCATAGGGATTTTTACTATCTATTTAAAAGTATTACGTGGAGGACCGGACAATTAATTCAGTATCAAGTAAAATATGCTGGGTTGGTGTGGAAGGATTTTCGATCAGATTTATTAACATCTCACAAGCCTGGTGCCCCAGCTGTTTTTTGGGCTGGTTGATTGTAGTCAGGGAAGGTACGACCATTTTTGATAAATCAATATTATCAAAGCCAACAACCGCAATATCTTCCGGTACGCGTAAACCAAAATTCTGAATAGCCTTAATTGCTGCAGCACCATATACGTCAGAAACACAATATAAGGCATCCGGACGTTCGGTCTGTTTAAGTAAAGAGGTGATTACAGACACCGCAATGTCAAAATCAAATTCTGTTATATGAAGGATCCAATTATTGTTGGCCTGCATACCGGCTTTGCCAAGTGCATCCAGAAAGCCCTTTTCACGGTATCTGGCATAGGCATTTGTTAACTGACTGTTGATTAAAGCTATTCTGGTGCGTCCGATAGATAGTAAATAGTTCACGGCAATCTGCGAAGAGTATACATCGTCAATGGATACAAAGGAAACGTCGGGAAGATTACAATGCTCTGAGCACATTACCACCGGATATTTTAGTTTGATCTTATTTAATTGATCTGTGTCTAATACATTATGTACTAAAAGCAGACCGCAAAAATTATTCTGATTAATGATTTTTTCATATTCATATAGAGAAAAGCGCAAATCTGATGCTTCGTAAAAAAAAGTTCTGTAGCCGTGTGTAATGGCGGCATTTTGAATTCCTTCAATAACATCAGCATTAAATGGATTCCGAAAATCAGGAAGACAAACCAGTATGGATTGAGAGCCGGCTGTATCTTTTGCTCCGCAATAGGTATTGGGATTTAATCCTAATTCTGACATTGCCTGGAATACTCTTTGTTTTGTTTCCGCTTTCGTGTTTCCAATCTGATTGATTACTCTGGATACTGTTGCAATTGACACATCGGCGCGTGCTGCAATTTCTGAAATTGTTACATCCTTTGAAATGGCCATATTTCCTCCCTTATGAAAAATTTTCATGATGATTAGTCAAAATGCACTAAAACATGAAACTCATATATCGTTTATTATAAAAATTATATAAGGTATTGCAAAATATGTCAATGTTTTATATAATCAAAATGTAAAAAGTAATGAAAAAAGAAAAAATAATGAAAATAAATGAGAAAGAAGGGAAAAAATGAAACAAGGATTTATAACATCCGTGATGGCAGACTATTCATTCGAACAGGTAGTTGATTTTGCCTCAGATAATGGTTTTGAATGCATAGAAGTTGCATGTTGGCCTAAAGGAAAAGCTGAACGGAAATATGCCGGTGTAACACATATTGATGTTGCGAATCTTGATTCTGTAAAAGCTGATGAAATTCTGCAGTATTGCAAGAAAAAGAACATTACGATTTCTGCATTGGCTTATTATCCAAATGTGCTGGATGAGGACAAGGAATGCCGGAAAAAGAGTATTGATCATTTAATGAAGGTTATTCAGGCATCTGCTCTATTAAAGATTAATCTGGTTACTACTTTTATAGGAAGAAACAAAAATTTGAATATCACAGATAATCTGGAATTAGCAGGAAACGTCTGGAAACCGATTCTGGAATATGCAGAATCCTTAAATGTAAAAATTGCCATTGAAAACTGTCCAATGCTTTTTACGGAAGATGAGTGGCCGGGAGGAAAGAATATTGCAGTATCCCCTGCAATCTGGAGAGAATTATTTAAACGGCTTCCAAGTGAGTATCTTGGGCTGAATTTTGATCCATCGCACTTCATATGGCAGGAAATGGATTATATCAGGCCTTTATATGAATTCAAAGACAAGATCTTTCATGTACATTATAAGGATATCAGAGTGGATAAGGAGGCAAGAAACGAAGTCGGAGTTCTGGCCACGCCGCTTTCTTATATGGTTCCCTGTATACCAGGACATGGCGATGTTAACTGGGCGAGATATATCAGTGCATTATTGGAAATCGGATATCAGGGAGCTGCCTGCATTGAGGTCGAGGATAAATCCTTTGAAGATAATAATGAAAATATTGAGAATTCATTAAAGATCAGCCGGCAGTATCTGAAGCAGTTTATTCATTTCCCGGAGAAAGGCAGACAATATGCGAAAGATTAAGGTTGGAGTAATCGGGTTAGGATTTATTGGAAAACAGCATGTAGAAGCATTACGAAGACTTCCGTATGTTGAAATTGTGGCAGGATCTGACAGCAATCCGGCTATGCGGGACTGGTGTGAAGAGAATGGAATCGGGAAATATTATGCAGATTATAAAGAAATGCTGAAAAATGAAGAAATGGATGCTGTACATAACTGCACGCCAAATAATTTTCATTTTGCAGTAAGCTGCGAGATATTGGAAGCCGGATACCATGTATATAGCGAAAAGCCATTGACCATCAATTCTGAGGAAGGAAATAAACTGGTAGAGCTTGCCCGGAAAAAAGGGTTAAAAACGGCGGTTAATTTTAATTACAGAAATAACCTGATGGTTCAGGAAATGCAACAGAGAATTAAAAATAACCGGATGGGGACGATCAGTCATATCCAGGTAGAATATTTACAGGATTGGCTGTTATATGATACCGATTTTGATTGGAGAGTCCAAAAAGATAAAGGAGGTGAATCCAGAGCAGTAGCAGACATAGGATCACATTGTTTTGATACCATACAGTTTATTATGGGAGAGAAGATTGTAGCCGTATATGCAATGTTCCATAAGCGGTATCAAAAAAGATATATGGCGAAGCAGGCAGATACTTTTTCTTCCCGGAAAGCATCCGGAGAACATAAGGGAGAGGCTGTGCCGGTAGAAAATGAAGATGCAGCGATTATCCTGTTTAAATTGGAAGGAGGGATGGTAGGAAGTATTAATATTACCCAGGTCTGTGCCGGAAAAAAGAATGATTTGCAGATTCTAATCAGTGGAACCAATGAGGCATATGAATGGCATCAGGAAACACCGGCCAATTTATGGGTTGGTCACAGGGATTCCGGCAATGAAATTATATATGCGGGTAAAAATAATTTGTCTGAGAATATCAGAAGCTTTGCTGATCTGCCGGATGGACACTCGGTTGGATGGAAGGATGCATTTGAAAAAGGATTTGAAATTTTCTATAAAGGCCTGTTGCATGAAGGCGAAGCTGTATATGAGAGCCCGGACTTTACAGCAGGACTATATATTACTAAAATAGTAGAAGCTTGTCTGAAGAGTAATCAGACAGGCACATGGCAAAATGTATGACTTTAATTTAAAGGAGGATAAATGAATGAAAAAGAAAATGGTAAGTATGTTATTGTGTCTGGCTATGACAGTTGGAATGTTGAGTGGATGCGGAGCAAAGGACAGTCAGGGAAATACACAAAGCGATGTTGCTGGAACAGAGAGTGAAGATACTAATGTATCGAATGAAGAAACAGAAGGGACTGAAGGCACTGAGACCGCAGAGCTGACTATTTTGATCGATGGTTCTACTGAAGGTACGGATGGTTATCTTATTAAGCAGGGCGCCAAAGGGTTTGAAGAAAAATATGGTGTAAAAGTAAACTTTGTAGAAACACCCTATGCAGAAATCCATCAAAAGCTTATGACTGTTGGTGCAAGCGGAGGAAGTGATTTTGATGTTGTCTTTGTTGAATCTGACTTTGTTTCACAAATGGGAAAGGCAGGTATTTTAGAACCGTTAAATGATTATGAGGCGAATTCTGAAACATTACATTTTTCTGATTTCGTTGATTCTACTATCGAAAGAAATACGCTAAACGGAACTGTATATGCTATTCCACAGGTAGCAGATGTTCAGACAACGCTTTACAATAAAGATATTTTGGAAAAACTTGGTTTTTCAAATCCGCCTGCTACAATTGATGAATTTATTGATTATTGTGAAAAAGCAAGCAGTGAAGGTTATATACCAATGGCAGTAAGATATAATTCAACCGCATTACCGTGTCAGCTGATGGGATTATTTTTATTCACAGATGGTGGAGCGTTTGTAAAGAAAGACGGAGATGGCTGGAAAGCAGATCTGGATAATGCTACAGGTGCAAAATGGGTAGAAAATGTAAGAAAGATTTTCAGCACCATCCCTGGAGATACACTGGTAACTATGGATGATACAGCAATGTATGATGCGTTAAACACTGAAAAGGCAGGCTGCACAATCGGTGGAGCATGGATGTATGATGCATTAAATGAGGATATCAGAGCAAAAATGATTACAGCGGATTTCCCGAAGGGATCCGGAAATGAAGTAGCTTTAATGAGCGGATGGAATCTTGGTATTTTTGCTAATTCAAAGAATAAAGATCTTGCTTTTAAATTCCTGGAGTACAAAGCAAGCCCTGAAAATGCAGGAGCTATGACTGCTGGACTGAGTGGACGTAAGGATGCTGAGCAGTATTTTACAGAAGCACAGAAAGCTACTTATCCGGAATTCCAGAATCTGATGCAGTATGGTATGGGGATTTCGCCGGCAGACTTTACTTTAAGAAGCGAGCTTACAACAGCAATTCTTCCTGTATTCCAGGAGGTTACCTTCAAGAATGACGTTTCTGCAGAAGATGCTGCCAAAATGCTTAATGATGTTGTACAAAAAACGATTGATGAGAATCAGTAAATAATAATTTCCGGTATGCAGTTTTCTTAACTGCATGCCGGAACAAAAATCTTTGTAGGAGCTGGAATATGAAAAATAATGCTAAAAAATATATATCAATTCTTTATAGTACACCTTTTGGAGTTTTGCTGATTATATTTGCGTTATTTCCATTTGTACTTAATCTGGCTATGAGCTTTACGAATTATGGGTTAATGAGACAGGATTGGAATTTTGTCGGCATAAAAAACTATGTTGATATTTTATCTGACCAGACAACGTGGAAGGCAATCCGGTTAACCATTGTATTTATTATTGGCTGCGTAGGTTTGACCATGCTGTTGGGAATGTTTTATGCAATTATTATGACATTCAAAATAAAAGGCATTTCTATCATTAAAGCCTTAATTTTAATGCCATGGATTATTCCGGAATCTGTTACTGCTTATGTATGGAAATGGCTTTTTTCTGCAGATACAGGACTGATCTATTATATATTACTAAGACTTGGAGTGATACCGGAAGGAACTTCCTTTTTCTTTAACGGCAATCTGGCTATGCTGATGGTTATTCTGGCAAATGTATGGAGAACAGCACCCTTTGTGGCAATTATGACTTATGCAAAGCTTACTGCAGTTCCGGATTCCCAGATAGAAGCAGCCAAAATAGATGGGGCAAGTTCATTGCAGGCATTTGCTTATATAAAGATTCCCTGGATTATGCCAATTGTCGAAAGATGTATTATGCTTTTATTTGTATGGTCGTTTAATTCGTTTTCCATCATATATATTCTGACAAATGGCGGACCGGCAGGAGATACAACAACTCTTCCATATTTAATACGACAGGCAGGATTTGTTAATTTCAATTTTTCAAGAGCAGCTACATTAAGCGCTGTGTCACTGCTGATCATCCTGTTCGTTTTTGGAGTGGTACGAATTGTATTTATGCTTGCTAAAAAGATAACAAAGAGGAGATAGCAAAATGAGAAAAAAGAAACGGTTCTATAAAGTGTTTCAGTATATAGCATTATTATGTGCTCTTATAATCATTATATTTCCTGTGTATTGGATTATTATTAGTTCTTTTAAGGTTAAGGAAGATATTTTATCTTATCCACCTAAAATATTTCCGAGTCAGTTTACGTTGAGCAATTATATTACGGCATTTCAGGATTATAATGTGTTGTTGTATCTGAAAAACAGTCTTATTGTTACCTGCGCAACGGTTATTCTGACAATTATTATTGCTGCGCTGGCGGCATATGCAATGTGCTTTCTGAAAATGAAGGGTGCCCGGATATTAAATAACCTGCTGTATATTCTGCAGGTGCTTCCAACAATTACGATGATGGTTCCCCTGATGACAATTTACAGGATGATGGGCATACAAAATACTTATTTATCTTTGATTTTAACTTATACGGCTGCAGTGTCCGGTGCGCCGATTGCGTTGATTTTAATAACAGGATATTTTCAGGCTATACCACAGGAGTTGTTTGAATCAGCAAATATTGACGGAGCCGGTACATTTAAGTGCTTTTACAAAATTCTACTTCCGTTAGGTGCACCGGGAATGGTATGTACTGCAATCTATGTATTTGTTCAAACATGGCAGGAATTTATGTTTGCAGTAAACTTGATTACCTTACCTGAGAAATACACTTTACCGGTTGGCCTGCAAAGTTTTGTCGGCATGAGAAGTACGGACTGGGGTGGAATGATGGCTACATGTACCATGATAGCAATTCCTGCAATTATACTTTTTACAATGGTACAAAATTATTTTGTTGATAACCTGGCAGGATCTGTTAAGGAATAAGTGATAGAAAGAAGGAAAAAAGATGGGAATTAAAATAGGATGTGCAGCATGGACGTGGACAGAACCGGCACATAATCCACCATATGAAGAGGCAATCAAAAGTATCGGTGAATTAGGCTTTGATGGGATAGAGCTTATTTTGAGAGACTTTGAGGATGTTGAAAATTACTGGACAAAAGACAAAAGAAAAGAAATTAAGAGCATGGTTGATTACTACGGCCTTCAGGTTTCTCAATTTGCAATGTTCCAGAATGTTATGGATGGTCTGGCCAGTTTGGAAGAAGAAAAGAAGAACCGTTCAATTGAGGCTTTTAAAAACGGATGTGAAATCAGTGCGGATCTTGGGTGTGATATTGTGAACTTTGTTTCCCCATGGCCGAGTACAGTTACGGCTCCCAATTCATATTTGCCGGAATATTATTATATCAATGTTCCGGGGGTGGATCCAAGAATCCGTGCGCTTCAGGTATTCCAGACTAAATTAAAGTATACGTTTCCAAAGCCATTTGACTGGGAGAGATATTGGTCAAGTCATGTAGACGCTGTCCGAAAGGTGGCTCAGATTGCAAAACAATATGGCTTTAAGCTGGCAATTGAAAATCATGCAAACACAATGACGCCACATACGGATTCGATTCTGCGTCTTTGTGAAGAAGTTGGCGAAGGGAATGTTGGTGCTAATTTAGATACCGTATGGGCTTATCTGCAGAGAGAAAATCTTCCGTGGTCCATCTACAAATACAATGATAAACTGTATCATGTTCACATGAGAGATGGTGATGGATTGGCTGCATATAATTTGCCGGTAGGATATGGAAATACGGATTGGGAGATGGTTATTAAAGCGTTGAAGGATATTAACTATAATGGCTTTCTTTCCCTGGAATGGGCGCATGATTCACAGAAGACAAAACATTGCACAGAGTCGTTGAATTATCTTCGTACATTGGTAGCGACAGTTAAGTAAAGGAAAGGATGATATTATGTCAGTTAAAATAGGATGTGCCGTCTGGACTTTAATGGAGCCAAACTATAAGGCTCCCTATGAAGATGCAATTCGTAAAGTTGCAAAAGCCGGCTTTGAAGGAATTGAGTTAATGGTAAACGATGCTCAGGAGATGGAGGATTACTGGACGGATAGCAAGGTTGAAGAAATCAGGGAGTTGCTTGCAGATTTAAAGTTAGAGATGACACAATTGTGTGTATTTCAAAACATGATAGGTGGTCTGGCGGATCTCGATAAGACGATATCCCAAAATGCATTGAAATTGCTTGAGAGCGTTTTTGTTTTAGCAAAGAAGTTAAATGCACCTTCCATCAGTTTCCCTGCACCATATCCTGAGAATGATATCCGTGTCAGAACTACCGCTACCTTACCAGAGTATTATTATCTTAATATTCCTGATATTGTGACTCCGGGAGGAGAACCGCGGGAAACTGAAGGCTGGAGATTTGATGCAAAATTCCGGCTATATTTTAAGGAAGGATTTAAATGGCAGGATTACTGGGACAATTTTGCGGAAAATATGCAAAAGGTTGCTCAAATGGCAGAAAAATTCGGTATTGTATGTTGCATTGAAAATAAGTATAACACAATGACTCCGCATACGGATTCCGTGATTTGATTATTGAAGAAAATTCAAAGTAATTGGATCAAAGTGAATTTTAATTGTGCACAGGCGTTCATACAAAGAGAAATTTTACCCTGGTCCATTCACCGATATGGAAAATATCTGGCTCATGTGCGTGCATGTGATGGGGATGGACTGGCATGCTATAACCTTCCTATAGGAGAAGGAATTATATATTGGGAAGGTATATTGGAAGCATTAGATGAAATAGGATACGACGGATATATTTCCTTTGAATGGTTAAACGATGCGGAAAAGGAAGAGCATGCAGAGGAAGCACTGGCTTATTTGAGGAAAAAAATAGATAAGGTGCAGAAGAATAAATAATTCTTCTTTCGGCTTTATATATAGATAAGAAATAAAATTTTATTAACTTAGGTTGTTCGTGACTTGGTTGTGGATAACCTAAGTTAAAATTATTTATTGATACAGGGAGTGAAAGAGAATAATCAAGATGAAAAAAGATTTAGATGCAGTATCACCTTTACTGTTCGAAATCGGAGGTATTGTAGTAACAATCATCAGCATCATTGTTGCGATCATCAGCATTATAACAGAATGAGACAGACAGGGAATCTGGACGTTACTGGAACAAGGTACGAGTGAACAGTAACATCTGGACATTCAAAAGCAACCGCCAATATAATAGGTAGGTGCTTTTTTTTTCGCCATGTGTTATACTAATTGGCGCAAGTAGTGGGAAATATACATAAAGAGTAATAAAATAGAAAATACGGAGGCAGTTATGCTTGAAGTGAGAAACCTCGTTTTCCACCCGTTGGATAATGGTGTGGAAAAGAGTATTATTGAAGATATCAGTTTTGCGGTGCCGGATGGGGAGATGCTGGTGATTACCGGTCCCAATGGCGGAGGTAAGTCGACAATGGCGAAGCTTCTTATGGGAATTGAGAAGCCGGATGGTGGACAGATTTTACTGGATGGACAGGATATTACGGAATTCCCGATTGCGGAGCGTGCAAAAGCGGGAATCGGGTTTGCATTCCAGCAGCCGCCGCGTTTTAAGGGAATGACCGTAGAGCGGTTTTTGAATTTGGCTGCAGGGGAGAAGCTTTCCGAAGACACCTGCTGTAATCTGTTAAGTCGTGTGGGTTTGTGCGCGAAGGAATATTTGAGGAGGGAGATTGATGCGACTCTTTCAGGTGGTGAAATGAAACGGCTTGAAATTGCGTCAGTGCTTGCCAAGTCGCATAAGCTCTGCATCTTTGATGAACCGGAGGCGGGGATTGATCTGTGGAGCTTTTCCATGCTGGTAAAGCAGTTCGAGCAGCTCCATAAGGAAAAGAAGGAAACCCTGATTTTAATTTCCCATCAGGAACGGATTATCCGGATGGCAGACCGTATTATGGTGATCCGGGATGGAAAGGTTGCAGCCCTCGGTACGAAGGAAGAGGTGTACCCGATGTTAATGGAGAGTAATCTTCCGACAGAATGTGAAAAGCTGCGTTAGCAGCGGTTTTATGAATTTATTAGATAATAGAGAAACGAAAGGAAGAGAATTGTGGCAGAAATTGATGCAATTACACAGGGAGTTCTTGATAAAATTGATGGTGTCGGGTTTAAGCAGGAGGGTGCTTACAATTTAAGATACAATGGTTATCCGCTTTGTCATGGGGACTCCGAGCATATTAAGATTAAGCGCAAGGAGGACAAGCCGGGAATCGATGTGATAATCAGTGGTGATGCTGACGGTGAATACGTGCATATTCCGGTTGTTGTCAATACTTCTGGAATGACTGATGAGGTGTATAATGATTTCTATATAGAGGATGGAGCAAGGGTAACGATCGTTGCAGGCTGCGGAATTCATAACAGCGGATGTAACGACAGCCGCCATGACGGAATTCATACCTTCCATATCGGAACCGGCTGCAATGTCCGTTATGAAGAGAAGCATTATGGGGAAGGTGAGGGAACCGGAGCCCGCATCTTAAATCCGATGACGAAGGTGTATATGGTAAAGGATTCCATCTTTAATATGGAAACGGTTCAGATTGAGGGTGTGGATTCTACGAAGCGTGATACGGAGATTTTCATTGGGGAGAACTGTAAGCTGTTTGTAACCGAGAAGCTGATGACCCATGACCGGCAGATGGCGGTTTCAGATATTGATGTTATTTTGCAGGGAGCAGACAGCAGTGCCCAGATTATATCGAGATCGGTAGCGAAGGGAACCTCGAAACAGACCTTTCATCCGAAAGCAGTCGGTGAAGCATTATGCCATGCACATATCCAGTGTGATTCTATTATCATGGATCAGGCACAGGTGTGTTCTATTCCGGAGATTGATGCAAAGCATGTGGATGCGGCAATCATCCATGAAGCAGCAATCGGAAGAATTAATAATGAACAGCTGATCAAGCTCAATACGTTTGGATTGAATGAGGAAGAAGCAGAAGCTGTCATTATTGAGAACTTTTTGAGATAAGGCTGAACTGTTGCGTGATTTCAGGTGGATGTAAAAACGGGTGGAAGTAAAATGCGAAAATTACTCATATATTTAAAGGATTATAAAAAAGAAAGTATTCTGGGGCCTCTGTTTAAATTGCTGGAGGCTTCTTTTGAGCTTATTGTTCCGTTGGTTGTGGCATCGATGATTGACGTTGGTATCCCTGCTCAGGATAAGGGCTACATTGTGAAGATGGCACTGGTTCTGGTGGCTCTTGGGATTATAGGTCTTACCAGCTCGGTAACGGCACAGTTCTTTGCGGCAAAGGCTGCTGTTGGCTTCGCCACGAAAGTGCGCCATGCCCTGTTTGAGCATATTCAGAAGCTGACCTTCGGACAGATGGACAGTCAGGGGACGGCAACGCTGATTACCCGTATGACAAGTGACGTCAATCAGGTACAGAATGGTGTGAATCTGGTTCTTCGTCTGTTTTTAAGATCTCCCTTCATTGTATTTGGCGCCATGATTATGGCATTTACCGTAGATGTAAAGGCAGCGTTGATTTTTGTAGTGGTGATCCCGTTATTGCTCATAGTCGTATTTGCCATTCTGTTAATCAGCATTCCAATGTTTGGCCGGGTGCAGGAAAACCTCGATCAGGTCATGCGTACCACCCGTGAAAACTTAACCGGTTCGAGAGTCATCCGGGCTTTTGCAAAGGAGCCGGAAGAAATTGAAGAATTCCAGAGGGAAAACCGGGTATTACGTAATGTGCAGGTCGTTGCCGGAAGAGTGTCGGCACTGATGAATCCGGTTACCTATATCATTATCAATGGCGGTCTGATGGCACTCATTTATGTAGGTGCGCTGCAGATTGAAGGAGGCATTCTCTCTCAGGGACAGGTTGTGGCACTCATCAACTATATGTCCCAGATTCTGGTAGAACTGATTAAGCTTGCGAACCTGATTATTACCGTAACCAAGGCGATTGCGTGTGGTAATCGTATTGAAGCTGTTATGGAAATTCCGGCAGGCTTTTCTGAAGAGAACGGAGAGACCGGGAAAAGCCCCATGCAGGATGATATGAAGCTGACAGAGCCAAAGAAGGGCAGCGGTGAATCAGGCATCAGGCTGTCGCGTGAAGAGCTACCCAGGGAGGACTGCCCGTACAAGGTGGTCTTTGATCAGGTCGGCATGGCCTACAATGAGGGCGGCGACGAAGCCATTTCCGATGTGAACCTGAAGGTGAAAAAGGGTGAGACCATTGGTGTGATCGGAGGCACCGGCTCCGGTAAATCTACACTGGTGAACCTGATTCCGAGATTTTATGATGTGACACGTGGACGTGTTCTTGTGGATGGCATTGATGTCCGGGATATGGAGCCTGAAAAGCTCCGGTCGAAGATCGGCATGGTGTTACAGAAAGCGGTGTTGTTCCGTGGTACGATCCGGGAGAACCTGTTCTGGGGGAACGAAGGAGCAGACGATGAAGAAATCTGGAAGGCTCTGGAAACCGCACAGGCGAAGGAATTCGTGGAACAGAAGGAGGATGGTCTTGATACCATGATTGAACAGGAGGGACGGAACCTTTCCGGTGGACAGCGGCAGCGTCTGTCCATTGCAAGAGCTTTGGTACGAAAGCCGGAAATTCTGATTCTGGATGACAGCTCCTCTGCGCTTGATTATGCAACCGACTTAAAGCTCCGGCAGGCAATCAAGGCATTGCCCGGAGATATGACTGTGTTTATTGTATCACAGAGAGCTTCTTCCCTGATGCATGCCGATCAGATCCTTGTACTGGACGATGGTGATGTGGTTGGTCTTGGAACTCATGAGGAATTATTAAAGAACTGCGAAACCTATCGGGAAATTTATGATACACAGGTAGAAAAGAAAACGGAGCAGCAGGACGGAAGGGAGGCGTAGGCATGGCAAAGGCAGCGAAGATGGATAAAGGACGGCAGAAGGAAACGCTGGTTAAAGTATTAAAATATATGAAGCCCTATCGATTCTGGCTCATTGCAGCAATTATAATGGCAGCCGTTTCCGTTGTATTTACGTTATATCTTCCGATTCTTACCGGAGATGCGGTGGATGTTTTGTTACATTTTCTTCCGTCATTCCGGGAGACGGTTGACAGTAATTTTGATTGGTGGTATATACTCAGGCAGCTTCTTGTAAAAATGGGTGTTGTGATTCTTCTTACGGCAGCAGCCCAGTGGATTATGAGCCTGTGTAATAACCATATTGTATACAGTATTATTGAAGATATCCGTGAAAAGGCTTTTGACAAGATCCAGAAGGTGCCTCTTAAGTATCTGGACGGACATTCCCATGGTGATATTATGAGCCGTGTGGTAGCAGATGTGGATACATTTGCGGATGGTCTGCTTCTTGGATTCACACAGTTATTTACAGGTGTAATTACGATTCTCGGAACCCTGCTTTTTATGCTCTCTGAAAATGTGGGAATTACCGCAGTTGTTGTATTGATTACGCCGGTATCCCTGTTTGTTGCTTCCTTTATTGCAAAGAAGACCTTTAAGATGTTCCAGCTGCAGTCTACGACGAGAGGCGAGCAGACAACTCTGATTAATGAAATGATTACCAATCATAAAGAAGTGAAGGCCTTTGGCAGGGAAGCTGCGGTTATGGAGGATTTTGATGAAATTAACGGAAGACTGGAAAAGTGCTCCCTGCGTGCAATTTTCTTTTCCTCCCTTACCAATCCCTGTACCCGTTTCGTAAACAGCCTGGTATATATGGGAGTAGGTCTTACCGGTTCACTGGCCGTTATCCGTGGCGGCCTTACCGTTGGACAGTTAACCTGTTTCCTTTCCTATGCAAACCAGTATACGAAGCCGTTTAATGAAATTTCGGGAGTTATTACGGAGCTCCAGAATGCACTTGCCTGTGCAGCGAGAATTTTTGAGCTGATTGAAGAGGAGCCGCAGATTCCGGATGCAGAGGATGCGAGAGTCCTGACTGATGTAGATGGCGCTGTTTCCCTGAATAAGGTATCTTTTTCTTATAGCAGGGATCGTAAGCTGATCGAGGATCTGAACCTTGACGTTAAACCGGGTCAGAGAATTGCGATTGTCGGACCTACCGGATGTGGAAAGACTACTATTATCAATCTGCTCATGCGTTTCTATGACGTGGATGGCGGTTCGATTTCCGTAGAGGGCACCGATATCCGCGATATTACCAGAAAATCTCTGCGTACCTCTTACGGTATGGTGCTTCAGGAGACCTGGTTAAAGCAGGGAACGATCCGTGACAACATTATTGTTGGAAAGCCGGATGCAACCGATGAAGAGGTGATTGCGGCAGCAAAGGCTTCCCATGCACACAGCTTTATCCGGAGACTTCCGGAGGGATATGATACCGTGATCAGTGAAGATGGCGGAAGTCTCTCCCAGGGACAGAAGCAGCTTCTTTGTATCACAAGGGTGATGCTGTGTCTGCCTCCGATGCTGATATTGGATGAGGCAACCTCTTCGATTGATACCAGAACCGAGATCCGGATCCAGAAAGCATTTGCAACCATGATGGAGGGACGCACCAGCTTTATTGTAGCACATCGTCTGTCTACCATTCAGAATGCCGATGTGATTCTGGTAATGAAGGATGGTCATATTATTGAACAGGGAAATCATGAAGAGCTTCTTGCGAGGAAGGGCTTCTATGCAGAATTATACAACAGTCAGTTTACTGTAGCGTAGACCGGTACTCCGATGGAGTAACACCTGTCTGCCCCTTGAACTGCCGGATAAAATGGGTATCGCTGTTATATCCGCACATCTGGCCGACCTCATGAATGGAAATCCGGGTTGTGGAAAGAAGATATCTGGCGTGATCCGTACGGCTCTGGATAATATCCTGCATGGCGGTCACTCCGAAGGTGTTCTTGTATAAATGCTGAAAATAGTACTTACTTAGGGACATGGAGGCACTGATGCTCTCCATGTCCCAGTCTTTATAGGGCATGTTATAAATTTGGGAGCGCAGATTGGACAGCTTGTCATAGTAAATGTTGTCCGGATGATGCGTATCCTTATGCAGCTTTTCACTGATCTTAAGCAGCAGAATCTGCAAATAGAGAAGAAGGGTTTCTTCCTTATGGATGTTGTCAGAATAGTGTTCATAGGTAATGTCTTTGATTAACAGGGACAGGTCGTGGATATCATGAACCTGCACCGGTGTATCGAAAGGGATTTCCAGCTTTGAAACAAATGAAAGATCAGACTCATCCATATGGAAATGCAGCCAGTCGTCAGAATAGGGTGCTTCGCAGGCACGATAGAGCTGTGGAGTGCCTTTTTTGTATAAAAGAATCGTATTCGGAGAGGTATGATAATCCGTTCCATGGATACGGAACCAGCCCGCCGTGCGGACGAGCAGGAGCAGATAGTCTCCGGAGCCATCCGGACGCTCAATTCTGAAATCCTTATCGTGCTGGTGATAATATCCGCTTTTGTGAAACTGCATAATCATTACCTCTCCGTGCGTTCTGAATAGTTATGTCTTAGTGAAGAACCGTCTGTAAATATTCAATCAGAACCCTTGCTGCCCGTTCGTGGGATTTGACGCCTGGATGGGTATGTGCACCAACGGTTTCCGCTGTGGTATTGGGCAGATTAATAAATGCGGTGTTGTGGTCTCCGGTATCCTTCTGATAACGGTTCATGGCATCCGTAATCAGAAGATTCAGATCATAGCCGAGCATGCCGTAGGTCCATACAATGTGTGCTCCGGGGTTGTCCTTACGAAGCATCTTAAGGAAATTGTATACGGCATTTTCAAAGCGTTCCCGGTCTTCTTCCACGAAGCTTCCGTCCGGATTCTTATGCTGCTTGAAAGTTTCACCGGTTTCCGGAATAGTGAAGGGAGGCTGATTAAATGCACTTGCATCGTTGGTTCCGAGATTGACCACGATGGCATCCGGTTTCCATGAAGCAAAATCATAGTCCTTCTGTGCACCAACCGATTCGTTAACCTCCCCGAAGCCAAGACCGCAGATCTTCTCGTAGCAGGAGGGGATATTGTGGCGTACATCATTATCCCATCCGCAGTAAACACCCCAGCCGCCCTGGGAAATCAGACGGTAATCGGCATCGAGCACTTTGGCCGTATAGGTTGCATAATTCTCACTGCTGCTCATATACATCGCAAGCCAGTCGGTATCGGGAAGAGCACCGTAGGTACCTTCGCCGGAGGTGATGCTGTCACCGATGAATTCAATTTTGTATTTGTGCTCCTTCACAGGAAGGAATTCACCGTCACACCGGAAGCCGCGGACAAATACATGACAGTCATCGTCTTCACTCATCGCCTGCAGCTCACGGAAGAATTTCATGGTTTTCGGAACACCGAAGGTCATGCTGCGGAACAGACAGATGGAATAGCTGCCGGGTAAAAGCATCTGACGGCTCATAAATGCTCCGTTTAATTCGGTTGCAATCCATGGTTCATGGAAGCTGCAGTCTACATCGAGGTCGATCCAGAGCTCTGAGCCTGTGACATTTACCTCAATGCCGCTCCCGTTCCAGAAAAGAGGAAGGAGATTCTGTGTCTCATCGGTTCTTCCGTAAATATGATAATGTGGAATTTCCTTTATGGAATAAGTTTTTAAGTTTTCGTTCCTGGTCATCATAGCTGGTAAACCTGCCTTTCAAAAATAGTCGGGAATTCAAATTTTATGTATAAGAACGTAATTATCATAACACAAAAGGTATGGAAAGCAAACATTTATAACAAAGCAATCAAAGAATTTATGCCATTTGGAAAAGCATGATATGTATATAGAATGACAGCTTTCGATATTTTTATTCCGGTAAAAATCTGATATATAATGATATATAAAAGGTAGTGGGCAGCAGCGTTTCTGGAAAACGCGAAATTGGGATGGCGAAACATTATATGTATAGAACGGAGCAAAGGCCGAAAATAGATTTATTCTATTTGTAAACGACTATTTTCTAGGAATTGACAGGAAAAGAGAATATATTGAAACTATTCAGAGTCATGTAAATGATGGCATATGTGCGATAAATGCTTGCATTCAAGCGGATATATGCCATGATTTATATGGCGAAGCAACCACATGAGCAAAGGAAAAGCTTCGAAAGAAGCGGTTTTGCAAATGGGTTCTGAAGAATTACTGATATTTTAAATTTGGGGGTACAATATGACACCGGTAAAATGGGTATATTCTTTTTTGGAAAAATACCGCTATAAAATGGCGGCAGGTCTTTTGATGGTAACGGGAATTGCATTGTTAACCATTGTGAATCCGTACATATCAGGCCGGATCGTAGATGATGTCATTACGGGAGGAAATTATAAGCTTCTTCCGGTTCTGATCGGCTGTCTGCTTGGGGTTGTGGCACTTAAGGGAATCCTGCGTTATGCTTCGCAGGTCATGTTTGAGATCTGTTCCCAGGGTGTGCTTTACAGTATGCGTGATGCCGTATACCGCAAGCTCCTGCAGGAGGATTTCTCCTTTTATAATAAGAACCGGACCGGTGATCTGATGTCCAGACAGACCGGTGATATGGATGCTATCCGGCATTTTATTGCCTATATTATTTATTCGGTTTACGAAAATATTTTGTTATTGTCCTTCGCACTGATTATGATCTTCACGGTAAATGTGAAGCTGGCGCTTGCAATGCTGGTAGTGCTGCCCTTTACGGCGTTGACAACCTATGGACAGTCGAAAAGCGTCCGTCCGGCCTTTATGAAGATTCGTCAGCAGTTTTCCTCACTGAATACCTTTGTGCAGGAAAATATCAGCGGTAACCGTGTAGTGAAAGCGTTTGCCCGTGAGGATTTTGAAATAGAGAAGTTCAATAAAGAAAACGATGCATACCGTGACGCGGAATTAAATGCCGCAGCCATCTGGAAAAAGTATGTGCCGATTTTTGAATTTCTTTCCAATATATTGACGGTCGTTCTGATGCTGTATGGCGGATATATGGTGATTCAGGGTGAAATTACCATGGGTAATCTGGTTACGGTAAACGGGTATCTGTGGATGCTTACGGTTCCGCTTCGTATGGCAGGCTGGTGGATTAATGATATTCACCGTTTTACGACCTCCGCAGAGAAGATTTATACGACCTACAGTCAGGAGCCGGAGATTCAGGAGCCGCAACAGCCCATTGTGCGGAAGCATTTCCATGGAGATGTGGAATTTAAGAATGTTTCTTATCAGGCAGAGGATGCGGATATTATCCATGATATCTCCTTTAAGGTAAAGAGCGGGCAGACGGTCGGAATTATCGGCTCGACCGGATCCGGCAAATCCACAATTATGAATCTGCTGTGCCGGTTTTATGATACCTCAAAGGGTGAGGTTTTAGTAGACGGAGTGAACGTTAAGAACCTTGATCTGTATGACCTGCGTGATAACATCGGAATGGCAATGCAGGATGTATTCCTGTTTTCTGACACGATTGAAGGAAACATCGCTTACGGTCGTCCGAACTGCAGCTTTGAGGATGTGAAGAAGGCGGCCAAGATGGCGGATGCCAACCTTTTTATCCAGAAGATGCCGGAAGGATATGACACGATTGTCGGTGAGCGCGGCGTGGGACTTTCCGGAGGACAGAAGCAGAGAATTTCACTTGCAAGAGCGCTGCTTAAGGATCCGTCCATTCTGATTCTGGACGATACGACTTCCGCTGTGGATATGGAAACCGAAAGCTATATCCAGAACCAGCTTAAGAAGATTGAAAAGGATTGTACCATTTTTATTATTGCATACCGGATCTCCTCCATTAAGGATGCGGATCTGATTCTGGTTATGGATCAGGGAAGAATTGTGGAACAGGGCACACATGAAGAGCTTGTCCGTGCCGGCGGCTACTATGCAACGGCCTTCCACCATCAGTACGGAGACTACGCACAGCAGTCAGCGCAGTCCGAAGGAAAGGAGGCGTAAGGGTATGGCACGTAATAAATATGATGTAGATGAAATCCTGGAAGATAAATTTGATGTGAACCAGTTGAAACGACTGGCAGGCTACATCAGACCTTATAAGAAGCAGATGCTGGTGGTATTGTTTCTGATGTTGTCGGCTTCGGCACTTGGAATGCTGATTCCGAAGTTTTTCATGCTGGTGATGGATGTATCCATTCCTAATAAGGACATGAGAAGTATTGTATTTTATTCTGTGATGACGATGCTCATTGCCCTTTATACCTGCGTGAGCCTCCGGATTAAGATCAAGCTGATGACGCAGATCGGTCAGGACATTGTACATAGCATCCGTTATGATATTTTTGAGCATTTACAGGAGCTGCCCTTTTCCTATTATGATGAGCGCCCTCATGGAAAGATTCAGGTGCGTGTTGTAAATTATGTGAATAACTTAAGTGACCTGCTCAGCAACGGTATTATTAACACGATTACCGATCTGTGCAACCTGTTTTTTATCATTGCCTTTATGCTGAGCATTAATGTGAAGCTTACTCTGGTCTGTCTGTGCGGTCTTCCGCTACTGGCAGTCGTGATTATTGCCCTGAAGAAGAAGCAGCGTAAGGCATGGCAGATCCAGAGCAACAAGCAGTCCAATCTGAATGCTTATATTGCAGAGAGTATTAACGGAATCCGTGTCACCCAGTCCTTTGTCCGTGAAGATGAAAACAGCGGTATCTTCAACCGGTTAAGTGATGGCTATAGGGAAGCGTGGATGCGGGCAGTTAAGTTTAATTTTATTATGGGGCCTTCTGTAGATATTATCAGTACCATTACAACGGCATTTATTTATGTGCTGGGTATTTCCTGGATGTCGAATCCGGATTCCGGAATTACGGTCGGTGTCCTGATTGCATTTACCGCTTATATCAGCCGCTTCTGGAACCCGATTAACACACTGGCTTCCTTCTATAATTCGCTGCTGACGGCAATTTCGTATCTGGAACGGATTTTTGAGACAATTGATGAGCCGGTGCTGGTAAAGGATGCAGAGGGAGCCATGGAAATGCCTCCTATCAAGGGAGATGTTGAATTTAAGAATGTCACCTTCAGCTATGAGGACGGCGTTGAGATTCTTAAGAAAGTAAGCTTTAAGGCAAAGAAAGGTCAGACAGTTGCCATTGTCGGACCGACAGGAGCCGGTAAAACAACCATCGTAAACCTGTTAAGCCGTTTTTACAATGTGGATTCCGGTGAGGTTTTAATTGATGGAATCGATATTTCCAAGGTTACCATCCGTTCCCTCCGTAAGCAGATGGGAGTCATGATGCAGGACAGCTTTATTTTCTCCGGAACGGTAATGGATAATATCCGCTACGGAAATAAAGAGGTTTCGGATGAGCAGGTGATCCAGGCTGCCAGGACGGTCTGTGCACATGGCTTTATCATGGAAATGGAGAATGGCTATTATACACAGATCAATGAACGCGGAAGCCGTCTGTCCCAGGGACAGCGCCAGCTGATTTCCTTCGCGAGGGCATTACTTGCAGACCCGAAGATCCTGATTCTGGATGAGGCAACCTCAAGCATTGATACCGAGACGGAAATTCTTCTGCAAAAGGGCTTAAACGAGCTGCTGAAGGGAAGAACCTCCTTTATTATTGCACATCGTCTGTCCACCATTAAGAATGCGGATTTCATTATGTATATTGATGCGGGTGGTATCGCTGAAATGGGTTCACATGAGGAACTGATCAGTCAGAAGGGAGAATACTATAAGCTGTATATGTCCCAGTATGACTTTTTAAAATAGGACTTAAGCTGCTTTGACAGTCTTTTGGCGAATGCAGTTTTTAATTTAGAAATCAAAAAACATTAAGAAAGGAAAGAAGTATGGCAAAATTATTTATCAACGAAAAGAAGCAGAAGGGACACATCAATCCCGAAATTTACGGTCACTTTTCAGAGCATCTGGGACGCTGTATTTATGAGGGCCTGTATGTTGGAGAGAATTCGGAAATCCCGAATGTCCATGGGATGAGAAAGGATGTTGTGGATGCCTTAAAGGACATGAAGATTCCGGTACTGCGCTGGCCGGGCGGCTGCTTTGCAGATGAATATCACTGGAGGGATGGCATTGGCCCGAAGGAAACCCGTAAGAAGATGGTAAATACCCACTGGGGAGGTGTAACAGAAGATAACAGCTTTGGTACCCATGAGTTCTTCGAATTGTGTGAACAGATCGGATGTAAGACCTATATCAACGGAAATGTAGGAAGCGGAAGCGTACAGGAAATGTCTGAATGGGTGGAGTATATGACTTTTGACGGAGTTTCACCGATGGCAGAGCTGCGTAAACAGAACGGGCATGAGAAGCCGTGGAAGGTGGACTACTTTGGTGTGGGTAATGAAAACTGGGGCTGCGGCGGCAACATGACACCGGAATATTACGGCAATCTTTACCGCAGATACCAGACCTATGTACGTAACTACAATAACAGTGCTCCGATCCAGAAGATCTGCTGTGGAGCGAATGCAGGAGATTTTGGATGGACAAAGGATGTGCTTGCGACCTGTTATAAGGCACCTGCTCCGGAGCATGCACATGGGTTTATGGAGGGGCTTTCCTTACATTACTATACCGTTCCGGAGGATGGCTGGAGCCATAAGGGAAGCGCTACCGATTTTGATGAAAAGAGCTATTACAAAACCCTGTCCAAGACCTGGTATATGAAAGAGCTTATTGAAAAGCATGCAACCATCATGGATGAGTATGATCCTAAGAAGGAAATCGGTATGATGGTCGATGAGTGGGGATGCTGGTATGATGTAGAGCCCGGAACCAATCCCGGATTCCTCTATCAGCAGAATACCATGCGTGATGCACTGGTAGCTGCCATTAACTTAAATATCTTTAACAAGCACTGTGACCGTGTGAAGATGGCATGTATTGCACAGCTTGTGAACGTATTACAGTCTGTGATCCTCACAGAAGGAGCAAAGATGCTTCTGACACCAACCTACTATATCTTCAGGATGTTCAAATATCATCAGGATGCAGAGCTTTTGGAAAGCAGCGTAAGTGAGAACGGACTTGTAGGTCTTGAAGAGAAGTATCAGGTTCCTGCCATCAGTGAATCCGTATCAGTAGATAAGGATGGCGTTTATACTATTACACTTGCCAATGCTTCTTTGGATCAGGCGGAAGAAATGGAAGTGAGCTTCTTTGAGTTTGCACCGAAGAGTGCCGAAGCTTTTATTGTAAAGGGTAATATGAGGGACTACAACACCTTTGAGCATGGTGATGTGGTGAAGGAAGAAGCCTATGAAGATGTGAAGCTGACACCGAACGGTGTTATACTTAACGTACCTCCCTGCAGTGTAGTGAGCATCCGGGTGAAGTAGTTTTGTAACTATTCAGTACAGGTCGAAGCACAT
>FR902915.1:0-25591 GCA_000438155.1 Firmicutes bacterium CAG:95
TAGCAAGTTGCTGTCTATCAATTTCTTGTGTGTTACTTTATCGCACATGAGCATTGTCTGTGGTATGGAAGCCATCAGGCACTGACAGATATTAATATTGAGATCCCGGAAAAAAGCATTACCGCATTGATCGGTCCGTCCGGCTGTGGTAAATCCACCTTTTTAAAGACCATCAACCGTATGAACGATCTGATTCCGGATGTAAAAATCACAGGAGAAATTAAATACAAGGAGCAGAATATTTTTGCTCCAAATGTGGATGTAAATGATCTGCGAAGAGAGGTCGGAATGGTATTCCAGAAGCCGAATCCGTTCCCGATGAGTATTTATGATAACATTGCCTATGGGCCGCGTACGCATGGGGTAAAGAATAAAGCAAAGCTCGATGATATAGTGGAGCGTTCTTTACGTGGTGCAGCAATCTGGGATGAAGTAAAAGACCGTCTTAAGAAGAATGCGTTAGGACTTTCCGGTGGGCAGCAGCAGAGACTTTGCATTGCAAGAGCACTTGCCGTAGAACCGGAAGTACTTCTGATGGATGAGCCGACCAGTGCCCTTGATCCGATTTCTACCTTGAAAATCGAGGAGCTTGCTGAAGAACTGAAGAAAAAATATACCATTATTATTGTTACCCATAATATGCAGCAGGCTGTGCGTATTTCAGACCGCACTGCATTTTTCCTGCTGGGCGAGCTTGTGGAATATGGGGATACGGAAAAAATGTTCTCCGATCCTGTGGATAAGAGAACGGAAGATTATATAACAGGGAGGTTTGGATGATGAGAAGTCATTTTGATGAACAGCTTGCATTATTGAACAAAGAGCTGATTGAAATGGGAGCCTTATGTGAAGAAGTAATTGAACTGGCATCCCGTGCACTTGCAGAAGGAAACAAATCTCTGGCAGTACAGATTGCACCGATTGATGCCCAGATTGACCAGAAGGAGCGTACAATTGAATCGATGTGCCTGCGGCTTCTGCTGCAGCAGCAGCCGGTAGCAAAGGATCTTCGTCAGATTTCCGCAGCTCTTAAGATGATTACGGACATGGAACGGATCGGGGATCAGGCAGAGGATATTGCTGAAATCATCTGCTTCCTTAAGGAAGAAGATCGGAAGGAGGATATTCTGCTTCCTGAAATGGCGAAGGCATCCATCAGTATGGTGACCGAAAGCGTTGATGCGTTTGTAAAACGTGATATAATGTTAGCAGAAAAGGTAATTAAGGATGATGATATTGTAGACCGGTATTTTGACCGTGTGAAGGAAGATCTGATCCGGAAGATTGCAGATGACCCGAAGGACGGTGAATATGCGATAGATCTGCTGATCATTGCCAAATATTATGAACGTATTGCGGATCACGCAGTAAATATTGCAAAATGGGTGATCTTTTCCGTTACGGGAGTCCATAAGGAGGAATAGAAATGATTTGGTGTGTAGAAGATGATGCAAGCATTCGTGATATCGAGGTATATGCATTACAGTCCACAGGCTATGAAGCGAGGGGCTTTGAGGATGGAACCTCCTTTCTGAAGGAGGTAAAGAATCAGAAGCCGGAGCTTGTTGTGCTGGATGTAATGCTTCCCGGAATTGATGGAATCACTCTTTTGCAGAAGCTGAAGGAGGATCCGGAAACCAGAGAGATTCCGGTCGTTATGGCAACGGCAAAGGGAGCGGAATATGATAAGATTCAGGGACTTGATCTGGGTGCGGATTATTATCTCGCGAAACCGTTCGGTGTAATGGAATTCGTATCCTGTGTGAAGGCGGTTTTGCGCAGATGCCAGCCGCGTCAGGTAGAGCATTTGCTTAAAACCGGCGGATTGATTGTAAATATCGATGAACACACTGTAACCATAGATGGAGAAAGAATTACATTGACCTATAAAGAGTTTGAGCTTCTCCGGCTGTTTTTGTCACATCCGGGCATGGCGTTTACCAGAGACCAGCTGTTTAATGAGGTCTGGGGAATGGACTACTGCGGGGATACCCGTACCGTGGATATGCATATCCGGACGCTGCGGCAGAAGCTTAAGGACTACGGAGAACTGATTGAAACGGTACGCAATGTAGGGTACCGCCTGGAGGCTAAATCATGACAAAGAAAATCTTTCAATCGATTATAATTGTCGCTGCAACCGTACTGCTTGCCAGTCTGACAATTATATTGGGAGTATTTTATGAGTATTTTGGAAACATCCAGAAGGGGCAGCTGACGGATGAACTGAATCTGGCGTCTGTTTCTGTTATAAAGGATGGCGTGGATTATTTAGAGCATCTGCAGTCTGATCATTATCGGCTGACCTGGATTGATACAGATGGAACGGTTCTTTATGATACAGAAACAGGAAATGAGGAACTGGAGAATCATAAGGACCGTGCTGAAGTAAAGACTGCTTTTGAAAAGGGGATTGGTGAATCAACCAGGTATTCCGCAACACTGATGGAAAAGACCAGATATTATGCCAAACGTCTTGAGGACGGAACGGTGCTGCGTATTTCCGCAAAATATGCAACAACAGGACTTTTGGTTCTTGGTATGCTGCAGCCGATTATATTTATCATTATTGGAGCCCTGCTTCTTTCCGGCGTGCTTGCGAGCCGTCTTTCCAAGAGGATTGTAGAGCCGCTGAATAATCTGGATCTGGAAAGGCCGTTGGAAAATGAAACCTATGAAGAGATTTCTCCTTTGCTTAACCGGATTAACCGGCAGAGCAGTGAAATTTCAAAACAGCTTTGCAGACTGGAAGAAAAGACCGACGAATTTAACCAGATTACAGAGAGCATGAAGGAAGGGCTGGTATTATTAGATAATAAAGGAATTGTGTTAAGCATTAATCCTGCCGCCAGAACTATTTTTGGCAGTGATACACAGGGAGCAGTCGGACATGACTTCCTGAGACTGGACCGGAGCAGGACATTGAGTGCTGCTATTGAAAAAACCTTTGAAGAGGGGCACAGCGAGATCCGGATCGAACGAATGGGAAGGGAATACCAGCTGGATATCAGCCGGATTGAATCTGCCGGGAAGGTGCTTGGTGCAGTTATGCTGGCATTTGATATCACGGAACAGGAATATGCAGAGCGGAACCGGAGAGAGTTTACCGCGAATGTTTCCCACGAATTAAAGACCCCGCTTCAGGGAATTATCGGAAGTGCGGATCTGATTGAAACCGGTATGGTAAAGCCGGAGGATATGCCACGGTTTATCGGCCACATCAGGAAGGAAGCAACACGCCTTGTGGCGCTTATTGAGGACATCATCCGTCTGTCCCAGTTAGATGAAGGAAATGAACTTCCCTGTGAGGAATTTGACCTTATGGATATTGCAGAGGAAGTGGAGCAGAATCTGGAATCTGCAGCAGGAGCAAGGGATATTACCCTTTCTCTTTCGGGTAGAAACGCGATTATGTATGGCGTTCGCAGACTTATGTATGAGATTGTATATAATCTTTGTGATAATGCCATTAAGTATAATCTGTCGGGAGGAAAGGTTGAGATTATGGTCGACCGGAAGGACGAAGAAGCTGTTCTATGTGTGAAAGATAACGGAATTGGAATTGCACCGGAACATCAGGACAGAGTATTTGAACGTTTTTACCGCGTGGATAAGAGTCATTCCAAGTCCTCCGGCGGTACCGGTCTTGGACTTTCCATCGTGAAGCATGCGGTACAGTATCATCACGGTAAGCTGGAATTAAAGAGTGAAATCGGAAAGGGAACTGAAATTACCGTTCATTTTCCGATTGAGGCAGACAGATAACAATACATAATATAAAAAGAGTATCTGTAGAAGAATTTTATCTTCTGCAGATACTCTTTTGCTTTTGGATATTTGTATCAGGCAACGACTACATATTTTGCAGAATACAGAATATAACAACAGTCTATACCTCGCGCATCCGTTGGCGTCTGGCTGCCTGCCGTGTCTGATAGATCGAAATAATATCAAGCTGATAAACAATCACATACATGATGGCACCCATCAGAATACCGGTAATGACATCAAAGCAGGAGTGCTGCTTGATGAATACAGTAGAAAGAATAATGGAAATACACAGGATCAATGATCCGAAGTAAATCACTTTGTTCTTTCGCAGCTTCTCATTATGAGTAACCGCCAGGTGGGCACCGATGGAATTATATACGTGGATGCTCGGCCAGAGGTTTGTCGGAGTGTCTGCCTTATAAAGGGCGGCAACCATTGTCGTAAAAATATTATCTCTCGGCATTACTGCGGGACGAAGGTGATGTCCGTTCGGCCAGAGGGTAGAGACTAACAGGAAAATGGTCATTCCGGTAAAAAGAAAAGTACAAGCCCTGTAATAGTCCTGTTTATTCTTGAATAATAGGTACAGTACAACAATGGAAACGTAACCAAACCATAGGTAATATGGAATAACAAATACCTCACAAAACGGAATCATATCATCCCATTTCATATGGATGATCGTCTGCGGGTTCTGTACGGTACGTTCCAGATACGAAAACCAGCTCAGGTATATGAATGCATACACAATAAGAGGTATCGCATGCTTATACCTTTCATAAAACTTTTTCATAATTTCCTCATTTCCTCCTCATGTCTACAAAGAAACATTCCTATTTTAATAGATGAATCTTCTTTTGTAAACACTCAATTGTGATGGAGCTGCTCTTCCTGGAGACCTCTCCATCGGTGTGAACCCAGAACGGGCGGTCTGCTTCGATGTGAACCGAAGCCCCGTCATAGGGATAGATGTGCGGATAGCGGTAATGCTGCCCCTTTAACGCAGACGGCAGTGCAAAGAGTATCCGCAGCTTCGCAATCGGTCCAACCGCACAAAGGTTAAAGCGTCCGTCCTGCGCATCGGCATCCGGACAGAACATAAAGCCGCCACCCTCGAAACGGTGAATCATGGTTGCTATAAATAAGAAGCTTTTCAGCTCGAAAGGTTCCTTACCATCTAATGTAATAGTACAATTTCCTCTCTTTGTCAATATAAGCTGTTTTAAGGCAATGGTCAAGTAGGTAAGTTTTCCCAGTCCGAGGCGGTTTAAGGTGTTTTTAAAGTGGGATGCCAGTGCCTCTTCACAGATGGCAGCATCATAACCGATGCCACAGCTTACCGCAAAATAGCGGGTGTCAGAGTCCTTTTCTTCATGGAGTCTGGAGCGCTCACTGGCAGAGTCGTGATAGGTCAGGCGGCCGAGGTCCATAAGGTGTGGCTTGTCACACACAAGGATCCGGGATAAAAGGAAAGAAGGGTCTCCCTTTATTCCAAGGTCACGTGCCAGGTCATTGCTGGAACCGGTAGGAATATAGCCGATTTCCACGCAGTCAAAGTCGGTAATTCCCTGCAGGGCTTCATTAAAGGTCCCATCACCTCCCAGAATAATAATCCGCAGCACGGAAGAGGCTTTGGATAATCCGTTTTCGCATAATTCGTGTACTATTCTGGTGACATCGCCAGGACCTTTGGACAAAAAGGCTTCATATTCAATACTGTGTTTTAAAAGCCAGTCTTCCAGTTCCTTCCACATTTCAAGTCCGTGGCCGGATTTGGATGCCGGGTTTATTACCATATTTACCATGAAAAGTGTTCTCTCCCTATGAATTCTCACTATATTTTAGCAGTATTTGTCGAAAGAGTAAAGCAATGTTTCTTTTTCGCAGCTTTGAAAGGTAAACTTACTTTTTATCCTGCCAATTTGGAATTTTTTCTTTATACACCTTTTTTATATTTTCCAGATAGTTATCCACATTTGCGGGTGGCACTTATTTCGTTTTGAAAAAATTGTGTATAAATTTTTCTTTTTCCTCTTGGCAGGCATCACCTTCTTTGCTACAATGAACTCAGTTTAAGGCTGAGTCATTCAGTCGTGCTGGTATATCTTCTGGTTTCGTTAGTTGCCGACCAAAGCTCGCTAACAATTCAGAAGATATATTTTTTTGCAGCTTTTTTATTTCATTCTTCTCAAGATAGAAGTGCTCATAAAGCTGTTTCATGAAATCTGCGAACTGTTCCATCAGGTAATGATTCTTTTGTGCCCGTTCATGAAAACTGCATGCATGCTCTATCTTTCCCTGCCAATGCTTCTGTCGGTTGAATCCCTGATTTTCTATTTTCCATCTGTTTCGTCCGGCATGTGCTATCTTTTTTGCATTGCTTTTGGTAATCCCGATGCTTGTAATCCAGGCGAACGGTGTTTCTTTCGCCTTTCCTTTTGCCATCTTTCTTTCGCGGTAATAAATCAGGTTCACATCAAACTCTTGGAACATGATTTTATTCTGATACTCAATATCTGTTCCAACGGTTTCTTTTTCCGGAAGTGCACGATATTCTTCTGCTATTGAGGAAGCACAGCCCTCTTTATATCGAATGATGTAATTCCAGTGGTAATCTTTACATATCTGTAACACTTTCTTTGTAACATATAAACCATCTGCTGTAATGATAATCGGCAGTCTTGGAAATCTCTTTTTTATCTTGGCTGCAAGCCTTACAAACGCTTTACTTTCGCAATCCTGTTTTACTGCTTCGTCACTTTGATTGATATAATTCTCCGAATTTTCTATTGTTTCCGACGCAATACTGCATACCAGATTTTCTCCAAAGCAGATTTCGGCTTCCAATACGCTTCTGTGATACTTAAGATATTCATTATCTTCCCCTCTGTTATAGCACCGGCTCAGATAATGCTCATTCTTCTTTTGGTATCCTTCATCCAGTTCTGTTGCATCTACAATCACCTGCCATTTTTTTAACACTCTGGCATTGTCAAAGGTTTTCCGGCGAATCATGGAATATACAATATTTTGCTGAATATCCTCTAATTCTTTCGGATTTAATCTTTCCAGGAATTCATTTTCTGTCACTCCGTGGGGCATGTAATCTTTCTCATGCTCCCCCATAAATCTGTATAAGTTCCTGCAGATTCTCTCATCATTAAAGGTTCTTGTCATTTCCTGCATACTCGAAATCCCTGCAATACTTTTATAATACATGGTTCCAAGCATAACTCTTGCAGAATAATCAATGTAACTCTGATGGCGGGGATCCTTTACACTGCCAAACATGGAAAATAGTCCCGGACAAAATCTGTTCTGAATCCTGTTACATTCAGCAATGGGATTGTTTTCAAGTTTCTTTCTGATTCGTTCCTGTTCTCGGCTCATTTTGCACCTCTGCGATAAAGTTTTCTTCTATTTTACCTTATCACAGAGAAATCCTCAGTAATTTCAAATGATTTTAGTGCGAATTATTTTTGCCTTTCAATGCTGTCTTTTTCGGGTTTCTTATGGTATACTTACCTATATTTATAATCAGAGGAGGAGAATTATGTATTCATTGGATGAAGTCAGAAAAGAAGATCCGGAAATTGCACAGGCAATTGTGGATGAACAGCAGCGCCAGAACAGTCATATTGAACTGATTGCTTCTGAGAACTGGGTAAGCAAGGCTGTTATGGCAGCTATGGGAAGCCCGTTAACAAACAAATATGCCGAAGGCTATCCGGGAAAGCGTTACTACGGTGGCTGCCAGTGTGTAGATGTGGTTGAGAACCTTGCAATCGAGCGTGCCAAGGAACTGTTTGGATGCGATTATGCGAATGTACAGCCTCATTCCGGTGCACAGGCCAATCTTGCCGTACAGTTTGCAATCTGTAATCCGGGAGATACCATTATGGGAATGAACCTGGATCATGGCGGACATCTGACACATGGAAGTCCGGTGAATATTTCCGGTAAATATTTTAATATTGTGCCTTACGGGGTAAATGATGAGGGATTTATTGACTATGATAAATTAAGGGAGATCGCACTGGAGTGTAAGCCCAAAATGATCATTGCCGGTGCATCTGCTTATGCAAGAACCATTGATTTCAAGAAGTTCCGTGAGGTTGCAGATGAGGTTGGGGCAGTATTGATGGTTGATATGGCTCACATTGCAGGACTTGTGGCAGCAGGGCTTCATCCAAGCCCGATTCCTTATGCTGATGTGGTAACCACAACTACGCATAAAACGCTGCGTGGACCGAGAGGCGGTATGATTCTCTGCAATCAGGAAGCCGCAGATAAATATAACTTCAATAAGGCAGTGTTCCCAGGCATTCAGGGAGGTCCTTTGATGCATGTGATCGCAGCCAAGGCTGTCTGTTTCAAAGAAGCCCTTACAGATGACTTTAAGCAGTATCAGAAGAACATTATTGACAATGCCCAGGCTCTTTGCAAGGGTCTGATGGACAGAGGAATCAGGATTGTATCCGGTGGTACAGACAATCACCTGATGCTGATGGATCTTACCCCGTTTGACTTGACAGGTAAGGCTGTTGAGAAGATGCTGGATGAAGCGCATATTACGGCGAACAAGAATACTATTCCGAATGATCCCAAGTCTCCTTTTGTGACAAGTGGTATCCGTCTTGGAACACCGGCTGTTACCTCCAGAGGAATGAATACGGAGGATATGGATCAGATTGCGGAAGCCATTGCATTGATTGTGAAGGGTGGCGAGGAGAAGATTCCGGAAGCAAGAGCAATTGTCCAGAAGCTTACCGATAAGTATCCGCTTATCTGAACTGTGGAAAAGCCTAAATGAGGTAAAGGAATAAATACATTAATATAAGAAGATAGGTTACAAAAAACAGATAAAATCAGAAGATTTCGAAAGATCTGCCGACATGCCGGATGGTGTGGAGGCAGATCTTTCTGCCTTTGTTTCATATTGAAGTCAGGGGCAAAAGGTATTTTTCTCCTGGCCTGATATCGTTATGCAATTTCATGTTACAGTTCAGTCATGCCCATTCATAAGCTGCCGGATTGTACAGATTGGCTAACAAATATACGTGTTTTCCGGCAGCTTATTTCATGTCGGGCGTCCGCCCTATAGAAATGATTGTATAAGCTGCCCTTAGTGAGCAAGCTACCACGGTCATCTTGCACAATCATTTCCGCATGGCTGAACTGTTATAACTTCATAATAAACGCATGTGAATATTTGGAATTATTTACAAAAACTTACAATAAATCTGATAAAACGACAATAAAGATGATGAAATTGAAAAATAAAAAGAAAATTGCAAAAATGTGTTGACAAATTAAAACGATCTGTTATAATAAAGACATAAACAAGAGATATCTTTCACATAGATAATCTAAAGCAAAGGAGGTACAGTCCACCGGAAACTGAATAAAATTTCCTCATTACATTTAATAAAGTAATGAGTACAAGCCATTACAATACCAGTAAAAGGTACAAAAGAACAACGTACGAAAGAGAAGACAGAAGCAATTCGAATCGTATCAGCTACAGAAGAGAAAGTAACGAGCAACAGAAGATAAGAAGAAAGAAACCGTTACATGTTTGTGAATACGAATGAGTAGTGAACAAAATACGAAAGAGAAAATACAATTGAATATCGGGTTATCCATGGAAATGGAAATTTCGTAGAAAAAGAGGTTAGTCCAATGGAGAGCATAGTTTAGGAGCGGGTGTCAAAGCAATTGTATTGATGCCCGCTTCGATTCATGCTAAGATATACTATAATAGGTGCTGGAGAAAACCAGGCGGCTTCGAAGAAGACATCCGGTTTTCCTGCCCCATTAATGAACCTGCAAATTAACCCCTTTTACGAAATAGATAAATTCAGGAGGTACCATGAGCAAACAGGAATTATATGATAATGAAATAGATCGAAGAGAATACCGGAGAGCAAGGCGTAAGAGAAACCAGCTCATTGCAATTATCGTAGTCATTGTAGTCGGACTTGCCTTAGTTGCAGGAGGAATTCTAGGTGTAACACAGTTAATGAAGCAATTGAATGATAAGAAGCATACCGAAGAGCTGCAGGCGCAGCTTGCGGAACTGGCAGATTCGGAACCGGCTGTTGTAGAGGCTCCTGTAGAAGAACCACAGGAGCTGACCTCGGATGATTATCTGAACCAGATTGCAGATTCCTGTATTGCAGAAATGTCTCTTGAAAATAAAGTAGCAGGTCTGTTCATGGTTACACCGGAAGCGTTGACGGGTGTGGATACCGTGATTCAGGCAGGTGATACCACGAAGCAGAAGTTAAGTGAATATCCGGTCGGCGGTCTTGTCTATTTCAGCAAAAATATCAAGTCGGCAGATCAGCTGAAAGAAATGCTTGATACAACCAGAAATACCATGATTTATCCCGTTTTTCTTGCCGTAGATGAAGAAGGTGGAAGCGTATCCCGTGTTGCGGGTGCAGGACTTGCTGATGATGTGGGTGATATGTCAGAGATTGGAAGTACCTGTGATCCGGAGAAAGCAAAGGAAGCAGGTACGACGATTGGAACTTATTTATCACAGTTTGGGTTCAATGTGGATTTTGCACCGGTAGCAGATGTTGTTTCTGCAGAGAATGCAGTGATTGGAAACCGGTCCTTTGGATCTGATCCCAATGTCGTAGGTACGATGGTGGCAGCAGAAGTACAGGGATTGCAGGAAAGTGGTGTGAGCGCATGCTTAAAGCATTTCCCGGGAATCGGAGATACTACAACAGATACACATGATGAAAAGGCCGTCTCAGAGAAAACGTTGGAGGATATGCAGCAGACCGATCTCCCGGCATTTCAGTCCGGCATTGATGCAGGCGCAGACTTTGTGATGGTCAGTCATATGTCTCTTCCCAATGTGGTAGGAGATGATACCCCGTGTTCTTTATCCGGAGCAGTGATTAGTGATCTTTTGAGAAACCAGCTTGGTTATAATGGTATTGTAATTACCGATGCTCTTGATATGAGTGCGATTACAGATTCGTATTCCTCCGCAGAGGCGGCAGTCAAGGCAATCGAAGCGGGAGCGGATATGCTGTTAATGCCTGAGAACTTTGAAGAGGCTTACCAGGGAGTTTTGGATGCTGTTCAGAATGGAACAATTTCTGAAGACCGGATTAATGAATCTTTAAAGCGAATCTACCGGGTGAAGTACAGAGACCGGATTGAGTAAAGCCTAAGCCATGAAACAGCGCAGCGGTTTTGTGAATGGACGGAGTAGTAATTTGTTAAAAAAGGAATAGTCCGGTGAATGCCGTAAATTCGGTATTCGCCGGACTGAAATGATGGAATTTTTTAAAAATTGAAAAAATTTTAAAAATATCGTTGACAAAGTAAGCGGCCTATAGTATTATACTAATTGTCCGTAAGACATAAGGACTTGCAGATACAACAGAATATGCGCGAGTGGCTCAGTTGGTGGAGCACGACCTTGCCAAGGTCGGGGCCGCGGGTTCGAGTCCCGTCTCGCGCTCTATTAAAATCACTCAAAATGCTGATAAATACAGTGCTTTGGGTGTTTTTCTTTTTCTCAAAAGCTGTAGACAGTCTTTGCAGATTACTTAAGAGCACAGGAAATAGCGTCGTATGCCTCCAATTCTTCAATGGACTTAGCAACAAAACCACCTGCCTCAGCTTCTGTCATAGATTTATCAAGCATAGCAAGATACTCAGCGTTTCGCTTGGCTTTCATCATTTCGTTGTATTCAGCTTCGGAAAGCATGACAATATTTTCGTTCTTAGGTCTTGATATAATTAAGGTTTCACCATTAAAAACTTTATCACAAAAACTCTTGAAATTATCTCTAACATCCATACTCTTTACTGCTAGCATATAAAGCACTCCTTTCCGTACATTAAAACGTATGGTTTTCCGTACTTTAATTGTGTGCTATTATTATCTCCATGTCAATAAATTTAATGTATTCACTTTCTGGCTACTTTGGATTTTGGATTACAGATATTGAGAAAATGGGCGATAGAAGCAAGTGTCTACAAAATATCTACAGAGGTGTCTACAGCTTATTGCTAAACATAAGACAGATGAGAATATTCCCGTCTCATAAAATCAGCAAAAAAGAAAAGTTAATAAAGTGGATTGTAGATATATCCAAGCGTAGTAGTGAGATCACTGTGCCCTAACTGCTCACGAATAACGTCAAGTGGTACACCGGCGGCATTTAAGTGACTTCCACAAAAAATATCTCAAATACGGACTGATTCTATGTAAAATTTATTTGCTAGGAAGACAAATTCTTGTTACGATAATGGTGAAAGTGGGTAGTTATGAAAGAAAAACCATTTTATATAGAAAGCGAAATACAGAAAGTGAAAGGGGAAAAGCAAAATGAAACTATTATTCAGACAGCGGATGTTTTCGTGGTTTGACAGCTACGACATCTATGATGAAAATGAAAATACCGTATATGTTGTGAAGGGACAGCTTTCGTGGGGACACTGTCTCAAGATTTTTGATGCCTGCGACAGAGAGGTTGGCACGGTCAGGGAGCGAGTGCTGACTTTGCTTCCGAAATTTGAAATATATGAGGGGGATTCGTACGTTGGCTGCATCAGCAAGGAGTTTTCCTTTTTGAAGCCCCGATACGACATTGACTTTAACGGCTGGTATGTGGAAGGCAGTTTTCTGGAATGGGATTATACCATTACCGGTGCGAACGGAGAAGAGATTGCATCCATTTCCAAGGAGCTGTTTCACATGACAGATACTTATGTACTGGATATTCCAAACCCTGTAAACTCACTGCATGTACTGATGTTCGTACTGGCAATGGATGCAGAAAAGTGTTCCAGAAACTAAATAAAAGCGATGTATCGGTACAGTCAGCCTAAAATATGATGGTTCAGCCACTTACGGGAATGGAACCGGATGGAGAAGATCACGGCCCGGATGCTCCAGTCTGCGAACATGCCGATCCACACGGCGATTGGTCCAAAGCCCCAGATACGGCATAAGTAAACGCATAAGGCCACACGGCAAAGCCACATGGTGCAGCAGGAGGTAATCATGGAGAATTTCACATCGCCTGCCGCTCTCATGCCATAGGCGGGGATAAAGGAAAGAACCCAGGAAACCGGCTTTACGATGGTGATAAAGACCATCATCCGGAAACAAAGTCTGGCACTTTCGGCTTCCATGCCGCCAAGTATGGTGATCGGTCTGGTAAGTGCCAGGACGAGCAGACAGCTTACGATAATGGCTGCTTCCGCAAGCAGGGATAGCTTTTTAATATAATAAATGGCTTCATCCTTACGTCCGGCACCAAGACACTGTCCGACAACGGTCATTAGCCCGATACCGATACCTATAGCGGCGACACCGTTTAGGTTTTCGAGGATGTTCGTCATTGCCTGGGCTGCGATTGCAATGGTGCCGAGGGTGGAAACGGTAGACTGGATGGCTAATTTACCGAACTGGAACATACTGTTCTCAATACCAGAGGGGATTCCGATACACAGGATTTTTTTGATCGAAGAAAAATCCGGGCGGATCGCAAGATAATTGCGGATGGAAATCGGATTCTTTTCATTCCGCAGCTCCCAGATGACCACAACGGCACAGAAGATCCGCGATACCAGTGTGGAAATGGCAGCACCGGCAACGCCCATATGTAAAACAAAGATCAGGAGTGCATTTCCACCGATATTGAGAAAGTTGGAAATGACGGAGATGATCATGGGATGACGGCTGTCGTTTTGGGCTCTCATAACGGAAGCTCCTGCATCATATAACCCGATGAACGGGAAGGAGAGCAGGGTAAACAGGAAATAAACCTGTGAATTTGTCATTACATCAGCTTCAACCTTTCCGAAAATAAGACGCAGCAAAGAGGCCCGGCTGAATAGGCACAGCAGCGTCAGCACTGTGGATAATACGGTCATAACGAGTAATACCTGTCTGGCAGCGTGGGTGGCGTGCTTTTCATTTTGATTGCCAAGATAATGGGAACAGAGGATGGCACCACCGGCAGCGAGTGCGGAGAGCGCCTGAATTACGAGGACGTTTATGGAATCGACAAGTGAAACGGCAGAGATGGCTGCGGATCCTACGTTGCTTACCATCATGGTGTCTACCGTGCCCATCAGGCAGGAAAGGAGCTGTTCCACGATGATGGGAACAAGGAGCTTGCGCAGATCGGTGTTGGTATATAAATGATTGGATTCTTTCATCAGTTGTTCTCTTCTTTCCGGTGTTTCAGATAATTCAGAGATATTATAGCACTGCTGCGGGAAAAGAAAAGTTTTTTTATAAGACCATAAAGAAAAACCATATTGTAAGAGCTAAATCAGTAGCATATATTATAGATGCAAAGCCGCAGGTGGAGTACAATACGGAAGGGCTGCAAAAGATAGTATATATGATATTTCCAGGGCGGCAGAGAAGAGAATGTATGAGAACAAGGAGCGTCATTATCACGAGAATAATATAGATAGAAGGTAACTATTCAGAACCGGCTTCTTGCGTATCAGGGAAGATTATGGCATACTACATACTATAACTATGACGTAACTATTCAGAACCCCATTCGTAAAACCGTTGCTAACGCAACGTAGTTTACCTCATGTGGTTACTTCGCCATATAAATTATGCCAAATGTCCTTACGAATGCAAGCATTCGACGTCCATATTGTCATAATTTGCATGGCTCTGAATAGTTACACTATGACAACAAAAGGAAATAAGGAGGCCGTTATGTCAGAAATACATAGTATTGATGCAGAGGACGATCAGTTCGCATATCGCTACGATACGCAGCTTCTGATTGACCGTAGAGATGAGGATCTGGATGAGGATGAGATTGGGGATTACATCACCGAACATTTTGAAGGAAACAGCCTGATTGCGGCAGGGGATGAAGATCTTGTGAAGATTCATTTTCATACGAATGAGCCATGGAAGGTGTTGGAGTATTGCAGTACGATCGGCGAGATCTATGATATCGTGATTGAGGACATGATCCGCCAGTCTTCCGGTTTACACGGATAGAAAATAATCCCACCGGCAGACAGATAGCTGCCGGTGGGATATCCGGATTACCTTTCCATATTATTTTAGTGCAGATATCATTTTGAAATACGGTTTAAACAGACTGTAGTATTTCATGCCGTTATCTTTGCCATAGGCTTTGATAATGCTTGCACGGATGCCGTTCAGATTCCTGGTTTTATCTTTGTTATTATCCAGGAAGGAAACAAAGTTACCGGGATCCTTCATATCGCTGTGGGCAAAAATGATATCTGTGAAATGTTTGATCTTATCCTGGTGGGAATAAGCTTCCGCAGTAAAGGAATAAGAATCGTCTTTTACGGTTTTGTAAATAAGCTGTCCCTGTTCCTGACCGTAGACATGAACAAAGGTTTCGTGAAGTGCAACAAGGTTGTTCTTTCCGAAGCAGTTAATAAATGTATCAACCTCTTCTTTATTGAAGTCCTCTGAGATCTCCGGCTTCTTTGAAGTCTCGGAATTCGCAGATTTCTTTGAAGCTCTGGAATTCACAGATTTCTTCGGACTCTCAGATTTTTCGGAGGAAGTCTCTGTGACTGCCTGTGCCGGAAGAGAAGAATCTTCTTCCGAAGCAGAAGCTGCAAGGGGAAGCTCTTCTTCGGTATCCGGAACAAGCTCCTCCTTCTGCCGCTGCAGACCTAACTTGCAGTAATTCACGTTGATTCGGTTGACAAGATAGCCCTGCTTCTTCCAGAAGCGGACGGCAGGATCAAAGCCGGTATCATTGCTCATCACAATAAATTCCGGAGTCTCCGATTCATCCGTTCCAATCAGATATCCCAGATAGGATATGAGCTGGAAATCCAAGGCATTCTGTCCTTCAAAGCACTCTTTAAATTGAATCGTGCGATTTTCCTGTAACAGCTTAATGACCGAGGAATATGCCATATGAGGAGAATTTTTGGTATAAAAGATGATAATTTCATCATTCTCACCTGCCATATCCAGGAGCATTAACCAGTTGTCGTTTACATTTTCACTATCTACCAGGTAATGTTTTATCTTGACCACCACTAATCCGGATACAATTATTTTAACATGGAAAAAGACAGACAGCAATAAGGTTATGGTGGTAATTCTTCTTATTTATTTGTATAATGTAAAGATACCAGGGTCAAAAGGTCTAAGCCCACGTGAGCTTGCTCATAAGTGGGTGAAAGACCTTAGGACCCGCCCCGATATGAGCATAAAAGTGGGATGATAATCCCACGATATGCGAATATTGGGTAGAATTGTGGGAGTGCGTAGCACGAAGCAATTCGTAGGCATCAAAGTCGGGGGCTTACCCGACATCATGTAAACACGATTTTTTTAGAAATAACACTGGAGGAAAAGAAATATGTTTGGAGATAACTATGTAGTTGGAACCTGCTATTATCCGGAGCACTGGGATAAGTCCCTGTGGGAGGAGGATTTATAGCGGATGCTGAAGGCAGGCATTACCGTAATCCGGATCGGCGAATTTGCCTGGAGTAAAATTGAGCTTACCGGAAGCTTAATTATATGTTCCATGAAGAGATCATTACCCTGAAAAAGGAATGTGTCGATTTGTTTACCGGCGAGAAAAAGGAAGGAAATGTTACCCTGAAGCCGTTTGAAGTACTGGTTGTCAGAATGGATTAAGGGAGCATAGAAACGCTCAATCAGAACATAATAGATATTGCATTTTTTATTCAAGAGTGCAAATTTTGCACTCTTGAATTGACATGGTGCGAAATTTGCACTACATTATAAACAGAGGTGCAATCATGGGAAGATTGAAAGAATTAAGAACAGAAAAGAAATTAACACAGCAGCAAGTGGCAGATTTATTTGGTATATCACTTCGTTCCTATAAATCCTATGAAAACGATCCGGTGAAGGAGGGCAGCTTAAAGTATCATTATATGTTGGAAAAGCTGGCAGAACTAAATCCGATTGATGAAGAGCACGGTGTTGTGGACATTGAATATATCACACAGAAGTGCTCGGAAGTGTTTCGGAACTATGAAGTAGATTTTTGCTATCTTTTTGGATCTTATGCGAAAGCAAAGGCGAAACCGGACAGTGATGTGGATCTTTTAATATCTGCACATGTAAAGGGTCTGCAGTTTTATGGACTAGTGGAAGAAATACGGAATGCCTTACACAAGAAAGTGGATGTGCTTGATGTAAAACAGCTTAAGGATAATGTGGAATTGACACAGGAAATACTGAAAGATGGAATAAAAATATATGGATAATATAAAAAATGATGCTTACTATATTCAAAAAATCAGACAGGATTTGGAGTTTATAGTAATACATATGCAGGATATCGGAATACAGGAGTTGAATGAAAATGAAATCCTGCTGGATTCTATGCTGTTTCGGATGATTCAGCTTTCCGAGAATGCCAAACGCTTATCAGAAGAATATAAGCAGGAGAGAAAAAGAATTCCCTGGAATGCAATATATGGTTTAAGGAATCGGATTGTACATGATTATGGAAATGTAGATCTGGATGTTGTTTTTGAAACATTAAAAAATGATATTCCGGAATTACTAAAAAGCATGTCCGATTGATGAGAGGGAGAAAATGGAACAGACTGTCAGTAAAAAAGAATTTAAAGGATTCTCAGGAAATGAATTAAAGGTATTCGCAATCATTGCGATGCTGATGGATCATCTGGCATCCACGATCTGGCCGGGATACCATAAGGACTGGTGGCTGCTTGCCATTCACCTTTTCGGGCGGCTTGCCGCACCGACGATGTGGTTTATGATTGCAGAGGGATACCGGTATACCAGAAATTTTAAGAAGTATCTGGCGCGCCTTTTCATTTTTGCAGTTCTTGCCCACTTTGCCTATAATTTCTGCTTCGGAATTTCTCTTATTCCGTTCCGGGACTCGGTGCTGAACCAGACCAGTGTAATCTGGCCGCTTTTCCTGGCAGCAGTCGGACTTTATATTTTTGATGATGCAAAGAGAAGCTTTCCTTTGAAAAACTGGCAGAAAACAGCACTTCTTCTGGCGTTGTGTGTACTGGCATTTCCATCGGACTGGTCATGCTTTCCGGTATTATGTACCTTACATATTTACCAGAACAGGGGAAACTTAAAGAAGCAGGTGCTCGGAATGCTTGCCTATATTTCCATGTATGTACTGGTGTGGTGTCTGTGTATCGATGTGGTTTATGGTCTGCTGCAATTCGGTATTATTATTGTGTGGCCTTTTATGCATTTCTACAATGGAACAAGAGGTAAGGCAAAGTGGATGAAGTGGTTTTTCTATGTATTTTATGTAGGGCACCTTATTCTGTGCGGTTTCTTACGACTTGCCCTGCATGGTAATGTGGGAACGATCATTGGAGGTTAAAATGCAGGGAGAACAGATGATCAGTGCATTAATCGGGCTTGTGGGGGCTGTTTCCAATAATGGAAGGACGGAGCACACCGATGGTGTGATCCGCAGGGCCTTTTTACAGATTCGAAATGGTGGAAGTGAGCAGGAGATTGTGGAGGCTGTTCATCGGGAAAAATTTGCCATTTCACCGGACTGTGCCATATGTAAGAACCCATGCGGAAACACTTCGGATTATGATATGGCCCGGTTTCATGAAGCCAGTGAATCAATTCAGAATCGGAAGCTGGAACTGATTAAGTCAATAGGAGCTTATCTGGAATCGGTACAGGAAGAGAAACTTCCTGATCTGATCTATCAGGGAATTGCATATCTTGGGTATGATCTGCAGGAGAAAGCATATGTGGAAATGATTGAACAGATTCATGGGAAGATCATAAGGTGAGGCAGGATCAACCAGAATTGCTTATGAAAAGGTTAAGGAAGGATGAAACATTCCAATGAGTAATCAGAAAGAGAAAGACAGTATGCGGGACGAAGGATTAAAGGGAAATGAACAGATCGAAGAAGCCATTCTTGCACTGCAGCAGGAGGCAACGCCGGAAATGCTGGCGCATGCGCTTACGGTAATCCGCAGACGCATGAAAGAGGGCGGCCAGTTGATTGTGGACGTGGAACCGTCCGTGGCCGGTGCACAGATGAACCTTAAGGTGGTTGAAACCGGAGACGGTGCAAAGTGGTGGTCTGCGTTTACCGGCTTTGAGGAAGAATTGCAGGGTGCAGACAGTGTGAAGTCCACATTTCTTTCGGATATGGATAAGCTGTTTGATGCGGCGCTTTCGGTACCGGACATTCAGGGGGTTGCATTAAATCCATGGAACAGGACGATGATGCTCGATAAGCATCTTATCCGTATCATCAAACCGGAGCAGGGAAAATAGAGGAGAAGCAAACCGGTAAATGACGGAAATAATGGATTGTTCCGACACGAAATAAGTGCTACAATATTTTATTAGATGCCAGGGTCAAAAGGTCTAAGCCCACATGAGCTTGCTCATAGGTGGGTGAAAGACCTTAGGACCCGCTCCGATATGAGCATCAAAGTCGGGAGCTTTTGACCCCGACATCTTTTATCAGATTAAAACACGGAGGAGTGGTAGGAATACCTGGAAAAATTATCCCACTGAAAAGGAAAGATATTGATTCAGGTAACTATTCAGTACAGGTCGAAGCATTTACTGCAAAGACCGTAAGAAAATGATTCAGTAATGCAAAATCCCATCGGCGAAGCCGATTTGGAATGGATTTTGCATCGTAACTGTGAAGGTACTGAACAGCTACTGATTCAGAATATTTAGGAACAGTAAGACAAATGAGGAGAAACAACATGAAAAAATGGAAGTATGTAGCAGGAGTGATGTTTTTATGGCTGGCGTTTGGCGCCTCCGCTATGGCCGAGGAAAGGGAAATGCCGGATGGACAGAAGTTTGATGCCGAGTTTTATGCGGCTGCTTATCCGGATGTGGCAGCAGAGATCGGTACGGCAGAAGCGGATCTTTACCAGCATTATGTAACGTATGGAAAGGCCGAAGGAAGAAAGGCTTATGCAGCAGACCAGCCGGTGGTAAATAAGACGCTGCTGTGTACGAAGTCCAGTGCTTATGATACATTAGAAGACCGCCGAATCAATGTGGAGCTTGCAGCAGACCGGATCAACGGAATCATTCTGACACCGGGAAGCACCTTTTCTTTCTCCAAATCGGTAGGAACGAGAACAAAGGAAAATGGTTATGTTGTAGCAGAAAGCTTTGCTTCCGGAAGAAAAACGACTTCCGTAGGTGGAGGAATCTGTCAGGTATCCAGCACTCTATACTGTGGAATTGCGGAAAGTGTGCCGGCGCAGATTAAGGTAACCGAGCGCCATAAACATTCGGCACCGGTTGATTACGTGCCGGAAAATATGGATGCGACCATTGCAGAGGGAAGTTTAGACTTCCGGTTCCAGAATGCGGGAACCAAAAACCTGCAGATTGTAACCAGCTGTGATCAGGGCATCGTAACTACCTCTGTTTACGAAATAAACTAACAATTCTTGTATTATGGGAATATCAATTTAGTAGTGACTTGGAATAAGGAGTATATTCATGAACGGAATACTTAAGGTGTTGACTGCAATTCTCGGTGTGCTGGCAGTGATTGCCTGCCTTGCAACGATCGGAATTGTGGGATACTCCATGACGAATAACGGGAATACCACACCAAATAATCATACGAATACCAATACGAATACCAACGGGAATCTTGTAGTACAGGCATCTGCCGTTCCGACCATGACACCGGAGGCTGACAGCAGTGCCTCACCGGATGAAGTGCCTACACCGACACCGGCTTCCATAGATGTCAGTAATCATGTGCATGACTATCAGGAGACGGTTGTTAAGAAAGCAACCTGCTATTCGGCAGGACAAATGAAATATACCTGTTTGGTCTGTGGAGATGAGTATTATGTGGATATCATGTCGACAGGACATGTTCCGGATGACTGGGAGGTCGTAAGAAAGCCTACTGCAACAGAAGAAGGACTGCGAGTGAAGAAGTGTATCTATTGTGATGAAATTGTTGCGAGTGAACCGATTCCGGTTGAAACGACAAGCGGAAGTAATGGTGCGGCAGCTGCTTCACCCACACCGGCGCATATTCATCAATACACGGCCACAACGGAAAGAGAGCCGTCCTGTGTTCTGGCAGGATTACGCCGTTACAGCTGCAGCTGTGGAAGCTTTTATACAGAAATGATTCCGGCTCCCGGACATATTGCTTCGGATTGGACCACTGTAGAAGAGCCGACTTCCACGATGCTTGGACGGCAGCAGCGCACCTGCGTGGTTTGTGGTGTGGTACTGGATTCCAGACCACTGAATACGGTTTCGGCAAGTCCGTCCTCCTCCGCAGGTGCCAGTGCATCTGCAGGCACAACTGCGGCAGCCAGCGCATCGGCCAGCGCAACAGCTACGGCACGGACCTCGGGTTCACCGTCAGCTTCAGCTAATGCATCTGCGTCTCCTTCCGCACATAAGCATAATTATGTTTCTTATGTGTTAAAGGAAGCCAACTGTACGGAACGTGGAATCCGTTCCTTCGTATGCAGCTGTGGAAGCTCTTATGCCGAACCGATTGAACGCGATCTGAATAACCATACTTACCGGGCAGTGGTTATTCCGGCGACCAATACAACACAGGGTTATACCATTTATACCTGTATCCGGTGTAACTCAAGCTATTACGATAACTATACGCCGCCGTTAGATCCGGCATATGCCAATGCGATTGCAGCAAGTACGGCAAGTCCGTCGGCAACCGCGCAAACGAAATAATGTAACAGGAAGAGAGCATAATCCCTTCTGCCCATGCATATAAAAGTATGAGCAGGAGGGATTTCTATGTTAAATGAGCAGACGATTGTAAAATGGGACAAGAACGCGGAAACGGATCTGCGCAGCGGCCTGACGAAAGCACAGGTTAAAGAGCGGCAGACAATTTACGGGCCAAACCGGCTCAGGGAAGGAAAGAAGAAGAGCGTACTGAAGCTCTTCTGGGAACAGCTGAATGATCCCCTGATTTATATTCTGATGGCGGCCATTGCCATATCGTTATTCCTTGGAGAAGCCGGGGAATCCATGATTATTGCAGCGGTAATTATCCTGAATGCAGTTGTCGGGGTAATCCAGGAGGGAAAGGCAATAAAGGCAATTGAAGCCTTGCAGCAGTTATCAAGTCCCAAGGCGCTTGTAAAGCGGGACGGCAGGGAAATGGAGATCCCGGGCAGTGAGCTGGTACCGGGGGATCTGATTTTCTTAGAAGCAGGAAGGCAGGTTCCGGCGGATGGAAGACTGCTTACAGCGAGCGGATTGCAGATAGATGAAGCGGCGCTTACGGGAGAATCTGTAGCGGTGGATAAGGAGGTTCTGGGACAGAAGAAGGAAGAGAGAGTGTATGACCGTGGAACAGGGAAAGCAGAAACGGTGAGTTCAGAAGAGGAAAAGCTTCATGCGGCAGAAGTACTGGGCGATCAGAAGCACCTTGTGTTCATGACCACCATGGTAACGGCAGGACACGGGGAAGCGATTGTGACGGAAACCGGAATGCAGACACAGATCGGAAAGATTGCCGGAATGATTTCGGAGAGCCGGGAAGAGCTGACACCACTCCAGAAGCGTCTGGCAGATCTGGGCAAAATCTTAAGCCTTGTGGCAGTCGGCATCTGTGTATTCCTGTTCGTGGTAGCCGTATTGCAGAAACGGGATATCGGAGAAATGCTGCTTACAGCAATTTCCCTGGCTGTTGCGGCGGTTCCGGAGGGACTTGCTGCAATTGTGACGGTGGTGCTTGCCTTAAGCGTTTCAAGAATGGTGCGTGTCGGAACGATCGTGCGCAAGCTCCCATCGGTAGAAACCTTAGGGGCGGTGGATGTGGTCTGCTCGGACAAGACAGGGACGCTGACATGTAACCGGATGACGGTGAAGCAGTGTTACGTGGATGGAAGGCTCCTTCCGGTAGAAGAGTTCCGGAAGGAGGAGCATGAAGAGTTCTTAAATGCCTGTGTGCTTTGCAACAACGCACTGCTTGGAGAAGAAAATATCGGAGATCCCACAGAGCTTGCGTTGCTGATCCTGGCAGAGGAATGCGGCAGGGAAAAGGAAAATACGGAGAAAGAGTATGTACGCATTTCGGAGTGTGCATTTGACTCCGTGAGAAAGAAGATGACCACCATACATAAATCTGTCAATGGAGAGGTTGCCTATAGCAAAGGAGCTGCCGACCGCATTTTAAAGGATTGCAGGACCGTCTGGAAGAACGGAAAGGAGGCTGCCTTTTCTGAAAAAGCAAAAAATGAAGCACAAAGGGCGATGGAACAGATGGCTTCCGGCGCACTGCGGGTTATAGCACTTGCCATGAAGAAAAAGGGAGATCTGAAGGAGGAAAAGGATCTGGTATTCTTAGGACTTGCCGGTATGATGGATCCGCCGAGGGAGGGCGTGGCAGAGGCGGTGCAGAGCTTTCGTAATGCACATGTGCAGACGGTGATGATTACCGGAGATCATGTGGATACCGCACTGGCCATTGCAAAAGAGCTTGGCATTGCACAAAGTCATGAGCAGTGTATGAGGGGAGAGGAGCTGGAGTTACTTTCACAGGAAGAGCTGATTGGACGTGTGGAAGGTATCCGGGTCTTTGCGAGAGTGTCCCCTGAGCATAAGGTCCGCATCGTACATGCCCTCAAAGCAAAGGGCAAAACGGTGGCCATGACCGGAGACGGGATCAACGATGCCCCGGCGCTGCGCTCGGCAGATGTCGGTGTGGCGATGGGAAAGGGCGGAACGGATGTAGCTCGGAATGCTGCAGATCTGATATTGACGGATGATAATTTTTCCACAATTGAGAAGGCAATCCGAGAGGGGCGTGGGATTTATGAGAATATCCGCAAAACGATCCTGTTTCTCCTGTCCTCGAATTTCGGGGAAATTATCACAATGCTTGCAGCGGTTCTGGCCGGCTTTCCGGCGACGCTGAAGGCGAGTCATATTTTATGGGTAAACCTGATTACGGATTCCCTGCCGGCACTTGCCCTCGGCATGGATGGAAACAATGGCGAAGAGCTGATGAAGCAGCCGCCGCGAAAAAGCACGGATACCATGTTTTCTCATGGAGGACTGTCCTGTACGCTTTGTTTTGGTGTGGTGATCGGAGTCATCAGTATTCTTGCTTTTATGGCAGTTCCTTATGAGGAACTGCTGCAGCGGCAGCTTCCGGTGAACCTTTCTTCTATGAAAAAGATTCTGGAAATCGAATGGATTTTAAATAAAGCGCAGACCCATGCCTTTACGGTACTTGGTATGAGTCAGCTGGTTCATGCGGTCGGTATGCGGGATGTCAACCGGTCGGTCTTCCGGATGAAGCATTTTGAAAATCTGTATATGCTGGCAGCTCTCGGAATCGGACTGCTTTTGCAGGTATTGGTTACAGAGGTTCCTTATCTTATAACGTTGTTTGAAACCAACCGGCTGACGCTTGGCGAGTGGGGGCGGCTTCAGATTCTTTCACTGACACCGCTTGCCGTGCATGAGCTGTTATGCCTTTTTACCGCAGCTGGGCAAAAGCAAGTGCGAGCAGAAGAAGTGCACTGATAATCGAAAGATTGTGGGAACAGCGCCTGGAGAGGTGGTGGCCTAAGAGCCATCCGCCCCATATGGCAGCACCATGGATCAACACGGAGTAGGACAGTAAAAGAAAAACAGGAAGGTGACAGGTGCCAATGCTCAATCCGACAGAGATGTTGTCAATTGACAGGGTGACGGCAAGAAGTGCCGCTTCATTCCAGGAAAGAAGCTGTGCTTCCTTCTGATTGATTTTCCGGGAAAGGGCTTCGGAGGTGAGAGGGCCTTTCGGACGATGAAGGGCAGGCAGGGCATCGTAAATTTTATAAAGGGAAAGAAGCAGCAGGACAGCAAAGGGAAGACAGGTTTTTAAGAAAGGAGGAAGCAGGGTGAGCAGCCAGTCGCCGGACAGAAAGGAGAGGGTAAGCGTCAGCCCGGAGATGCAGGAAATCAGGGACAGAGAGGAGAGTGGAATTTTAACCCTGTCAAGTCCGTAAGAAAATCCAAAAATAAACGTATCTGCGCATAAAAGGGTAATCAGCAGAAACGGGAAAATCATAGAGGAATTCATGGAGGGGAGCTCCTTATTCGTTTGCTATATTATATGGAATTATGGTATACTTGTGTGAGAAAAGGGAGGGTGGCAATGAAATTAATATTTATTGGGGCTGACCATGAAGTGACAGGAAGCTGTCATTATTTACAGGTCGGAGAAAAACATATTCTGGTGGATTATGGTATGCAGCAGGGCATCGATGCCTTTGAGAATGCAGAGCTTCCGGTGTGCGAGGCGAAGATGGATTATGTGCTGCTGACCCATGCCCATGTGGATCATTCCGGTATGCTGCCGCAGCTGGCGGCAAGAGGATTCCGGGGGCAGATCCTGACAACGGAGGCAACGGCAGACCTTTGCAGCATTATGCTTCGTGACTGTGCACATATCCAGATGCAGGATGCGGAGTGGAAGAACCGCAAGGCGAAGCGAAGTGCAGACAATGCACTCATAGAGCCGCTTTATACCATGGAGGATGCGGATAATATCATCCGCAGGATCGTTCCCTGTGAATACGACCGGATGATTGAGGTCTGTGAGGGGGTAAAGATCCGTTTTACAGATGTTGGGCATCTCCTTGGATCTGCGAGTATCGAGGTCTGGGCAACTGAAGAGAATGTAACGAAGAAAATTGTCTTTTCCGGAGACATTGGAAATAAAAACCAGCCGCTCATTAAGGATCCGACGTATACGAAGGAAGCTGATTATGTTGTCATGGAATCCACCTATGGGGACCGGTTCCACTCCGAAGA
>FR902915.1:25615-49041 GCA_000438155.1 Firmicutes bacterium CAG:95
GAGCGTCCGGATTACATTAAGGAGCTGTCAGGGATTCTGCAGGAGACTTTTGACCGTGGCGGTAACGTGGTGATTCCTTCCTTTGCAGTCGGGCGAACGCAGGAGATCCTGTATTTTCTCCGCAAGATCAAAGAAGAGAAGCTTATAAAAAATCATGAGGATTTCCCGGTTTATGTGGATAGTCCACTCGCAGTAGAGGCAACCGGTATTTTCCATAAAAATGAACTGGACTGCTTTGATGAGGATGCCATGGCACTGGTGAAAAAGGGCATTAATCCGATTGCATTTCCGGGGCTTCGGCTTTCCATCACGAGTGATGAATCCAAGGCGATCAATTTCGAGAATACCCCGAAGGTAATTCTTTCCGCATCCGGTATGTGTGAAGCAGGAAGGATCCGCCACCATTTAAAGCATAATTTATGGAGACCGGAATGTACGATCCTGTTCGTAGGCTATCAGGCAGTCGGAACATTAGGACGTGTTCTGGTGGAAGGGATCGATGAGGTGAAGCTCTTTGGAGAACCGATCCAGGTACGCGCCAGTATTAAAACGCTTGCCGGGCTGTCCGGACATGCGGATAAGAACGGGCTCATTGAATGGGTGAGCGCCTTTGCCGAAAAGCCGCGCAGGGTTTTCGTGGTACATGGGGAGGATTCTGTGTGCAAGTCCTTCGTGGAATGCCTGCAGGTGGAGCATGGATTAAAGGCTTATGCGCCTTACAGCGGAACGGTGTTTAATCTGCTGACGAATAAGCTGGAGTACGAAGCACAGCCGATTCCGGTTGCAAAGAAGAAGGTACGCACCGGTGCGGATGTATTCAGCAGATTGCTGGCAGCAGGTCAGAGACTTCTTACCATTATTCATAAGAATGAAGGGTGTGCGAATAAGGATCTTGCGAAGTTTGCAGATCAGGTAACCGCACTGTGCGATAAATGGGACCGGGATATCTGATCAGGAGAGAACCGGATCAATCAGATGGATATCATAAAGAAAAGAGAGCGGACCATGATATAAAATATAATGAGCCCAAGGAAAAGCAAGCGGCTGCGAAGCAGACATTTGGTTTTCAGGGCTCATTAACGAGCAAATATCCTGCGAAGCAGGATGGAGAGCACGAAGTGCGGATTTGCGAGTTGACTGTGAAAATAAAGAATAGCAGAAACAGGAGATGAATACGGTCATGAACATGATTGTAGCAGTAGATAATAATTGGGCAATCGGAAATCATAATGAACTGCTTGTGAGTATTCCGGCAGATATGAAGTTTTTCCGGCAGGAAACCGATGGTAAAGTGGTTGTTATGGGACGAAAAACCTTAGAGAGCTTTCCTAACGGGATGCCGCTTGTAAACCGGGTGAATATTGTATTAACAGAGAATCCGGACTATCAGGTGAAGGGAGCAAAGATAGTACATTCCCTTGCGGAGCTGCAGGAGGAATTGAAGCAGTACCGGTCGGAGGATGTCTATGTGATCGGCGGTGAGAGCGTTTACCGGCAGCTGCTTCCTTACTGTGATGTGGTTCATGCCACACGGATTGATATGGAATATCAGGCAGACGCGCACTTCCCGAATCTGGAGAAAGATCCGGAGTGGATAGTGACTGCAGACAGCGATGAGCAGACCTATTTTGATATACCTTACACTTTTGTAAAATATGAGCGCAGCCGTTTAACAGTGCAGAAATGATTGTGCAGAAATGATTTTTCGGTATGATTGTGGCGGAACGGTATAACGACAGATAAAACAGAGGAGATGGTGCATGATGAAAGGAAAAAGTATGGCAGCCATATTACTTGTGACAGCATTAGGGCTTACCGCCTGTGGAGGACAGGGCACGGGTGCGGCTGCATCGCAGGAAGCAGCGCAGGAAGCGCAGACAGGAGAAGCAGGCGGAGAACAGAGTGAAGAAGCAGACGGAGATGAGCTTACCGGGACGGATGCCCCTGAGGCATCAAAACCGGAGGAGGGAACGCAGCTTGATCCGGGCTTTAGCGTGGAAAGCGGCAGTATCCCTGAAATTACCATCGAGGCAAAGCAGATTCCGGACAAGGAGTGCTTTCGGTTTGTAAAGGATATGAAAACAGGCTGGAATCTCGGAAATACACTGGATGCGTATTCCCAGGGAAAGATGTATGGAGATGATATTTCTTCCGAAGAAATCTGGGGGAACCCTGTTACGACAAAGGAAATGATTGATACGTTAAAGAATACAGGCTTCCGTACCGTGCGTATTCCGGTGACCTGGCACAATCATGTAACGGATGACGGCAATGGCCCGGTCATCAGTGAAGCATGGCTTGACCGTGTGCAGGAGGTTGTGGATTATGCGTATGACAATGGCATGTATGTCATTTTAAACACACACCATGATAATACCGCTAACATCGAAGGAGAGGGTGGCTATTATCCGGATACGGCACATGCGGAGGAGTCCGACCGGTATATCCGTGGAATCTGGACACAGGTAGCGGAACGCTTTAAGGATTATGACGAGCACCTGATATTTGAATCACTGAATGAACCCCGTCTTGCCGGAACGGATTACGAATGGAATTTCAATGCAGGTGTGGCAGAATGCAAGGACGCAGCCGGGAGCATTAACCGCCTGAACCAGCTTTTTGTGGATACCGTGCGTGCAACCGGAGGAAACAATGTGGAACGTTATCTGATGATGCCAGGCTATGATGCTTCCTTAGCGGGAGCCATTACGGATCTTTATCAGCTCCCGAATGATATTGTTTCAGATAAACTGATTGTTTCCGTTCATGCGTATACCCCTTATAACTTTGCGCTCCGCCCGGGAAGTGAGAGCGAAGCAACGGACTACTTTTCATGGGAGGATCCCAAGAGTGTTTATGAGATCAATGATCTGATGAACAGTCTGTATAACAAATTTGTCTCTAAGGGAATTCCGGTTGTGATTGGAGAGTACGGCGCCGTGAACCGTGACAACAACACGCAGGACCGTGTGGATTATTATGCATATTATACGGCAGCGGCCAGAGCCAACGGCATCACCTGCTGCGTCTGGGATAACGGATCCTTTACCGATGGTGAAACCTTCGGCATCCTGCGCAGACGTGTGAATAAGTGGTTCTTTGAGGAAACAATAGAGGCAATGATGAAATATTCATAATTAGTCATAACTATTGACTTTTTATAAGGATAGGATAATAATAAATAACAGTTATATTATACAGAGCTTGGAGGAGAACAGTGATGGAAAAGAAGAACATTGACTGGGGTAATATCGGTTTCGGTTATATTCAGACGGATTACCGTTATGTATCAAATTATAAGAATGGAGCCTGGGATGAAGGCGGACTGACACAGGATGCCAATATTGTGCTGAATGAGTGTGCAGGTGTTCTTCAGTATGCACAGACCGTATTTGAGGGACTGAAGGCATATACTACCAGCGATGGCCGTACCGTGGTTTTCCGTCCTGATTTAAATGGCGAAAGATTAGAGCAGAGTGCAGCCAGACTGGAAATGCCGATCTTCCCGAAGGAGCGTTTCGTAGAAGCAATTAAGCAGGTAGTGAAAGCAAACGAAGCCTACGTTCCACCTTACGGAAGTGGCGCAACACTTTATCTTCGTCCATATATGTTCGGATCGAATCCGGTTATCGGCGTAAAGCCGGCTTCCGAATATCAGTTCCGTATATTTGCAACACCGGTCGGACCTTACTTCAAGGGCGGTGCCAAGCCGATTACCATCCGTGTCTGTGACTTTGACCGTGCAGCACCGAACGGAACCGGTCATATCAAAGCAGGATTAAATTATGCAATGAGCCTTCATGCCATTGTAGATGCACATAATCAGGGATACGATGAGAACATGTATCTCGATGCAAAGACCAGAACCAAGGTAGAGGAAACAGGTGGAGCAAACTTCATCTTCGTAACCAGGGACGGCAAGGTCGTAACACCGAAGTCAGGCAGCATCCTTCCTTCCATTACAAGACGTTCCCTGTTACAGGTGGCAAGAGAATATCTCGGACTGGAAGCAGAAGAAAGAGAAGTATATTTTGATGAAGTAAAAGACTTCGCAGAAGCAGGTCTGTGCGGTACTGCAGCCGTTATTTCCCCGATCGGCAAGATAGTGGATCATGGTAAGGAAATCTGTCTGCCAAGCGGAATGGAGCAGATGGGACCTGTTACAAAGAAGCTGTATGATACCTTAACCGGAATCCAGATGGGAACCATCAAGGCTCCGGAAGGCTGGATTGTAGAGATCAAATAAGCAGTGTTCAGGAAATAGAACATGAATGAAGCAAAAGCCCCTTCCCGTGGCTCGGTTATGCCGGTCACAGGAGGGGGATTAGCTTTTTCCGGAACGTTTTTGCAGGGGACTTTTTTACAGTAACACTTTGATTGGCAAAAGACCAAAAGTGTGATATGATTTGTAATAGGTTTTGATCGTTTGGACTAAAGAATAAACAGAGAGGTGGTTTTATTTTGAGTAAAGAAGTAGCAGGAACAACTGTTGTGATGCTGGGAAATGCCGCAATCGCCAGAGGTGCGTACGAAGCCGGTGTAAAGGTATCTGCAGCATATCCGGGAACACCCAGTACGGAAATCAGTGAGAATCTGGTGAAATATAAGGATGAATTATATTCCGAGTGGTCTCCGAATGAAAAGGTGGCAACCGAAGTGGCAATCGGAGCCTCGATCAGTGGAGTGCGTGCCCTTGTATCCATGAAGCATGTTGGTGTCAATGTGGCATCCGATCCGCTTTATACCATTTCCTACAGTGGAGTAAACGGAGGACTGGTATTGGTTGCAGCCGATGACCCGGGGATTTACAGCTCCCAGAATGAGCAGGATTCCCGTATGGTAGCACGTGCTGCCATGGTTCCTGTAATCGAGCCGTCGGACAGTGAAGAAGCAAGGATGTTTATTAAGAGAGCCTTCGAGCTTTCCGAGCAGTATGATACACCGATTATGTTCCGTACAACAACCAGACTGGCACATTCGCAGGGTGTGGTTCACTTAGAGGAACGTCAGCAGATTCCGGATAAGCCGTATGAGAAGAATATTGCCAAGAACGTCATGATGCCGGGCAATGCCATTAAGCGTCACCTCGTGGTAGAGGAACGTTTAAAGAAAATGGCAGCGGATGCGGCAACGCTTGATATTAATAAAGTAGAATATAACGATACGAAGATCGGTGTGATCACGAGTGGAATTCCTTACCAGTATGTTAAGGAAGTACTTCCCAATGCTTCCGTATTAAAGCTTGGTCTGGTACATCCCCTTCCGAAGACCCTGATTGAGGAGTTTGCTTCCAGGGTAGATACCCTTTATATTGTGGAGGAACTGGAGCCTGTCATTGAGGAACAGGTGAAATCCTGGGGAATCAAGTGTATCGGTAAGGAAATCTTTACCGTACAGGGTGAATACAGTGCCAATATGCTTCGCAGGGCAATTCTTAAGGAAGATCTGGATCTTGAAGAAGCTGCACAGGTTCCTGCAAGACCGCCGATCCTTTGTCCGGGATGTCCGCACAGAAGCGTTTATTCCGTATTGAAGAAATTAAAGATTCATGCATCCGGTGATATCGGGTGTTATACCTTAGGCGCGGTAGCTCCTTTGAGCGTTGTGGATACGACCGTCTGTATGGGCGCAAGTATCAGTAACCTTCACGGAATGGAGAAGGCGAAGGGCAAAGATTATATCAAGAACTGGGTAGCCGTAATCGGAGATTCCACCTTTTTACATACCGGTGTCAATTCCCTTATGAATATGGTATACAATCAGGCAACCGGAACCGTAATTATTCTGGATAACTCTACAACCGGTATGACCGGTCATCAGGATCATGCAGCAACCGGAAAGACCCTGATGGGCGATACGACATATATGATTAACATTTATAAGCTTTGCAAGGCAATGGGCATTGAGCATGTTTATGAAGTGGATGCCTTTGACATTGAAGGCTTAGAGAAGCTGATCAAAGAAGAAACCCAGAGAGAAGAGGTTTCTGTCATTATCACGAAATCCCAGTGTGCACTGCTTAAGACTTTTGTACCGAAGGGCAAATGTGTGGTTGATGTTGAAAAATGTAAGAAGTGCGGACTGTGTATGGTATCCGGATGTCCGGCAATGCATAAGGGCGCAAACGGAGAAGCGGTCATTGATGAAACGATGTGCAATGGCTGTGGTCTGTGCATGAAGAACTGTAAATTCGGCGCTATTTCTTTAGTGCCCAATCAGAAGTAGGAGGGCGAAGAGATGGAAACGAAGAATATTATGATTGTGGGTGTCGGTGGTCAGGGAACCCTGCTTACGAGCCGTATTTTAGGAGGAATTACCCGTAAGGCAGGGTATGATGTGAAGATTTCCGAGGTTCACGGAATGGCACAGCGTGGCGGAAGTGTAGTAACCTATGTCCGCTATGGGGACAAGGTAGCGGAGCCGATTGTAGAAGAAGGACAGGCAGATGTGCTGATTGCCTTTGAACGCCTCGAAGCACTCCGGTATGCACATTTCCTGAAAAAGGACGGAGTTATGATTGTCAATGATCTTCGCATGGATCCGATGCCGGTGTCCATCGGGGCTGCACAGTATCCGGAGAACATTATTGAGAATCTGAAAAAGAAGCATCAGGTGATTTCACTGGACGCACAGGCACTTGCCAAGGAAATCGGCAATGCAAGAGTCTTTAATACGATTATCATTGGTGTGGCAGCAAAGAGAATGGACTTTGCGAAAGAGGACTGGCTCAAGGTCATTGAAGAGACGGTTCCGCAAAAGACCATCGAAATTAATACCAGGGCATTTGAAGCCGGATATGCACTTGGATAGAACCGGGCAGTTGACATTGGGTATGCAGGATACAGAAGTTCAGGCAGGAAGAACTTTTGATATAAAAACGAAAAGAAAGAGAAGGCAGGGAAACAAAAGTGATATGGAATGAGACCAAAGAATGTATCAGCAGGGATGAGCTTGCAGAGCTGCAAAGCAAGCGGCTTGTGAAGGTAGTAAACCGTGTATATCACAACGTGGAATATTACCGGAAGAAGATGCAGGAGGCCGGGATTGAGCCGGGAGATATCCGAGGAATTGAGGATATTACGAAGCTTCCTTACACGACCAAGAATGATTTAAGAGACACCTATCCGTTTGGATTATTTGCAGCACCGCAGTCCGACATTGTCCGGGTTCATGCATCGAGCGGAACGACCGGCAAGGCAACAGTAGTTGGTTATACGAGAAGAGATATTGATATCTGGTCAGAATGTGTATCAAGATCCCTGACGATGGCCGGGGTTACCAGAGGTGATATTATTCAGATCGCTTATGGTTACGGATTATTTACCGGTGGACTTGGTGCCCATTACGGAGCGGAATATCTGGGAGCAACGGTTGTTCCGATGTCTACCGGTAATACGAAAAAGCTCACTACGATGATGAAGGACTTCGGGGTTACGGCAATTGCCTGTACACCTTCCTATCTGCTTCATATTGCAGAGACCTTAGAGCATGACGGGGATATCGATAAGATTAAGTTAAAGACCGCGATCTGCGGTGCGGAACCGTGGACAGAGCAGATGCGTCATCAGATAGAAGAGAAGCTTCACATCCATGCACATGATATTTATGGGCTGTCTGAGATCATGGGACCGGGTGTTGCCTGTGACTGTGAATATCACAAGGGCTTACATATCCAGGAGGATCATTTCTTCCCGGAAATTATCAGTGCAGAAACATTAGAGCCGGTAGCAGCAGGAGAAACCGGTGAACTGGTATTTACCACGCTGACGAAGGAGGGGCTGCCACTTATCCGTTATCGTACAAAGGATCTGACAAGCATTACCTATGACAGATGTGAGTGTGGCAGAACAACCGCCAGAATCAGCCGCTTTGTAGGGCGTTCCGATGATATGCTCATTATCCGCGGAGTGAATGTATTCCCGTCTCAGATCGAAGCTGCATTGCTTGAAATGAATGGAACAACTCCTCATTACCTGATGATTGTCGATCGTGTGAATAATCTTGATACACTCGAAGTACAGGTAGAGGTGGAGGAGGCATTCTTCTCTGATCAGATCAGGGAGCTTGAAAACTTAAGCAAGAAGATTGCGCATACCATCCAGCAGGCAATTGGTCTTGCGGTAAAGGTAAAACTGGTAGAACCAAAGACCATCGAACGAAGCATGGGTAAGGCCGTTCATGTTATTGATAACCGTAAACTGGTATAGAAAGAAGGTGCCTGAATGAAACAGCTTTCTGTTTTTATTGAAAATAGAGAAGGACGTCTTGAGGATGTCCTGAATTTACTGAAAGAAGAGAACATTAATATTATTTCTTTAAGCCTTGCAGATACCAGTGATTATGGCATGCTGCGCCTGATCGTAAGCGATCCGCAAAAGGGACGCGAGGCATTAAAGGAAAATGGATTTTCGGCAACCCTGAATGATGTCGTTGCCGTGACACTTCCCCACAAGGTGGGCGCATTGCAGGAAATCCTGCATGTTCTGTGTAAAGAGAGCTTAAATGTGGAATATATGTATGCGCTTTGTACGAAGACCGATGAGGCAGCGATTGTTATTAAGCCGTCCGACCCGAAAAAGGCGGAAGAGGTACTGCGCGCTGCCGGTGTACATTTCTTTGCTTTATAGGAAAGCCTTATAAAGCAAAAAGCTCCGCAGGGATGCGCAGCTTACGGGGAAGAACATGGCTTACTCAAACAGGGTAATAAATTTCTGTGCGGCAGGAGCCAGTGACATGGTTTCACGGTGGATCAGATAGAAGCTCCGGGGCGGCATTACTGGAGTAAAGCACAGCTCAAACAGCTCACCGCTTTCTAAGGCTTCCAGTGCGAAATCCTTCATGACACAGCCGATCCCCAGATTCCGGAGCGCAAACTGGACGATCATATCACTGGTTGCCAGTTCAAATTCAGGTGCAAGGAAAACCTGATTCTGTGCTAAAAAGGTATCCATATATTGGCGTGTACTGGTATTCTTTTCCAGACAGATGACAGGCAGTTGTTCTAACATTTCATAGGACAGCTGCTTGTTTTTTAATTCCCAGAAGCGACCTGCAGCAACGAAAATATCCTGAACCTCCCGTACCTTGTGTGCAACGAAGTCATTCAGGGCAGGGAGCGGTGAACTCACAACGCCCAGGTCAATCCGGTTTTCGGAAAGGGCCGTCAGTGTTTCCGGAGTCGGGGAATTGGAAACGATGACCTTGATTTTCGGATACCGGCGGTGGAACTGTTCCAGGAAGGGCAGCAGATAGTATTTCAGGGTCATATCGCTGGCACCAATCCGGATTTCGCCCAGATCAAGATTCATCAGTTCCTTCAGCTTCTGCTCACCCTGACGGATGCTTTCACAACAGCTTTCGGCATAGGGAAACAGGATTTCTCCCTCTTTGGTGAGACGGATGCCCTTGGCAGTCCGTTGGAAGAGGGAAACATTTAACTGGGCTTCCAGCTGTTTCATGGACTGGCTGACGGCCGGCTGTGTGAGGGAAAGCTGCTGTGCGGCTGCGGTAATGCTTCCGGCTTTGGCAACATAATAAAAGGTTTTGTATAATTCAAGGTTGTTCATAAGGGAGCCTTTCTGTGTGAACTGTAACGGATATTTCTGTTACTATGTTGGGATATATGTCTGGTTTTATCATTGTTAAAATCTGCTCTCTTTGAATGGAGCTTTTTATGAATCAGGTAGATTATAACATATAAGATATAATATAATCAACACTTATGAATAATATAAGCAATATTAATTTTATTTATGCTATTATCAGTGTTATACTAAAAAATGTGTGGTTCTGTGCAAGAGAAAGAGTGCAGAACAGATATCACAATACAGGCTGTAAAGCAGTGCAGGACAGTCTGAAATTCTGTAAATAGTATGCAGCAACATGCAAGGAGGAAGCAGGAACATGGTTAAAGCAGTTGTAGGAGCGAACTGGGGAGATGAAGGAAAGGGAAAGATCACAGATATGCTGGCACAGCAGGCGGATATCATTATCCGTTTTCAGGGTGGTGCCAATGCAGGACATACCATCGTAAATAATTATGGTAAGTTCGCATTGCATACCTTGCCGTCCGGTGTATTTTACAATCATACAACCAGCATCATCGGAAATGGTGTGGCACTGAATATCCCGGTATTATTCAATGAAATCAAGTCAATTACCGACAAGGGAGTACCGGCACCGAAGATTCTGGTATCAGAGCGTGCCCAGATCGTAATGCCATATCATGTTCTTTTTGACCAGTATGAAGAGGAGCGTCTGGGAGGCAAGTCCTTCGGATCGACCAAGTCCGGTATCGCACCTTTTTATTCGGATAAATATGCAAAGATCGGTTTCCAGGTAAGTGAACTGTTCGATGAAGACACCTTAAAAGAAAAAGTACAGAGAGTCTGTGAACAGAAGAATGTCATTCTGGAATATCTCTATCATAAGCCGGCGATTGACCCGGAAGAATTGTTAAAGACCCTGCACGAATATCGTGATATGATCGCACCTTATGTATGCGATGTATCTTCTTATCTGGATCGTGCAATTAAGGAAGGAAAGACCATTTTATTAGAGGGACAGCTTGGAACCCTGAAGGATCCGGATCACGGAATTTATCCGATGGTAACCTCTTCCTCGACACTTGCCGCTTACGGTGCAATCGGAGCAGGGATCCCGCCTTATGAAATCAGGCAGATCATTACCGTATGCAAGGCTTATTCTTCTGCAGTTGGTGCAGGTGCCTTTGTATCCGAAATCTTCGGAGAGGAAGCAGATGAATTAAGAAGACGCGGTGGTGATGGCGGTGAATTCGGAGCAACCACAGGACGCCCGAGACGTATGGGCTGGTTTGACTGTGTGGCAAGTAAGTATGGCTGCCGTCTGCAGGGAACAACGGATGTGGCATTTACCGTACTGGATGTTCTGGGATATCTCGATGAGATCCCGGTTTGCGTCGGATATGATATTGACGGTGAGGTTACGACTGACTTCCCGGTAACCTGGAAGCTTGAGAAGGCAAAGCCGGTATTAAAGACCTTACCCGGATGGAAGTGTGATATCCGCGGTATCAGGAATTATGAGGAGCTTCCGGAGAACTGTCGTAAATATATCGAGTTCGTAGAGGAGCAGATCGGTTATCCGATCACGATGGTATCGAACGGTCCTTCCCGTGATGACATTATTTATCGTAAAAGTCCTCTCAGTAAGTAATTGACGGCAGGAGTAAGGAGCATTACAGCTTATGCATATTGCGGAAGTCAGTCGGAGTACAGCCTTTGATGATTTTGAACATCCGGATGAAGGAAGAAAGGCTGTCAAAGCCGGATAAGGAAGAAACCTCCGTAACCGTCAGCTCTGGATTGATCAACAGATTTTCCGCATAACTGATGCGCTTCTTATTTACATATTTATAAAAAGAAACATTGGTAAAGTATTTAAAGAGCCGGCTGAAGTGGTATTTACTGAAGCCGGCTCTTTTTGCAGTCTCTTCAAGAGTGATGTTTTCTGTACAGTGTTCGCTGATATAATCACATATTCCCAAAAATTTTTCCATATATTTCTTGTAAGTATTATTGCCTGTACCGGAGCTTAGAAGCCAGGGAGACTGCTCCCGTCCGAGCCATACGAAAATTTCGATGAGCTTTGCATGGATTGCAGCTTCGAACATAGAATTGCCCATTGCATATTCATCACGGATCTGCAGCAGAAGCATCCGGATTTGCTGATGGGCAGTTTCGTTGCTTTCGGGAGTAATCAGCATGGTGGAAGGAAGAGTAGCTAACACATTGGAGATATCGCGGGTCTGGTGAAGAAGAGTATAATCGGCCTGGAAGATCAGGCGCCGCCCGGAGGGAGGCGCAAACAGGGAATGGATAACACCGGAATTAATCAGAAGAATCTGATCGGGATAAATCATATATTCTACATTATCGCAGACTGCCCGATAGGTATTTTCAATTGGCATAATAATTTCAATGGGGGCATGCCAGTGAGGTGGATAATCTTCCACGTTATCATTGTCATACAGACAAAGATGCATTCCCTCTTTGAAATTTGCTATTTCCCGAATCCCCTCTAAAGTTTCAATCATAAGATTTCCTTTCCCATACATTCCCCTCTGTATGTTCTGGCAAATGAAAAATGGTATCAGTATCAGAGCACAAAATTGAAGTGTAGAAATGCTAGTAATTGCTATTCTGCTCACGTGTTAAAAATCAGCTAAAAAATTAATTAATTTAGTCAAAAGACAAATTGTATATAAAAGATGCGTAAAATATTTGAAAAATATGCAAATAACATACAATTCAAACTGATTCTTACAGATAATATCATAAAACCATACAAATTAAAGGTCAATAAAAAAGCAAGAATTAATAATCATTAAGCAATTATTATAATGCTGTCAGGATATGGGTTTGTTATAGTTTGTTTATCAACATTACCCGTTCCGTAAATGAGGGGGAAACATATAAAGGAGGAAATAGTTATGAAATTGAAACGCGTATTAGCGACGGTTTTATCAGCAGCGATGGTTCTGTCCTGTCTTGCAGGATGTGGAAGCTCTACTGCAGATACTTCCGCAGGCTCCACAAGCAGTTCTGCTTCAACAGATTCTGCTTCAACAGATTCTGCCTCTGCAGATTCCGGTGAGGTCCAGGAAATCACCTGGATGTTCTGGGATGATTTGAATGCAACAGAGGATCTGATCTCAATTGGTTATAAAGAAACCATTGACAGATTTAACAAGGATTATGAAGGAAAATATCATGTAACTCCGATCACAACCAATCTGGAAGAATACTATACGAAGCTGAATGCTCTTGTGGCAGCTGGCGAGACACCGGATGTATTTATCGCTTCTCCGGGAGCCAACTTAAATGATTATGCTTTGACAGGCGTTGCTGCAAAGCTGGATGATTATCTGGCAGACGGATGGAAAGATACGTTTACATCAGATGCTGTATTTGCAGGTGGTACATATTCAGATGGTATTTATGCTATTCCGCTTAATATTGCAGCTGCCTGTGTATTCTATAACACAGAGATGTTTGAGAAGGCTGGCGCAGAGGTGCCCAAGACATTTGACGAATTGCTGACCAGCTGTCAGAAACTGCAGGATGCAGGCTATACACCAATTACCATTTCCGCAGGTACAGCATGGTGCTTATCCATGGTAGCCGGTTATCTTTGTGACAGAAATGGTCTGGTTCTGAGCGATATTGCAGATCATAAGACTGATTGGAAGGATGAAAAGGTGATCAACGCAGGAAAGCAGATTCAGGAGCTTTCCAAATATTTCCAGAAGACCGCAGCCGGTGATGATAATGATATTGCTACTGCAGCGTTTTATAATGAAGAAGCAGCAATCCTGATTCAGGGTTCCTGGGCAATCGGACAGATCAATGGTTCCTGCGCAGAAGGCTTTGCGGATAAGGTTGGTGTGTTTGCATTCCCTGCAGTTACCGGTGGTAATCCGGATGCAAACAGAGTGATTGCAAAGTCTGATTCCCTTTGCATGAGTGCATCCACCAAGTATCCGGAAGCTGCTATCGCGCTTATGAAGTACTTTACAGATGACACTGCGCAGAAATATACCGCAGAAGTTGGTGGTAAGATCCCGGTAACATCCGTTGAATATGATGAAAACGTTGCGCCTCCGGAACTTGCTTATGTTATGGATGTATTCAAGAATGCTTCCTCTACATTTGGATTCTACAATGAATCTCTTGCAGATACCGAAGCCGGTTCTACATTTGATAACTGTTTTGTAGAAATTTTCAAGGGTGAAGATCCCGAAACTGCTTTACAGCCTATTCAGGATTATTACGAGATGAATGTCTGGTAAGTTTTAGATGAAATTACTTTTGGCCAGCACCCCAAGAGGGTGCTGACCTTTCTATAGGGAACTTTTGGAAGGAAATGCGATTCGTTGTGTGAAAATGACTTATAAAGTCCTTTATAGAAAGGTCAGCAATGGGGAAGCGTAGGGGATATGCATAAGGTTGGCAATTCATATCCTGTGGATATGATTAGTACATAAAGAAAGGAATGGGGTTATGGACAAATTACTACGAAACAAGAAGGCAATTATTTTATTTATTGCTCCGGCATTTATTCTTTTTACGGCAGTGCTGTTTTATCCAATCTGCCGGGCGGTTTATTTTTCTTTCTGTGACTACAAAGTAAATTATCCGATTAAATTTACCGGATTAAAAAATTATATTCTGTTGTTTACCAAGGATAAAACGATGCGGTACGCACTTCGGAACTCCATTTTCTTTATGATTTTCTCCTGTGTGTCACAGCTGATTCTGGGTCTGGTTCTTGCGGCATTACTAACCAATATCAAAAAGGGACGGAATCTGTTTAAAAATATTTATTACCTGCCGTGTGTTCTTTCATCTGCGGCACTTGGTCTGATGTGGATGTTTGTATTTACACCAAAGCTTGGTATCAATCAGATTATGGCTTCCCTTGGTTTGATTAAGGATTGTACGGAGGGGCCTCAGTGGCTTTTTAATACAGATGGATACATTATTCTTCCGATTATTGTAATTTCAGTGGTAGCCTTATGGCAGTATGTTGGCCAGTCCATGATGCTTTATATGGCGCAGATTTCCGGTATCAGTAACGATATTTATGAAGCTGCCTATATTGATGGAGCAACCAAGACACAGGCCTTTACCAGAATTACATTGCCGCTCATCCGGCCGATGGTTGCGACGGCAATGTCCTTAAATGCAATCGGATCTTTAAAGTTCTTTGATCTTGTTTATAACATGATTCCGGAAGGCTTCCTTGGCAACAGGGCACATGTGCTGGCAACGCATCTGTATGATCAGGCATTTAAGTACAATAAGCTTGGTTATGGCTCGGCCATTGGTGTTGTATTACTTGTAATGTGTCTGGTGGTTACTGTGTTCATTAACAAGTTTGTTAAAGTAGATAACTATGAAATGTAGGAGGGCTGATGAATGAGTACGAAGTCGAAAGTTATCAAGGTATTTATTTACATATTTCTTGTGTTATTGGCTTTAATTTATCTGGTTCCGCTGATCTGGGTGGTAATTACCTCACTGAAGGACGATGCGGTATTGATGATTTCACCGTGGGCACTGCCTGACCGGCCGATGTTTGAAAACTATGAATTTGCTTGGACGATGGGTAACCTTGGAAAGGCAACATTGAATTCCTTTATTGTATGTTCCATCACACTGGTATTATCCATGCTGTTTGGTTCCATGGCAGCTTATGCGATTGCCATTCTGCGCTGGAAATTATCAAAGCTTACCATGACTTATTTTCTGATTGGTATGATGATCCCGGTGCATTGCGTATTGATTCCGCTGTTTATCCAGTTTTCCAAAATCGGACTCAGTAATACTTTATTGGGAATTATAATTCCTTACATTACATTTTCGCTTCCGATTACAATTTACATACTGGTGGGATTCTTTGCGGGAATCCCGAGGGAATTGTTTGAAGCGGCCTGCATTGACGGGTGTTCTGTGTACCGGATGTTTACGCATGTGGCTCTGCCGCTTGCCAAGACCGGATTCATGGTGACAGGTCTGATGTCCTTTGTGGCTAATTGGAACGAACTGCTTCTTGCCATGGTATTTATTTCAAAGGAAGCCAAGAAAACCCTTCCGGTTTCCCTGACAAAGTTTGTCGGACCATATAATACCAATTACTGTCAGATGTTTGCAGCCATTGTGCTTGCGATTATTCCTACGGTCGTTGTATATTGCTGTTTCTCCAATAACATTGTCGATGGTCTGACACAGGGGGCTGTAAAAGGTTAAACAGTTTATAAATACCGCAGATCGCAGAACCCACAGAAAGAGACTACAAATGGCAGATGATTTATGGTAAAATCATTTTATGAATAACGTAAATTATGCCAGACAATTAGATCATTTATTAGAACAACCGGAAACAAAAGGAAAGCATTTATTCCTGCATAGTTGCTGTGCGCCCTGCAGCAGCTATGTTTTGGAGTATCTGCGTTCCTTTTTTTCTATTACCGTTTTTTATTACAATCCGAATATCACGGAGGATGCCGAGTACCGTAAGCGTGTCATCGAGCAGAAGCGCCTCATTGGAATTTTCAATGCAATGGGGGATGCCTATCCGATTGAGATTGTGGAAGGGGATTATGTGCCGGAACAGTTCTTTGCGATGAGCAGGGGATATGAGAAGTGTCCGGAGGGTGGCGAGCGGTGTTTCCGCTGTTATGAGATGCGGCTTCGTGAAACAGCGCTGCAGGCGAAGAAAGCAGAGGCGGATTATTTTACTACGACATTAACCATCAGTCCGCTTAAGAATGCAGCCAAAATTAATGAGATCGGGCAGCAGCTTTCGGAGGAACTGGAGGTTCCCTTTCTGCCATCCGATTTTAAGAAGAAAAACGGCTATAAGAGATCGGTGGAATTGTCGAAGGAATACGATCTGTACCGACAGGATTACTGTGGCTGTATTTTTTCTAAAGCAGAGAGGGAAGAACACGAGAAAGCGGAAAATAGACTTGAATAGTTGTATTTGAACCGTTATACTTGAATCGTTATAATCTCAGAGAAAATGGGAAAGGTATATCATAATGGAAAAATTTTTGGACTTAATTTCAAACGAAATGAAACAGGCATTTGAAGCAGCCGGGTATGACAGGGAGCTGGGAAAGGTAACCGTATCGAACCGCCCGGATCTTTGTGAATATCAGTGTAACGGGGCAATGGCAGGTGCGAAGCTCTATAAGAAAGCACCGATCATGATTGCGAACGACGTCGCAGACAAGTGTACGGACAGCAGGGTTTTTGCAGAGGTACAGGCAGTTGCTCCCGGCTTTTTGAATTTAAAGATTAAGGGAAGCTTTCTGGCAGACTATCTGACACAGATGGAGAAGGAAGAGAAGTTTGGGCTTAATGCCCCTGAGAAACAGAAGACGATTATTGTGGATTACGGCGGACCGAACGTGGCAAAGCCGCTTCATGTCGGACATCTCCGTTCTGCAGTTATTGGTGAAAGTGTAAAGAGAATCGCCCGTTACATCGGACACAAGGTGATCGGTGACATTCACATGGGAGACTGGGGTCTGCAGATGGGACTGGTCATCACCGAGATGAAGGAGCGTTACCCGGATCTTGTATATTTTGATGAAAGCTTTGATGGCGAATATCCGGAGGAGGCACCGGTGACGGTTACGGAGCTTGAGGAGATTTATCCTACTGCAAGCAGGAAGTCCAAGGAAGATCCGGCATATAAAGAAAAAGCAATGGAAGCAACCTTTAAGCTCCAAAGCGGAGTGAAAGGGTATCGAGCTTTGTGGAAACAGATTATCAAAATTTCTGTTGCGGATATGAAGCGTAACTACGATAACCTGAATGTAACCTTTGACCTTTGGAAGGGTGAAAGTGATGTGCATGATGTGATCCCGGGCATGGTGGATTACATGAAGAAGGAGGGCTATGCATATATCAGCGATGGCGCTCTGGTTGTGGACGTTAAGGAAGATACCGATACTAAGGAAATTCCGCCCTGTATGATTCTGAAATCAGACGGTGCTTCCTTATATAATACGACAGATCTGGCGACCATTATGGAGAGAATGCGTGAGTATCATCCGGATCAGATGATCTATCTCACGGACAAGCGGCAGGATCTATATTTTGAGCAGGTTTTCCGCTGCGCACGCAAGACCAAACTGGTGGATGAAGATACCGAGCTTGTGCATATTGGATTCGGTACGGTAAACGGTGCGGACGGACATGCGTTCAAGACCCGTGACGGCGGCGTGATGCGTCTTGAAATGCTGATCAATGAAATCAATGAGAAGATGTATCAGAAGATCGTGGAAAGCCGTGAGGTAGACGAGGAAGAGGCCAGAAATACCGCAAAGATCATTGCACTTTCTGCAATTAAATACGGAGATCTGTCCAATCAGGCTTCCAAGGATTATATTTTTGATATTGATAAGTTCACCTCCTTTGAAGGAGATACCGGTCCGTACATTCTTTATACCATCGTCCGGATCAAATCCATTCTTGCGAAAGCAAAGGAACAGGGAGAGGATCTTACAAATTTGACCTTAAAAGAAGCAGATACGGATTCCCAGAAGGCATTAATGATGACGATTGCACGTTTCAATGCCATGATGGAAAATGCATATGATGAGGTTGCACCGCACAAGATCTGTGCCTACATTTATGATCTTGCCAATGCACTGAACCGTTTTTACCATGAAAACCGGATTCTTGCAGAAGAGGATGAGACAAAGAAGCGCAGCTGGCTTGGACTTCTGATCCTGACTAAGGAAATTCTGGAGGCATGTATTGATGTGCTGGGCTTTAGTGCACCGGAAAGGATGTAATGCATGGCAGGAAAGTTTTATGCTGTGCGGAAGGGTACGGTGACCGGAATTTTCCGTACATGGGAAGAATGTAAGAAGAATGTCCATGGTTATTCCGGTGCAGAATATAAGAGCTTTAAAACGCTGGAAGAAGCGGAGGCATATATGAAAGGCGGAGCCGTTACAGAAGAAGTGACGGACACCGTTCCAATCTATGTGGATGGAAGCTATAATAAGGTAACGAAAGAGTTTTCCTATGGAATGGTTGTTCTTTTGAAGGAAGGTGAGCAGACCTTCTGTAAATCCTACCGGGATGAGGAGCTTGCCACAATGCACAATGTGGCAGGAGAGATTAAGGGCGCGGAGGCTGCCATGCGGTATGCAATGGAGAACCATATTCCGGCGATTACGATTTACCATGATTACGAGGGCATTGCAAAGTGGTGTCTTGGGGACTGGAAGACCAATAAAGAAGGTACGAAAGCCTATAAAGCATTTTATGAGGAAGCCTCAAAGGAGGTTTCCATCCGCTTTCAGAAGGTGACCGGACATTCCGGGGATCATTATAATGATCTGGCAGATCATCTTGCCAAAAAGGCATTGGGAATTGACTGAGCAGTTATCAGATCAATCAGGAATATGATCTGTATATAATATTGTAGTAGGAAAGAGGTTTCGTTATGATATCTTATCTGATGGGGAGAAATGAAGCGATCCTTGCAGCAATCGGACTTTTGATCGCGTTTGCGGGAACGATTGTGTTCACGGCAATATTCTGTGACCGTCTGCCGAAGGACGGAGGGAGAGCGTTTGCACACGATGGCAAGCTGTCCGCAGGAAAGCCGAGAGGTGCCGGTCTTATTTTTGTAGTAGTATTTACGATTGCCGCGTTTTTGTTTGTCCCGCTGAGTACGGAGACGATCATCTATCTGATACTGGTTGCCGCGGAAATGATTACCGGATATATGGATGATGCGTCGGAAAAGCCGTGGGGAGAATGGAAGAAGGGCATTCTGGATCTCGTGATTGCAATCATTGTGGCAGTTACCTACCTGAACTTTAATTCCAACGAAATTTACCTGGCGTTTTTTCATAAGACGGTTGCCATTCCGGAGCTTGTATTTGGCATTCTGATTGTGATTCTGGTATGGGCATCCATCAATGTGACGAACTGTGCAGACGGTGTGGATGGATTATCGGGAACACTGGCACTTATCACGCTTGGCACTTTTTATATTCTGGACAAGCAGCTTAGTGCACAGGGAGATTTTTCCTTTGTGATTCTCGTGTTTATGAGTTGTATTTTAGGATATTTGTGGTATAATGCAACGCCGAGTAAGCTGATGATGGGGGATGCCGGATCCCGTGCGATGGGTATTTTTATCAGTATTGCAGCATTGAAGAGCGGCTCGCCGCTTCTGTATATTCCGGTTGCACTTGTCCTTATTCTGGATGGAGGACTGGGACTTGTGAAGGTTACCCTGATCCGTGTCTGTAAGATTCACATTATGAAGAACATCCGGACACCGCTGCATGACCATGTCCGCAAGGTGAGCGGCTGGTCCAATACCCAGACCGTGTTCCGCTTTGCCATTATCCAGATTGTGCTGTCCGCAGCCGTGATTTATGGGATACGATAAGGAATAGGATTTCTTTCAACACTTTGGGAACAGAAGTGTAATAAACCGCACATGATTCATTTTTTTGTCATATGATAAAGCATACCCGAATAAAATGAAAGGATGTAACTGTGGCATTTTAAACAGTTACGAAGGGATGCAGAATATGGCTCGATTTACGAATCAGGCACAGCTTCGTTATGGAAATGCTGTTGCCAATTCTAACATTGCGGTAGGAGAAATCCTTGAGGTACTGTCTGCGACAAAGACAGCAGTCCGTACTACCTACGGACAGAATGATCATATCACGTATGTGATCAGTATCGTGAATTCCGGAAACATTGCGATGACGGGACTTACGTTATCCGATGATCTGGGTGCTTATGCATTTGGTACCGGTACAGTGGTGCCGCTGACTTACGTGGCGGATACGGTACGATATTACACGAATGGCGTATTGCAGGCAGCACCTGCAGTAAATGCAGGTCCTCCCTTTACAATCAACGGTATCAGCGTACCGGCAGGAGGAAATGCAACCGTTGTATATGAAGCTGCCCTTAACGAATTTGCTCCGCTTGCGGTCGAATCCACGATTGGAAATACCGTGACCGTTTCCGGAGGCGGAATCACACCGGTTACTGCACAGGAAAGCATAACGGCTCAATCCGGTCCGCAGCTTACCATTACGAAATCGGTCAGCCCTGTGCCTGTTACGGAAAACGGAGCACTGACCTATACGTTCCTTATCCAGAATACCGGAAATACGGCAGCAACGCCAGCTACCGGTGTTGTGGTAACCGATACGTTTGATCCGATTCTGTCCAATATTGCGGTATCCTTTAATGGAACGACATGGGCAGAGCCTGCCAATTATTCTTATAACGAAACAATCGGAGAGCTTGTCACCCAAAGCGGTCAGGTGACTGTACCGGCAGCGTCCTTTACGCAGGATGCGGCAACCGGAGCATGGACAGCAACTCCCGGGGTAAGTACACTGATCGTGACGGGAATTGTATAGGAAGCTGTAAGTGGAATTACAGGAAGAACTGCCGCATTATGTGCGGTGGTTCTTTCTAATGAAGCGATAAAGAATTCATATTTTGAATTGATGCACAAGGGAGATTCGATGAAGAATAACATTGATTTGCATATGCATTCCATATATTCTGATGGATCCTATACACCGGAAGAATTCGTAATTAGTGCCAGACAGAAAGGACTATCAGCAATTTCACTCACAGATCATGACACAACCGATGGACTTAAGGAAGCAAGGGAACACACTTACTTTGTTTTGCGCAGCTCCGCAGGAGAGCAGCCATAGGTGGCCTTGAAATCTCTTAAAAATACCTTGTAGTTCTGGATGCCATGTCGTTGTAACAGTTCGGTAATGCTTGCACCGGTACGCAGCAGATCTTCATGGAAGTGCATGGTACGCACTGCGTTGAGGTAGGACAGAAAGGTCTGCCCGGTGTGTTTTCTGAACAGACGGCAGAAGTATTCATGGCTCACATGAAGAGCGGATGCTGCATCATGCAGGGTAATATCTTCCTGATAATGACTTCGAATGTATTGGAGAATTTCATCCATGCGTTCGAAGTTTTTCTTTTCCTTTTCTTTCACCTCCGGACTTAAGACTTCGGAGTAGTTTCCATATAATTCGTACAGAAATTCATAGAGTACAGATGAAAAATGAAGAAGGTATCCGGGATGTGGATTCTCATAGGTATCGCATAATTCCTGCAGGTAATTACGCATTTTCTGCAAAGAGGTACTTCCGATAATGGAAGGAAAATATTCCTTAACGTGCAGGGAGGAGGCGTGATCAAGAACACGGCTTAAGTCTTCCATCGGAATCTGAAGCAGCAGATAATCCACGCCGCCATGTGTTCTGGTGGAATGCAGTTCATGTGGATTCACGATCAGAATATCATGCTGGGAAAGGGTATACTTCTGCTCATTGATGAATGCGGTCATATAACCTTTCAGTGGATAAATAATTTCCAGATGTCCATGCCAGTGCATGGGAGAGTAAAAACGGCTGTCCTTAATTACGGCAAAATGCAGACGCAGGCGGGTGTCATCACTGATAATCTCATGGGAGTAGGAAGTCATTTCACGATATCCTTTCATAAATGGTTGTTACATATCCTGAGTGACTTAAATAGTAAACCGTCAATTCGTGGCAGGCAGGCGATTTATGACTTTAAATGATCACAACTATAATTTAAAATCAACCCATATTCTCCATTCAAATATAGCAATAATAATAAATAAATGTCAATATCAACCTATAAACTGGTTAATAACATAATAGAAGACCAAAGAGAAATGGGATAGGATATAACTATAAAATCGAAATAACAGGAGGGTGTTATGAGCAGCAGAGTATTGGATTTTGAAAAGTATACAGCGAAGGCCCGTCAGGCGGTTGCGGAAGGACAGGTGCTTTTGCTGAATCAGAATCATGTGCTTCCTCTGCCGAAGGGAAGCCATGTTGCTGTATTTGGCAGAATGCAGCTTCATTATTATAAGAGCGGTACCGGATCAGGCGGTATGGTGAATGTAAATAAGGTGACCGGTATCCTGGAGGCGCTCGAAGAGAGCGAAGACGTGCAGGTATATGAGTCGTTAGTGGATGTATACCGCGAGTGGGAGAAGGATCATCCGTTTGATGAAGGCGTCGGCTGGGGAAATGAACCCTGGTCGCAGGAAGAAATGGAACTGAATGAGGCATTGGTCGAAGAGGCTGCCGAAAAGAACGAATATGCGATTGTCATTCTGGCAAGAACGGCCGGTGAGGATAAGGACAACAAAATGTTGGAGGGCGCGTACTGTCTGACCTCCATCGAAGAGGACATGCTTCAAAAGGTACGGAAGAGCTTTGCAAAGATGATTGTGCTGTTAAACACCGGTAACATCATGGATATGAGCTTTATGGATCAATATCGTCCGGATGCGGTGATGTATGTGTGGCAGGGAGGAATGATCGGCGGCTTTGGAACGGTCGATGTCCTTACCGGCAAGGTGTGTCCGTCCGGCCGACTTTCGGATACGATTGCGGCACAGATGTCCGATTATCCGGCTGATCCTTATTTTGGAGGTCTGGAGCAGAACCTTTACGTGGAGGATATTTATGTAGGATACCGGTATTTTGAATCAGCAGCAAAGAGCAAAGTATTGTACCCGTTTGGTTTCGGACTTTCTTATACCACGTTTTCGATGGAAGCAGATGGATATTCCTATGCGGAAAATCAGGTGTCCTTTGTGATGAAGGTGACAAATACCGGTTCCGTAGCAGGAAAAGAAGTCGTTCAGGTTTATGCAAAGGCTCCTTTGGGAAAGCTTGGCAAGCCTGCAAGAGTTCTGATTGATTTTAAGAAGACGAAGGAGTTAATGCCGGGCGAGTGTGAGACGCTTACATTCGCAATTCCGACATCGGTGTTTGCCTCCTATAATGAGGTAAGTACCGCAGG
>FR902915.1:49070-53379 GCA_000438155.1 Firmicutes bacterium CAG:95
GCAGGAATGCCGGTCGGATGGGTTCTGGAAGCCGGAGAATATACCATTTATGCAGGTGGAAATGTGCGTGATGCCTATGCAGTAGGTTCCTTTACTCTGGATGAACTGCAGATCGTAGAGGAGTGCCGCAGTGCGTTAGCTCCGACAACCGCTTTTAAGCGGATGAAGATGACCGCGGCCAATGAACATGCAGAAGCTGCCGGTGTATATGAGGTTGCAATGGAAGAGGTTCCGTTACGGGTGGTTTCTCCTGAGGAAAAGAGAAATGCAGAGCTTCCGGAAAGCTGTGAAATCACCGGAGACCGCGGCATAAAGCTTGCGGATGTCAAGGCAGGAAAAGCAACGCTTGACGAATTTGTTGCGCAGCTCACGGAGGAAGAGCTTGCCAGCATTGTACGTGGAGAAGGAATGGGAAGCCCGAAGGTAACGGCCGGAACGGCAGCAGCATTCGGTGGTGTTACGAAGTCCCTTCTTGAAAAAGGTATTCCGTGTGGCTGCTGCGATGATGGCCCGTCCGGCATGCGTCTTGACAGTGGAATGAAAGCGTTCAGCCTTCCAAACGGAACACTGCTTGCCTGCACCTTCAATACACAGTTAAATGAAGAGCTTTATGCATTCACGGCGGTGGAAATGATCAAGAACCGTGTGGATATCCTGTTAGGACCCGGTATGAATATCCACAGACACCCGTTAAACGGACGTAACTTTGAATATTTTTCAGAGGATCCGCTGCTTACCGGTAAGATGGCAGCGGCGCAGGTACGGGGTTTAAAGAGTGCAGGGATGACCGGCTCTTTGAAGCATTTCTGCGGAAACAATCAGGAAACGAGGCGCCATACCTCCAACAGTATCATATCCGAACGTGCACTGCGTGAGATCTATTTAAAAGGATTTGAAATTGCAGTGAAGGAAGCAAAGGCAGATGCAGTCATGACAACCTATGGACCGGTGAATGGCATCTGGACCTCCAGTAACTATGATCTGGTTACGGATATCCTGCGGAAGCAGTGGGGCTTTGAAGGCGTGGTTATGACCGACTGGTGGGCTTATGTCTGCAGGGAAGGGGATAAGCCTGCAAAGACCGATTTTGCAACAATGGTAAAGGCACAGAATGATCTTTATATGGTATGTCCGGATTCGGAAAAGAATGAGCATGGCGATAATACGGTCGAGTCTCTGCATGACGGATCACTGACACTTGGCGAATTACAGCGCTGTGCGAAGAATATCTGCCGCTTTATGATGAATACACATGCCTTTATGAGAATGCAGAATGAAGAAGACACGATTGAGATTCTCGGAGCGGAAGAGGGCTTTGAGGAATGTGTCGGGGATCTGACCTATTATAAGGTGGACAGGGAGGTCGTGATTGACCTGTCCGGTCATGAAATTTCAAAGGGAACCAGCATTGACTTTGCACTGGATCTTGAGCAGCTGGGATATTATAAGGCAGAGCTTACGGCCAAGTCTGATCTTGGAGAACTGGCACAGATTCCGGTTACCTTATCCTTTGCCGGAACACCGCGCGGGGTATATACCTTTAATGGTACAAACGGTCAGTGGGTAACGCAGACAAGAGAAGCGGATCTTGGCATGAAATATGCGATTATGCGCCTGTACTTCCCGCAGAACGGTATTGAAGTAAAACAGATTAAGTTTATCTATGACCGTCCGTTTGAATAATTGAGGAACAGCGTGCATAAGTTATAAGGAAATGTGTGCGGGCAGGGATTGCTTTGAAGAAAATTTTAATTGCCGGAGAAGCCGGACAGACAACTAATTACGAAAATGCACTTGCAGCGATGCAGGTGCATTTTGTTACGTCATTACAGGTAAAGGATGTGGATGAATACGATGGATTGCTTTTGCCGGGAGGCGGGGATGTGGATCCGAAGCTGTTCGGACAGCTCCTTATTCCGGAAACGGAGATCCGGCAGTACAGCAGATGGGAGCAGCAGCTGATCCGGAAGGGACAGGAGAAGCTGACGCCCGAGCTTGACCGGATCCAGCTTGCAATTTTAAAAGCATTCTGTCAGTACCGGAAGCCGGTGTTTGGAATCTGCAAGGGGATGCAGCTCATTAATATTGCCTTTGGCGGGGATATGCTCAGGCATCTTCCGACGGCGGTTCATCATGCTTACCGGGAAAAGGATCAGATGCACCCGGCAAGGAATGAAGTGAACTCTTTCCTCTATGAAGTGTATGGATCGGATATGCTGGTAAACAGTGCCCATCACCAGGGGGTTGGTATTCCCGGAAGAGGAATCCGGTATGTACAATATGCGCCGGATGGAGTAGTGGAAGGATTGCAGCATGAGTTCCTTCCGGTGTATGGAGTACAGTGGCATCCGGAACGGTTAGAGAGGGATATAAAAAAATTAAAAAAACTTTTTAAAATAACTTGACAACCTGTACCTAAAATGGTATCTTAGTAAAGCAGTCACGAGACAGCAATGAAAGATGTCGTATAGTGGCATGAATGATGTATGTCAAATGCTATACTCCATCATATACATGGGATCTTAGCTCAGCTGGGAGAGCATCTGCCTTACAAGCAGAGGGTCATAGGTTCGAGCCCTATAGGTCCCATTTATAATGAATATGGCGAGATGGCTCAACTGGCTAGAGCGTCCGGTTCATACCCGGGAGGTTGAGAGTTCAAGTCTCTCTCTCGCTATTAAAAAAGATCCTTTTGGATCTTTTTTATTTTATCTTAAATTAATTCATAGGTCTGTTCAAAGACTTCCTTTTCCACAATAAACAGGTCACCCGGCTGATCCTTTAATGCAACAAGATAGTCACCAATATTACCGGGCAGATATTTTTCTTCATCCCACAGAGGGAATAACTTGCAGGCTCTTTCAAGCGGATAAGCCTGAACGATGGTAGTTTCCAGCGGAATGCAGGAGCGGATGTATCCGGATAAGCGGATCTGTGTACCGGTCAGACGGTTTTTAATGGTTGGCAGATAAAGAGCCTTTGGATGATAAGCGTCTTTGGTTGGCAGATAGTGTTCGTGGAAATCTTCTTTGGATTTTACGGATACCTTTCCCTGAAGATCAATCATGATATAAGTCTGCTCGGAGATGATCAGATCGAGATCACCTTCGATTGTACGGATGGTAATCGGCGTCTTGGAAGGCAGAAGCTGCGTAGGCTGGACATAACCGACTGGAAGCTGTCTGCGACGATAAGACTTCATGCGGGAGTGATCCACGTGGCTTGTTCTGGCATCCAGAATATCGAAGCTGTTGAGATAATTCTGAACCTGGATGGAAAAATAATCCTCGGTGAGCAAAGAATCATATCTGCTCTCGTAAAGCCAACGGTTAATAAAGCCGCCGGATTTTTCCAGATGACCACCGCCGGAACCGATTTTCCCTGCAAGATAAGCAGCCAGATCACAGGCCTTGGTTTCTTTTGTGCAGCTGCGGACTGAGAACTTTATTCCATCGGGAAGTTCATTGTAAACGACGCATACATCGGCACTGTCAACCTGAATACAAAGGTCACTGATCAGACCTAAGATGTTGGGATCGCAGGGTTCGGATTTGATGAGGGAATAGCGTTTTTCTTTATTGTGTACTGCACGCAGAATGGCGATTGCGGCAATTTCCAGCTCTGAGGAGGAAATATTGGAGTTTTTTAATAAGGAAAAGACACTGTTACGATACTTTAAAGCATCGTGCATATCCTTATCTGCCGGGTTGTGCACTTCCGTAAATTGCTGGGTATCACTGTAGAGCCCGTAATAAAGGGCAGTTGCAAGATCAGGATAGTCATTGGGATCGAACTGTTCTTCACAAAGAAGCTTCCAGACTACTGTCGAGCAGCTTCCAAAGTCACTTAAGATCAGAGAATCCGGAATGTTCCGGGCTTCCATCTGATGATGGTCAATGATCCCGATATGCTCTGCCGGGATTTTGGTGATGTTGCCGGCTCCATACTGGCTGTCTACGGTAAGCAGAAGTTCATTTGTCAGATGAAGTGTACCTTCCTCCACATATTCAACCGGAATGTTTAATTTCTCCACCATCAGAACCAGATTGGCCTTCCGGATACGGAATCTTCCGGTATAAAACAGGTGGGTTTTGATACCATGATTCTGAAAATAGGTGTACAGGCCGAAGCCGGAGGCCAACGCATCGGCATCCGGACTGTCATGACATTGAATATAGATTTCCTCATAGGATAAAAAATCACGTAATTGCATAAGAATCCCCCATCAGTTCTAAATAACCTCATCATATCATATACAAACTGAAAAGAAAATGGTATGCTGAACTGTAACACAGATTAGGGTAACAGT
>FR902916.1:0-10627 GCA_000438155.1 Firmicutes bacterium CAG:95
GCATCAGAACTACCGACTCAACATGCACCGTCATCGGAAATAAATCAACTCCTACTGCCCTTTTCATCTCGTATCCTTTCTTTGTCAGGTATTTAAGATCTCTCGCAAGGGTTTCGGGATTGCAGGAAACATAGACTACACGGTCAGGTTGCAGCTTCACAAGTGAAGACAGGAACTTCTCATCACTGCCGCTTCGTGGCGGATCCATGAACACAACATCAACCTTTTCTTGTTTGTCTGCAAGCTCTACCATGAACTCACCGGCATCCCGATTATAAAAGCGGATGTTGCGAATATCATTCTGCTTGGCATTAATAATTGCATCTTTTACGGCATCTTTATTTAATTCCACTCCAATGACGGACTGCGCCTGTCTTGCTGCTACCATACCGATTGTGCCGGTTCCACAGTAAGCATCCAATACCTTTTCTTTCCCAGTCAGACCTGCATATTCCATTGCTTTTCGGTATAACTTTTCCGTCTGTTCCGGATTCACTTGATAAAATGACTTGGGTGAAATTTTAAAAGTAAGCCCACACAGGCGATCCTGAATATAGCCTGGACCATATATTACCTGTTCTTTTTCTCCAAGAACCATGCTTGTCTTCCTGTCATTTACATTTACAACGACTGTTGAAATCTCCGGATGCTCTTTACGAAGTGCTTTAACAAAGTTATTCTTGGAAGGCAGAATGGGCGATCCTAATACCAGAATTACCATGATCTGTCCTGTTGCATGTCCTACACGAATCAGCACATGACGCAGCAGTCCATAACCGGTATCTTCATCATAGGTTTTAATCCGAAAAGAAGGCAGCAGCATCTTAATGGTCTGGATAACTGCACTGGCTTTTTCGTTTTCGATCAGGCAGCCTTCTGTAGAAACCACCTGATGCGTATTTTCCTGATAAGCACCTGCCAGGATATTTCCCTTACGGTCACGCTCAAATACCGCATGCACCTTATGACGGTAATGATAGGGATTTTCCATTCCAATGATTCCCTCAACCTTGCCAAAGGGACGTAATAACTGCTCTAAGTCCTGCTGTTTCTTCTTAAGCTGTTTATCGTAATCCACAGAAAGATAATTGCAGGCTCCGCATTTCTTTTCAACCGGACACATGAGAGATGCACTTGGTTGTTGCATCGGTGGCTGATGTTGAATTTGATTTCTGACTTGCAATTTTTTCTTTTCTCGAATTTCTTTTTTCTCTTGCACTTCATTCTTATCTAAATGAGTGCGGTTATCTTTTCCATTCACTGCTTCTTTCTTATATATTTCCTGCCTGTTACCTGTTTTTTGTTTCTTACCTGTCTTATATTTCTGATCTGCTTCCTGACTCTTATCTGCCTTATATCTCTGATCTGTTTCCTGACTCTTATCTGCCTTATATCTCTTATCTGTTTCCTGACTCTTACCTGTCTTATATTTTTTATCTGTCTCTTGACTTTTACCTGACTTTTGTTTCTTATCTGTTTCTTGCTTCCTATCTGTCTTTTGTTTCTTATCTGTTTCTTGCTTCCTGTCTGTCTTTTGTTTCCTATCTGTCGCTTGCTTCTTATCATTCTTCTGCTTGTTATTTTGATGTTTCCTATGTTCCATACTCATGACCGTTTTCTCATACTCTCCTTCTTTATTTGTGGAAATTCATTCAATTATATTTTTGTGGGTATAGAAAACTTTTTCATCATCTTATCCTCATGATTTTTATTGTGAGGGTATCGTAAACTCTTTTTCTATTTTATACCCACGCCTACCAACTGCTCTGGGTATTTGGTTTCATTTTTCTTTCTCATACCCACACCTATAATTTTTTCGGGTATTTCACTTCATTTTTCTCTCTTATACCCTTCTCAGGAAAATTCACTGGGTATTCTCTAGCATTATTTCTTCCTATACCCACATTTCTTTTATTATACGGGTATTATAATCAACTTTCCCGCTCTATACCCACATCTATCAAGTTCTCTGGATATTTTATTCCATTTTCTTTTTCTATACCCCGACTCAATCCCAAGGAATCTCCAATATAACTTCTGCACTAAGTTCAGCCTTCGCCTTCGGCTTGGCTTCACTAAGCTCTGCTTGTTCCTCTCACTAAACTCCTGCTTCGCCTTCAGCTCGCACTCGTTAAGTGTTCCGAACTGGCTCGCACTAAGTTCAGCCTTCGCCTTCGGCTTGGCTTCACTAAGTGCTCTGCACAAAGAAAACGGGTGCCCATTGAGCACCCGGTAACTTATCTTTCATTCTCTTTCTTTTTGCGGATTTTCACGGAGTCAATTCCATTGACAAGCTCGGTTGCCTTTTCAATGTCGGCTTCATTAATTCGAATTGTAAAAATATTCTTTCCTTTTTCATTCTTTCCAAATATGCGGGAGAATAAGGAACGATCCTGCCATTCAATAAAGTAAGAAATCCGATTCTTTAAAAATAATTTTTCAAGCTGTTCCTTCGCTTCCATGCTATAGGCTCTGCAGAAATCCACCTCTCTGCTGACCATTCTTCCTGTTCCATTCTGTGTTGCCATCAAACCTCTCCCTCACTTATTGTAAACTTATGTTAACTATTATATTCCTGTCGCTTTCATTTTTCAATCCTGAACTGTAACCAAATTATGACAATATGGACGTCGAATGCTCGCATTCGTAAGGACATTTGCCATGATTTATATAGCAAAGCAACCTCATAAGCAAACCAGAACTTTCCCTGCATCTACATCTCCAGCTTGGAAGAGAGATCCCATAATACACGTTGATCTTCAAACTGCTGGTTGAGATACACAACAGCTTCCTTCAATCCATCCTCTGAAAAGGGAAAGTCTTTACGCAGCTTCTTTTCTTCTTCTGTCCTGGCATATCCGTAGGGTTCAGGCCAAATGATAACCTCCAGACAGGTTTCCTCCTGATCATCCCTGGGTACAACCTTCTTCTTAAGCATATAGCGCATGCCGTTCATGCTGCCGGTATATTCTTCTTTCTTTACATAATTGAGTACATGAAAGTGATCATAGTCAATCATTCCCTACTTCAGCTCCCTTTGTGTGATATGTACAAGCAGTTCCACAATCTTCTCCATGGATTCCACAACACAATACTCAAATCTGCCGTGATAATTATGTCCGCCGGTACAAAGATTCGGGCAGGGAAGTCCGAGGAAGGATAATCTTGCACCGTCTGTACCTCCCCGGATCGGCTGGATCTTCGGTACAATGCCCAACTCTTCCATACAGGACTTCGCATTCTCAATGAGGAAAAGATTTTCGGGTTCAATCTTTTCCTTCATATTGTAGTAAGAATCGGAGATCTCTACCTCAACGGTTCCTTCTCCATACCTGGTATTCATTTCATTTGCAATATGACGGAACAGCTCCTTCTTCTCATGAAAGCGTTCCTTATCATGGTCACGGATAATATAAGAAAGGGTTGCAAGCTCTACCGTCCCTTCCATATTCGTCAGATGGAAAAATCCTTCATAGCCATCCGTGCATTCCGGACGCATCGTTCCCGGCAGCATCATTTGGAATTCCATTGCGTACAAAGAAGCATTCTTCATCTTATTCTTTGCTTCTCCCGGATGTACATTCACACCATGGATGATTGCCTTGGCAGATGCCGCATTAAAGTTCTCATATTCCAGTTCTCCAATCGCGCCGCCATCTACCGTATAGGCATAGTCTGCGCCAAACTGCCGGATCTTAAAATGATCCACGCCATCGCCTACCTCTTCATCCGGAGTAAATCCAATTGCAATCGGTCCATGCTTGATTTCCGGATGCTCTAAAAGTGTCTGTACCATGGTCATAATTTCTGCCACGCCGGCCTTATCATCGGCACCAAGCAGCGTGGTCCCATCCGTTACAATAAGCGTCTGTCCTACATAATGCTTTAACTCCGGAAACACGACCGGACTTAACACAATCGCTTTCTCTTCGTTCAGAATCACTTCCTTACCATCGTAGTTCTCAATAAGCTTCGGCTTCACATTCTTTCCTGGACAATCCGGTGACGTATCCATATGTGCAATAAAGCCAAGGGTCGGGTAATTGTCTCCCTTAGCAGGGTCATTTCCCGGAAGCTTTGCATACACATAACAGCGTTCCTCATCATAAATCACATCCGAAGCTCCCATTTCCTGAAGCTCTTTTGCAAGAAGCATTGCCAGATTTTTCTGTTTTTCGGTACTGGGAAAGCTTTCCGCATCCTCTTTAGACTGTGTATCAATCTGTACATATCTGAAAAAACGGTCGATTACCTTTTCCGCCATTTTTCATCCTCCATATCTTATATTGTAACTATTCAGAGCCATGCAGATTATGACAATATGTACGGCGAATGCCCGCATTCGTAAGTACATTTGGCAAATTTATATGGTAAAGTAACCCCATGAACAAAAGGAGAACTGCATAGCAGCAATTTTGCGAACAGGTTCTGAATGGTTACGATTCTATCCTCGTTCATAGACCCAAGGCTCATTATACACTTTTTTACGCAAAAAAGGAACTGCCAAAAAGCAGTTCCTTTCAGATTCTCTATGAAATCAGGTTCACAAATTATTCTGTGATATCAGCGTACATGAAATACCAGAATCCATTAGGTGAATGCCATGATCCGGTAATCTTTTCACTCTGTAACCAGAAGTCATTGTAGTATGCAATTGGAATACATCCGGTTTCTTCCATCAGAATATCCTCTGCTGTATGAAGTGCCTTGGAACGTTCTGCGGAATCAAGTGTTGTTCTGGAAAGATCAATTGCTGCATCAAAGTCTGCATTGTTGAACTTACCATCGTTATTACCGTTCGTTGAGTAGAACAGTTCCAGCATGTTGGAAGGATCTGTGTAATCTCCAACCCAGCCGTTACGTGCAATATCGAAATCACCATTACGACGCATCGGTGTGAAGGAAGCCCATTCTACAATATCAACCTGAAGATCGATACCAAGCTGTGCCCATGCCTGCTGTAAATATTCAGCAACTACCTTATGATAACCTGCATCATTGGTTGTGTAGGAAATGGACGGGAAGCCTTCTCCATCCGGGTAACCCGCATCAGCAAGAAGCTGTTTTGCTTCCTCTAAGTCTGCTTCATAGTTGTTTACATCGATATAAGACTGACCACCGTTTGCATTGTCCTTGAACTGCGTGCCATCTGTGTCGATCCATCCGGGTCCCATGAAGTTATCAGCAGGTGAGTAAGTTCCCTGCATTAAAGTATTAGCAACATAATCACGGTCAATTGCAAGGCTTAATGCTTTACGTACTCTTGCATCCTTAAATGCATCTCTTTCAAGATTCAAGCTGAGGTAGTAGGTACCGATAATGGGATCTACATGGAAATCAGCACTATCCTTTAAGGAAGGAATTTCTTCTGTAGGAACATCCTTGATCATCAGAACTTCACCTGTCTGGTATGCACTGTATGAAGCGTTGGAATCCTCGATGAGATTCCACTTAATACCATCCAGCTTGATTGCATCTGCGTTCCAGTAGTAAGGGTTCTTCGTCATCATGATGTAAGAACCGGGAACCCATTCGGATACATAGAAAGGTCCGTTGCTGATATAGGTTGCTGCGCTGGTTGCCCATGCATCACCATTTGCGGTAACAGTTGCCTCCTGTACCGGGCTTAAGGTTGCGAAAGCTGCAAGGCTTCCGAAATAGGAACAGGGGTTGCTCAGAGTTACAACAAGTGTGTTGTCATCCTGTGCTACTACCTGAAGTGCATCAAGGTCACCCTCGATGGCCTTATCATAACCTTCAACCATGGAAAGCACAGTTTCAGCATAAGGAGCTGCTACCATAGGATCACATACTCTCTTCCAGCTGTAAACGAAATCATTTGCGTTTAAATCAGATCCATCGGACCACTTTAAACCATCTCTTAAATGAAAAGTCCAGGTAAGACCATCTTCCGATGTCTCCCAGCTTTCTGCCTGTCCGGGAACAAGCTGACCATTCTCATCTAATGCTAAAAGGCATTCGAAGGAATGTAATAACATGTTACCACCATCTACTGCACTGTTTAATGCAGGATCGATGGTTTCAGGATCAGGTCCTACCTGTACGGATAAGATCTTCTCTCCTGTAGAAGCAGTTGCTTCTGTTGTCTCATCTCCAGTCTGATTGTCGCTGGCTTCTGTTGTGGTTCCTTCTGTTGTGGTTCCATCTGTTGTAGATGCAGCATCATTGGAAGTGCTTCCGCCACAGGCAGCCAATCCAACAACCATAGCGGCTGTAAGAATAAGTGCAAGAACTTTCTTTTTCATAATATTTCCTCCTCTGAAAAATTTATAAACAAAATACAGGTCGTCCAAAAACTTTGTTTCGATACCCGTATTGTTTATTCTAAAATTATTACCACATTTAGTTACATTTGTCAATATGGTGACATGCAGCAAAATGTCCCTTTTCGATTTCCTTCCACTCCGGAACCTTTGCTGCACAGGTTTCATCCGCATATGGACATCTGGTACGGAAACGGCATCCGGACGGCGGATTTAAGGGGCTTGGAACGTCTCCCTCAAGTACAATACGCCTGCTTTCCTTCGCCTTATTCGGGTCAGCAATCGGAATTGCAGAAATCAGACTCTTAGTATAAGGATGGAGAGGACGCTGAATCAGCTCATAGCTGTCTGCAAGCTCTACCATTCTTCCTAAATACATAACTCCAATCCGGTTGGAAATATGCTTTACGGCAGAAAGGTCATGGGCAATGAACAGATACGTGAGACCCATCTGCTCCTGTAAATCCTCAAACATATTGATAACCTGAGCCTGAATGGAAACATCCAGTGCGGAAATCGGTTCATCACAGACGATAAACTCCGGATTTACTGCAAGTGCTCTTGCAATACCGACTCTCTGACGCTGTCCGCCGGAAAACTCGTGCGGATAACGGTTGGCATGTTCGGAATTCAGTCCGACACGACGAAGCATCTCAATAATAATGTCATACCGTTCCTGTTTACTGTTCGCCAGCTTATGCACATCAATGGCTTCCCCAATGATATCTCCAACGGTCATTCTAGGATCCAGACTCGCATACGGATCCTGGAATACAATCTGCATTTTCTTACGGTAAGGAAGCATCGGTGCAAAAATCTTCTTTTCGACATCAAATACGGTCTCACCGTCATAAACGAACCTGCCACCGGTCGGCTCATACAGACGAAGCAGAGTTCTTCCCGTGGTTGTCTTACCACACCCTGACTCTCCGACAAGTCCGAGGGTTTCACCACGCTCGATCGTGAAGGAAACATCATCGACTGCCTGAATATATTTCTTATTCTTTCCATAGCCACCTGCCGGGAAATACTGTTGTAAATGTTCCACCTGAACTAATGTATCACTCATTGGCTGCTCCCTTCTCCATCTCTTCTTTCTGATTCAGCCAGCATTGTGTGTAATGAACCTCTCCAAAGCTCGTTACCGGCGGCATTTCACGAAGACAGATCTTCATACATTTCTCACATCTCGGTGCGAAAGGACAACCCTTCGGCGGATTTAAGAGATCTACCGGAGATCCTTCAATCGGAACCAGACGTTCATGCTCCTTCGTATCAATTCTCGGAATGGAACGGATCAGTCCCTTCGTATATTCATGCTTCGGATGATAGAAAATATCCTCTGTAGTACCATATTCAACAATCTTGCCCGCATACATGACGGCAATCCGCTCACACATGCTGGCAACCACACCAAGGTCATGAGTAATCATAATGATTGCCATACCAAGACGATCCTTCAGCTCCATCATCAGCTCTAAAATCTGTGCCTGGATGGTCACATCCAAAGCAGTAGTCGGCTCATCCGCAATCAGAAGCTTTGGTTCACAGGCCAGTGCCATTGCGATCATGACACGCTGTCTCATACCACCGGATAATTCGTGCGGATACTGCTTTAAACGCTTGTCCGGCTCGTTAATTCCAACTAAGGTAAGCAGCTCTCTGGCACGCTCCTTCGCCTGCTTTCTGTTCTTATCGGTATGGAGCAGAATTGCTTCCATAATCTGGTTTCCGATTGTATAAACGGGATTTAAACTGGTCATGGGATCCTGGAAAATAATGGATACTTCGTTTCCACGGATCTTCCGCATTTCCTTCTCGCTCATCTTCTCGATCTCGTGTCCATTGAATTCCAATGTTCCACCTATCAGTCTGCCCGGATAGGCCGTCAGCCCCATCAGGCTGTATGCGGTTACGGATTTACCAGAACCGCTTTCTCCAACGATACCAAGAACTTCTCCTTCCTTTAAATGAATGGAAACATCATTTAATGCCTTTACCTCACCGGCAGGAGTAAAGAAGGAAAGTCTTTCGTTTTTTATATCAACAAGATATTCTGACATGATTCTCTCCTCCTTAATTCTTCAGCTTCGGATCAAATGCATCACGCAGACCGTCGCCTAACAGGTTAAAGCTCAAAATAATCAAACTGATCAGTAATGCCGGGATAAACAGCAGATACGGATAGGTATTCATACCATTAATTGCATCACTGGCAAGACTCCCCAAAGAAGGAAGTGGAACCGCAACACCCATACCAAGGAAGCTTAGGAAGCTTTCCGTAAAGATGGAAGACGGGATCTGCAGTGTTGTGGTAACAATCAGGGTTCCGATACAGTTGGTAAGCAGATGCTTCTTAATAATCTTTGCATTGCTTACTCCCAGTGCTCTTGCTGCTGTAACGTATTCGCTTTCCTTAAGCATCAGTACCTGGCTTCGTACCATTCTCGCCATACCTACCCAGTAAAGAAGGGCGAATACAACGAAGATACTGATCAGGTTTTCACCTACAACGCCAACCCAGGCAAAGCCGGGTGCTTCCTTTAATTGTGCGAGCGGTGCTTTCAGTGCAAAGGATAATAATACAATCAGCAGAATATCGGGGATCGTATAAATAATATCAACAATTCTCATCATCACCAGATCGACCCATCCACCAAAGAAGGCAGCCACCGATCCGTAAATGGAACCGATGATCAGGATAATACCGGTTGCGATCAGACCAACAAGAAGGGAAATACGGCTTCCCATCATCACACGGATGGCATAATCACGTCCCATCTTGTCGGTACCAAAGACATGGGGAAATACCTTTTCACCGGCATCAATTCGCGCCTGCTCCTCTTCGGAATACTGCATCGGGCGAAGGTTATTGGCTCCCTTAATCTGTTCCTTATAATTATACGGATAAAAAGAAGGAACAATAAAAGAAAAAATCATAACAAGGATAATCACCACAAGGCTTACCATTGCGACTTTATTCTTGCGAAGGCGTCTCGCTCCGTCCTTCCAGAAGCTCACGCTCTCACGCATAATGACCTGACTCTGCTTCTCTTCCTCGGTTGCCGGAAGAAAATCTTCAGGTTTTAATTTTAACTGAAAACTAATTGGATTCTCTTTCATGGACTGACTCCTTACTTTAATTTAATTCTCGGATCCACAATCTTGTATACGATATCAACAACCACATTCATAAGAATAATCAATGTTGCAAGGAAAATGGTTGTGCCCATAATCAGGGTATAATCACGTCCGTTAATTGCAGAAATGAACTCTCCGCCAAGTCCCGGAATCGTGAAAATCTTCTCGACAACAAAGCTTCCCGTTACAGTATAGGCAAGTAACGGTCCTACATAGGTAATAACCGGAAGGATTGCATTTCGTAACGCATGCTTAAACAGAATCTTGCCGCCTGCAAGTCCCTTGGCCTTCGCAGTACGCATGTAGTCCTGTCCGAGAACATCCAGCATGGAGGATCTCATCAGACGCATAATATATGCAGTCGGATAAAAAGCAAGTGCCATGACCGGCATCACATAATGCTTCCAGGAGGTAAGGCCCATGGTCGGCAGAATCTGCAGCCTTACACCGAAAAAATATAAAAGCAATGTACAGATTACAAAGCTTGGTACAGCAATTCCACAGGTGGAAACGACACTGATCAGATTATCGAGGAACTTCCCTCTCTTCAATGCTGCAATACAGCCAAGAGGAACACCGAGCAGCAATGCGACCAGTACAGACACACCACCCACACGGGCAGATACCGGGAACTTCATGGTAATGATGTCCATAACGGTACGTCCTCTCTGTTTTAAACTGTCACCGAAATCACCGTGACTGGCGCCTGCCATATAGGTCAGGTACTGCTGCCACAATGGCTTGTCCAATCCATATTTCGCCTCCAGGGCGGCTGTTGCCTGAGGACTGATGGCCTTTTCGGAAAGGAACGGTCCACCGGGAACCATGTTCATCAGGAAAAAGGTCAGGGTTGCCACGGCCCAGATGGTCACGATGGCAAGTAATATTCTTTTGAGAATATATTTCAGCATTTTTGTCACCTCATCAATTTGTTACTATGCTAAAGCATACCACATAATGGGTTATAATAACATATTTTCATTCACTTTTCCAGTCTAAAATCACAGTTCTATCATTTCTATTGTACGAAATTTAATACAATTTTATGCTTTGATTAGTATTTATGCAAAAATATTACATCATTATACAAAAGTCAGACATCTGCCGTTTTCGACAAATGCCTGACTTTTTCGCTCTGCCATTATGATAAATCAATCTTCCATTTAAGCTCATTGTAGGGAATCAGAACCTCCGGCATTCCT
>FR902916.1:10648-42373 GCA_000438155.1 Firmicutes bacterium CAG:95
CCTTCTGCATAGCCTGCCACTTCATAGACTCCAAAGTAATACACAAGTCCTTCTTCAGTCAGATAATAAGCTCCCGCCTTCAAGTGGTGATCCTCCAGGAATCCAGCATTTCTCGAGATATACCTAAACCCAAAGTTTCCTTCCGGGATTTCGTCTTTCTTATACCGCTCTTCAAACTTCCGGGTCACAATGGCATTTAACTCCTCTTCGGAGCTTGCCAGAATATCGTCCAGATAAAGTTCCTCTCCTGTCTCCCGGTCATAAAGCCGGAAGATCTTATATGGTATACCATGAGCTGCACCACTATGATAATCATACCCGTTCCACAAAAGCCCGATATAGCGGTCATTGTAATAAGAAAGCTCTCCCCTAAAAGTAACCGAGCTTTCGTTCCGGTACGCTTCTTCATGGGGTTCTTCCTCATCAAAGCCCATTTCTGTAGCATTCTTTATCATGGAATCCGTTATTTCCTGTACCTGTGCATTTATCTCCTCATCTCCCGGCATATTTCCATTCAGGGTAAAGCCTTCGACATAATATGCATACCTTGCCCTGCCGCAATTCTCACACAGCACTTCATCCGCCTCATAATAAAACTGCCCGATCTGATCGATTCCCCGGTCAGCAAGAACGGCTGCATTTTCCGATTTTCCGGTCAGCCAGTTATAGGATGCAAACACGGTCTGATCCCCGGAATCCTCAATAACATACAGCTCTCCATGGGAGAGCGTCAGGAGACTATTCTCTACCAGATCCAGATTCCACTTAATATATGGACTCCAGATAATCTGATATAAATACTGTCCTTCCCGTCCCTGCTCCATACTGTCATAGGTCTGATACCACATCTGATCTTCGGTCTGATGTAGATCGGTTTCCGAATTGTGTTTCATATAATAGATCCCTTCGACATCCGCACCGATCACATTGCGCTTTTCAGCAGAAAGTTCGTGTTCTTCCCCTGTGTTAAGGTTCCGGTAATACTGATGGGCTGCTCCGTCTTCGGACATATATTCACTTAAGTAATACAGAATATGCCAGCCATCATAATAATTCACGGAATAGTCTGAAGAAAGCAGTTCCGTTATTTCCTCGGTATCCGGATCATACAGAACATAATTCTGATTCTCATCCTGCAAAAGAATCTGTGAGAAGTACAGATTCTGATAAGCATAATAAAGCCAGCCTTCCATATCCAGGATCTGAATTTCTTCATACCCTGCCGGAATGGAAACGCGTCCATCCTCCCTTGTACCGGTAATCTCTTCCCCGATCTCTCCGTTTTCCTCTAACGCGATCGTATGATATCCGGTGTTGTAGTTTTCATCATATGTCCGCAGATACATCTGATGATCCAGAATATACAAATCCGTAACATATTCATCAAACGAAAACTCCACCTGATAAGTCTCGCCGGTAGATAAATCTACCTGATACAGAAGGCTTTCCGAACGATCCTCCCGCTCCTGATAAAAGTCATTAAAGTAGTACAGATATTCTCTATCGAGATAAAGCTTTCCGTCATCCGCGATCCCCGAATAGGTCTTTGGCATTTCATACTTCTCTCCGGTAAGTGAAAAAATCTCAAACTCCCCGGTGATCTGATTGTAGCCGTAAACTGCTTCATTCGATGCAAAATAAATCATCTCTCCCCGGACCGCATATCTGCCGTTCAGATGATAAGGGAACCCGGCATCAAACAATGCCTGCAGATCCCCGGTCTCGTCTTCCTGTACCGAACCTCCGGTCTCCTCCTCCGGCTGCTCATAGGTATATCCCGGATCAATTTCTTCGTCTTCTTCCTGATCCATCCCCTGCTGTTCTTCTCTCGCCGTCTTCTCCCATAGCTTCATCACCTGTCCGGCTGCCGAGCACCCGGTAAGCAAAGACAGGACAAGAATTCCTGCTATACTGATACAAATCCGTTTTTTCATAACTTTCCCTTTCCGTACATTCCGTTTATTCCACTTAATGCTTTCAGTATAGCAATACTTTCCTGCCCTGTCACTTATTATCTGTTTCTCTACTGTGATTTTCCTATGCACCAACCGTTTTTCAATACTTTTAGCCACACCTGAAAATATTGATATAAAAAATCTAAAAAAGTAAAAAAAGTACTTGCTTTTATCAAAAGGTGCAGTTATAATATAACTTGCGTTTCGGGGTGTGGCTCAGGTGGTAGAGCGCTACTTTAGGGAAGTAGAGGCCGCAAGTTCAAGTCTTGTCACTCCGATGTTTAAAAGAGCAGAATTCCAACGAATTCTGCTCTTTTTACATTTACATCTTGAAAAGAATCCTCCCAACTCTCTTACAGACTTTCCAACACCTTCAATAAAAATTTCCAGACTCTCTGTACGGAAGGAATACTCAGAGTTTCTCTCGTGGTATGGATGTCCTGCATATCCGGACCGATGGAAACGCAGTCAAGCCCCGGAATCTTACTCTGGAAAATTCCGCATTCCAATCCCGCATGAATGGCCTCAATCTGTGGCTTTACACCATACATTTCTTCATAAATGGCAACCATCTTTTCACGGAGCGGTGAATCCGGATCATAATCCCAGCCCGGATAATCTCCACGAATTCCTACTGTCGCATCACACAAAGCAGCAAGGCTCTTAAGCTGGTTAATCAGAGCTTCCTTCGCTGCTGCATTGGAGCTGCGGACAGATGTGCTGACCATGCCCTCTACTGCACTTACATTCAGGATTCCCGGATTTAAGGAGGTCTCGACAAGTCCCTTCATCTTCACACTGTTTGCAATAACACCATGCGGAATCACATTCAGCAGGTGAATCCACTGCCTGGAATCATTCTGACTGCAGACCATCCATGGCTTCGTATTCATTTTCTTCTCTTCTGTCCCTGTGCAGACATGCACAGCCGTATTTTCCCCGCAAATCTGCAGATTGCAGTTAAGTCCGTCTTCTTTTCCGGCAAATTCTGCCTTTAAACCACAAAACTGCTCTTCCATAAATGCAGCGATGTCTTCCGTCCATTCGGTCACAACAATTTCTGCACAAACCTCATTCGGAATTGCATTATCTGCGGTTCCGCCATTTACCTCTTTTAAATAAATAGGCGTCTTCTCCTGTAAGGCGGCAAGCAGTCTTCCCATGAGACAGATAGCATTGCCACGCTCCTTATTGATCTCCTGTCCGGAATGTCCTCCCTGAAGTCCGGAGATTTTAAGTTTACATAACATTCCATTTACCTGTTCGGTTTCTGTCTTTTTCCGGATGTCAATCCTGGCTCCGCCTGCGCATCCCACGATAAACATCTTTTCCTCTTCCTGATCGAGGTTAATCATCCGTTTTGCAGTGAGATCATCTACCGTAAGTCCTGCCGCGCCTTCCATACCGACTTCCTCATCTACAGTAAGAATCAGTTCGATTTTCGGATGACGGTATTCTTCCCCTGCAAGAAGTGCGAGCCCGAATGCAACCGCAATCCCGTCATCTCCTCCAAGGCTTGTTCCTTTCGCAGACAAACGGTCTCCCAGAATTTCAAGCTGCAAACCGTCCTTCGTCATATCTAAGGTACAATCCGCGTCCTTCACAGCCACCATGTCCATGTGTCCCTGCAAAAGAACCGACGCATGATCTTCGTACCCCTTCGACGCTTCCTTGATCATGATAATATTATTCAATTCATCCTGTCTGCAATACAAACCATGTTCATCGGCAAATGCTTTCAGATAATCACTGATCTGTCCGGTATTGCCGGATCCATGTGGAATCTTACAAATTTCTTCAAAATAGTAAAATACATTCTGTGGTTCCAGATTTTCAAGTATACGCATCCCTGATTTCCTTTCTGCTTGTCCCTCTCACCAAAAAATGATCCGGTGGATCATTTTCTCATATACATAGCAACTAAATTCATACTCCGTTTATGACTCCCATTCACTAAGTATTCCTGACTGGTTTATAGAAAAAATCCCCGCAGTCAAAGGCTACGGGGAATCATCTTTATTATGCAAGTTTGCTCTTTGCAAGTTCTGCTAAAGACTTGAAGCCTTCTGCATCATTTACAGCCATTTCAGCAAGCATCTTTCTGTTGATATCAACTTCTGCAAGCTTTAACCCATACATAAATTTGCTGTAGGATAAGCCATTCAGTCTTGCAGCAGCATTGATACGTGCAATCCAGAGCTGTCTGAACTGACGTTTCTTTTCTTTACGTCCTGCATAAGAGGAAGTTAATGCTCTCATTACAGACTGTTTTGCCACTCTATACTGTTTGCTTCTGGCTCCTCTGTAGCCTTTTGCAAGCTTTAATACTCTGTTATGTTTTTTCTTGGCATTTACGCCACCTTTAATTCTTGCCATTGTTCATATCCTCCTAACGACTATAGTGTTTTATTACAGATAAGGTAAAATCTTCTTCATATTCTTAACATTTGTTGCATCTGTAATAGCCGGCTGTCTAAGAGTTCTCTTTCTCTTAGTAGTCTTCTTGGTTAAGATATGTTGCTTGTAGGCTTTACTTCTCTTTAACTTGCCTGTTCCTGTAACTTTAAAACGCTTTGCAGCAGATTTGCTGGTTTTCATTTTTGGCATAACTGATTTCCTCCTGTATACAATAATTATCTATTTTAACTGAAACTAACGTTTCTCAGTTAAAAACATGGTCATGCTTCTTCCTTCAACCTTCGGTGCCTTTTCTACGACACACACATCCGAAAGAGCCTCTGCAAAATCATCTAAGATATGCTTGCTGCTTGCCATATGAGCCATTTCACGTCCACGGAAACGTAAGGTCACCTTCACGCGGTCTCCCTTGGTTAAAAACTTCTTTGCAGCATTAATCTTCGTATTTAAATCATTCGTATCGATATTGGGGGATAAGCGGATTTCTTTAATCTCGATTACCTTCTGCTTCTTTCTGGCTTCTTTTTCCTTGCGCGCCAGTTCGTAACGATACTTTCCGTAATCCACAATCTTACACACCGGTGGTTTTGCTGTCGGCGCGATCTTCACAAGATCGACCCCTGCTTCCTCTGCGAGCTGTAAAGCTTCTTTGGAAGACATGATTCCAAGCTGCTCTCCGTTTTCACCGATCACACGTACTTCTTTGTCTCTAATCTGGTCGTTAATAAATAATTCGCTAATAATTTTACCCTCCCTAATAAGAATAAAAAAAGTGGACAGCATAGCTATCCACAATACTCACATCTTTCCTCTGCGCCCGTTTTCTAAAGGGCATATGGAAAATATAAACACCTGCCAGCACAATTACCGCAGGGTGAGAGTGGATACTCTGCTTTGTTTTCACATGCTTATATAGATTAACACCCCACTTACCGGATGTCAATACCATTTTTCAAACTTTTCAAGAAACTTTTTATAGTTTCCTACTCTTTTACCAGACGGATTTCGCCTTCAGATATTTCAAAGTCTGCCAAAAGCTCATCATCAGAAAGCTGATTATAGGTAATAATATGCGTATCCCTCGCCTGAATAATATAGGCAAGCTGCTGGACTCTCTTATTATCAACCTCAAAGCTGCTCCGGATCTTATACCCCGGAACACCTTCCATGTCATTTCGTGAAAATTCTTCAATCGTAATATCTACGTTCTCGCCCTGTTTTGCATAAGCATCCTCTAATTCCTTTTCAAAGGAGTCAGATGTCAGATTGTCGGGTACTGCACCGTCTCCGGTTCCTTCAAGCACTGTATAATAAATATTGGAAGAATCCAACGGACTCAAGGAATGTACATACATCCCCGGAACAGTGGAGGATTCCACGTACCCGGCCGGAATCAGAATTGCACAGCAGGCAATCGCATCCTTCCCATTATCCTCAATCTGCTTTAATTCAAAGTTCTCTACTACTATGTACTGATCTTCACGAACCTCGGGATTCTGAATCCCCGCAACTGTAATGACTTCCTTTTCACAACCGGTAAAACAACAGGCCAGCATTATGATACTTCCTATCATCGTTACTTTCTTTGTAAAATGCATTCTTTGATTTCCTCAAATCTTTCCCTGACAGCTCTCTTTCAGCGAAACGTTCTGTCATTGTTATGTTCACTCATATGCATGGCAACAGAAACTCCGGGGCGGTTTAAACCGCCCTCGGAGTTTTTCTTACTTTCCGTCAAATGTTGCACATGCCGTTTCCTTGCAATCACATGCTCCACAGCCACGAATATCAACACGGGATGCTGTACACTTATAATTTTCATTATACATGCATTTTGCAGCTTCGCAATCAATACTGATATACTCGCTTGGATGTTCTACTGCACTTTTAAAGCTGTCACCCTTCTTTTCGGTAAAGCTTTCACAACAGGTTTCTGCCGAACAGGATGCATGCTTACCGCCTACCATGATGTCCCCCTTGGAACAACGTTCATTTGCGTTGTAAGAACAGTTCTGTACTGCACATTTTAATTCTGCCATACTATTACCTCCTTTACGCTGTACGGCAATAGTATGTGCGAATGCTGAATTTTTATTCAAATAATAATTTTATTATTACTCCGTTACCTCTTCCTTACGGATTTCCTTGGTACGGATTTCTTCGCAGATCTGGTCGATGAATTCCTGTAACGGCTTCACGCCCTCATCTCCTGCAAAACGACTTCTTACAGATACGGTTCCATCTGCCTCTTCCTGTTGTCCGACAATCAGCATATAAGGAAGTCTGTCCATTCTTGCTTCACGGATCTTAAAGCCGATCTTCTCGGAACGGTTATCTGCCGTAACATCTACGCCGGCCTCTGCCAATGCCTTGCGTACCTTTTCTGCATAAGCTTCATACTTTTCAGAAATCGGAAGAACACGTACCTGTTCCGGGCAAAGCCAGGTCGGGAACTTACCTGCATACTTCTCAATCAGCCATGCCAGGGTTCTTTCATAACAGCCCATGGAGGTTCTGTGAATGATGTAAGGACGCTTCTTTTCGCCGTCCTGATCTACATAATACATATCGAAGTTTTCAGCAATGGCACAGTCAAGCTGAATGGTGATCATGGTATCTTCTTTACCGTAAACATTCTTTGCCTGAATATCAATCTTCGGTCCATAGAATGCAGCTTCGCCGTCTGCTTCTACGAAAGGAACCTGCTTCTCTTCCAGAAGCTTACGAAGGACTTCCTGTGTGGATTCCCAGTAATGCTCATCGCCAAGATATTTCTTCTTGTTTTCCGGATCCCATTTGGAAAGGCGGAAGGTTACATCCTTTTCCAGACCAAGTACGGTCAAAATATGATATGCCAGATTAAAGCAGTTGGATAACTCTTCTTCGGTCTGATCCGGACGGATGACATTGTGTGCCTCTGTAATAGTAAACTGACGGACTCTTGTCAGTCCATGCATTTCACCGGAATCCTCAGCACGGAATAAGGTAGAAGTCTCGCTCATGCGGTAAGGCAGGTCACGGTAGGACTTCTGGGTGTTCTTATATACATAATACTGGAACGGGCAGGTCATCGGACGAAGTGCAAACACTTCCTTGTCTGTCTCCTCGTCACCTAAAACGAACATGCCATCCTTGTAATGATCCCAGTGTCCGGAAATCTTATAAAGATCACTCTTTGCCATTAACGGAGTTCTGGTTCTGACATAACCCCATTCCTTATCCTCAAGATCCTCAATCCAACGCTGGAGCTTCATAATCATCCTGGTTCCCTTCGGAGGGAAAAGAGGTAGTCCCTGTCCGATTACATCTACGGTAGTAAACAGTTCCATCTCACGTCCAAGCTTGTTGTGGTCACGCTTCTTTGCATCCTCTAACTGTTCCAGATAAGCATTCAGCTCTTCCTTCTTATTAAATGCAGTACCATAAATTCTCTGAAGACGTGCTTTCTCGGCATTGCCTCTCCAGTACGCCATAGAAGAAGAAGTCAGTTTGAACGCCTTGATGCCCTTGGTACTCATTAAGTGCGGTCCTGCACACAAATCTACAAAATCTCCCTGATCATAGAAGGAAATCTCTGCGTCCTCCGGCAGATCCTCGATCAACTCTACCTTGTAAGGCTCTTCCCTGTCCTTCATAAACTGGATTGCTTCATTTCTCGGAAGGGTAAATCTCTTTAATTCATGACCTTCCTTGATAATCTTCTTCATTTCTGCCTCGATCTTGTCAAGGTCTTCTCTGGAGAACGGTTCATGTTCAAAATCATAATAATATCCGGTATCAATCGCAGGTCCGATTGCAAGCTTTGCCTGCGGGAATACTCTCTTAACAGCCTCTGCCATAACATGGGAACAGGTATGACGGATGACACGTAAGCCTTCCGGATCTGCTGCAGTCAGAATACTCAGATTACAGTCCTTGTCAAGAACGGTTCTCAAATCGACAACCTCTCCATCCACTTCTCCGGCACATGCCACTCTGGCAAGTCCTTCACTTAAATCCTGAGCGATTTCATACACGCTCATTGCTTTGTCATATTCCTTTACGGAACCATCTTTTAATGTGATTTTCATTTTTATATCCATTCCTTTCTGGTTGTTAACATTATGTTAAACAATATTTTTGAATAGTCACCTTTATATTAACTTATTGGGTAACCGCTTCACTCTTCCTCTGTGAAATTACTCTTCGTCTTCCTCTTCATCGTCTTCGAAGTCTTCCCAGTCAAATCCGTTATCACACGGACTGTTATTTCCGTTATGGCTTCCGATCGTGACAAACTTTCTCGGGGAAGTCAGCAAACCAAATACCATACCGCCTAAAACACCTACTGCAATGGCAAGCACCAGCTCACGATTGGAAATTGTGGTGCTGTCTGCCAAAAAATCTTTTACTTTTTCAATTCTTTCTTTCATATAAGTCATCCTCCTTTATTTTTACTTATATTAATCTGCATATTACCTGCCGCACTAAGTTCAAGCTGCGCTTTCAGCTTGCTTTCACTAAGTATTCTACATATACCTGCTGCACTAAATTCGTACTTCGCTTTCAGCTCGTCCTCTTTAAGTGCACAGGTATCGTTCGCACTAAGTTCAAGCTGCGCTTTCAGCTTGCTTTCACTAAGTGCTCTACATAAAAAGTCCCATGCATTACCAAAATGCATGGGACGTATCATACGCGGTTCCACCCTGCTTGCTCTCTGCGCCATAACGACTTACGAAAGCCTCTCAACATCTGTAACGTAGATGATACGAACCGGATTAGGGTCACTCCGAGGTAGTTTTCCATTGCTTCCTGCAAAGACATTCCCAGCACGATCTGAATCTGATCGATGTCTCTCTCTGTTACCTTCCACAATGTACTCGTCTCTTCAACGTTTTATTCGTAATTCATTTAATATATCTTATAATATTCCCCAAAAACAAATTTGTAAAGTACCTTTTTTAATTTGGGAGAAGGTTTTATTTAAGGCTCATCATGGATTTATGAAACTATCCAATAAGCCCTGTATAAGCCTGATCTTATGCTTTCTTACCGCAGCACTTCTTATACTTCTTACCACTTCCACACGGACAGGGATCGTTCGGATAAATCTTCTCCGGCTTTACAACAGTTGTCGAAAGCTTCTGGATCCGATAAAGCTCCTTACGGGTTGCTTCATCAAAAATATCTTCCCATTCCGGAAGCTCATATAACCAGTCAGCCTGTGCAGCCACCATGTTCTTGTAGAGTAATTCCTTGTCAAAGCCAAGGTTTACTTCTGTGTCCTCTTCCATCTCTTCAATAGGGTTCTGCTCCTTCAAGCTGTCATTGATTCCATCTAAAAATCCGGTCATGGTCATAATATCCACGCCGTACTTCTCAGCCAGTTCTTTTACGGTTCCCTTCACTACTTCATCCGGGTTCTTTAAAAGCTGTGCATAAATATCCTTTTCTTTCTGAAAATAATCTGCCCAGAGTCTCTGCAGATCTCCCTTATTTGCGGTAGCTGAATAAGCCATATCACGCCAGGTTTTAAGTAATGCCATTGTTAATTCCTCCTGATTGTCTGATACTCCAGACAATGATTCGTATAGATTACGTAAATTACTTACGCTTCTGTATTATAACCCAGATTCTGCAAATTGTAAACCATACAATCCATCCTATACTCAAAGAGGCCGCCATAAGGCAGCCTCCCTTTAGGTACTATTTCATCTCTTTTGACTGGTGACAGGTCATACCGCATCCGGCACAGTTGCCACCACATGAGGATTTCCCACTTCGTTTATCCTTAACCATCTTGTAAATGACTGCGCCAACGATGGCACATAACACAAGAAGTACGATTGCTGTTCCCATAGTCATCCTCCTTTTCTATCGCTTTTCTTTATTATCTGATATTTATTTCAGTTTTGCAAGCTGCTTATCAGAAGTCTTTAAGGTTGTGCTCTCCTTGTAAGGACGAACCAGCAGATAAATGAATCCTGCTACAAGTAAGAAAGCAACAACAGTTCCAAATCCGAATGCGCCCGTTGTAAACAAGGTACCAATCTGGTAAATGCACAGGGAGACAATATATGCCAAGCCACACTGATAGCTAATTGCGAACCAGAACCACTTTGCATTGTTCATTTCACGCTTGATTGCACCCATAGCTGCGAAACAGGGAGCACACAAAAGGTTGAATACCAGGAATCCGTATGCAGCAATCGGAGTCATAACCTGTGCAAGGCTTCCCCAGATTTCTGCACCATCTTCTGCAACTTCTGAAAAACCAAAGAGCAGACCGAAAGTTGCTACAACATTTTCCTTTGCAATCAGACCACTCACTGCGGCAACTGCCATCTTCCAGCCTTCGCCGGCCTGTGTCCATCCAAGAGGAATGAAGATCCATGCAATGGCACTGCCGATCTTAGCCAGGATACTATCATTCAGCTGTTCAGCCTCTAACATTCCAAAGCCGCCGTCTGTCCATCCAAAGCTCATTAAGAACCAGAGAATGATGGTAGAAAGAAGGATGATGGTGCCTGCCTTCTTGATGAAGGACCAGCCTCTTTCCCATACACTTCTTAATACGTTGCCAACGGTAGGCCAGTGATATGCAGGAAGCTCCATAACGAACGGCGCAGGATCGCCTGCGAACATCTTTGTTTTCTTTAAAATAATACCGGAACAGATAATTGCTGCAACACCTACGAAATAAGCACTCCATGAAACCCATCCTGCATTGTCGAAGAATGCACCTGCAATCAGGGCAATAATCGGAAGCTTTGCTCCACAGGGAACAAATGTAGTAGTCATGATGGTCATCTTACGGTCTCTGTCGTTTTCGATGGTACGGGATGCCATAACGCCCGGAACACCACAACCGGAGCCGATCAGCATTGGAATAAAGCTCTTTCCGGAAAGACCAAACTTACGGAAGATACGATCCATAATGAATGCGACACGAGCCATATATCCACAGGACTCTAAGAATGCCAGGAACAGGAACAGTACCAGCATCTGAGGTACAAATCCAAGCACAGCACCAACACCGGAGATAATACCGTCTACGATAAGTCCGGTTAACCAGTCTGCACAGCCAATGTTTTCAAACAGGCTCTGTGCACCGGGAATAATCCATTCACCAAACAGGGTATCATTGGTCCAGTCTGTCAGGAACGCACCAACAGTTGTTACAGATACATAATATACTAAGAACATTACTAGTGCAAAGATCGGTAATGCAGCGATACGGTTGGTAACCACGCGGTCGATCTTATCCGATACCGTTAACTGCTTTTTGCTCTTCTTTACGTAGCACTCTTTAATAACGGAAGAAATGTAAATATATCTTTCATTGGTGATAATACTTTCGGTATCATCATCCATTTCCTTTTCGATGGAAGTGATTTCTGCAGATACATCCGGAACCTTCTTCATCTGTTGTGCAATCTTATCATCACGCTCTAACAGCTTGATTGCAAAAAATCTCTTCTGCTCTTCGGGAACATCACTGCCAAGCTTATCTTCGATGGATTCCAGTACATTTTCAACTTTGGTATTGAACTTATGTACTTTGGCAGCAGTTCCAACATTTGCTGCAACAACTGCTGCTTCTGCTGCTTTCTGGATACCGGTACCCTTCAATGCGGAGATTTCAACAACGGCTGCACAGCCCATCTTCTCTTTTAACTTGTCAAGATTAATCTTGTCGCCACTCTTGTTAACAAGATCCATCATATTTACAGCCATAACAACCGGAATACCAAGTTCCATCAGCTGTGTGGACAGATACAGGTTACGCTCGATGTTCGTACCATCTACGATATTTAAGATGGCATCCGGACGCTCTGCGATCAGATAATTTCTGGCAACAACCTCCTCTAAGGTGTATGGAGAAAGGGAATAGATACCGGGAAGATCCATGATGATCACATCCTTATGGCCTTTCAGCTTTCCTTCCTTTTTCTCTACGGTAACTCCGGGCCAGTTTCCTACGAACTGGTTAGAGCCTGTCAACGCATTAAATAACGTGGTTTTTCCACAGTTCGGATTACCTGCTAATGCAATTTTCATAATTTTACTTCCTTTCTATTTGCTCTGATTATTTGTATTATTCAACTTCAATCATTTCTGCATCGGCTTTACGCAGGGATAATTCATAACCGCGAACCGTTACTTCGATCGGATCTCCCAGGGGAGCCACTTTACGCACAAACACTTCTACTCCCTTTGTGATTCCCATATCCATAATTCTTCTCTTTACCGGACCTTCACCATTTAATTTTGCCACTTTGACGGTCTGCCCACAGGCAACTTCTTTTAATGTTTTCATCTCTTTCCTTCTTTCTTCAACATTTTATAATGTGATGTCGGGGTCAAAAGCCTCCGACTTTGATACCTACGGATTGCTTCGTGCTACGCACTCACATCACCATAACCTTATTCGCCATATCCCTTCCGATTGCAACACGGGAACCCTTGACATTAACAATAATGTTGCCATTGATCTGGGATACTACTGTTACCTCGCCGCCGCATACAAAACCAAGATTCTCAAGAAATTTTCTGGTTTCCTCTTTGCCGCCAACCTTGCAGATTGTATTGATTTCGCCTTCTTTTACCATAGATAGTGGCATACTCATTACCTTCCTTCTCCTTAATTATTCAGTACTTTTATTACGATGCGTAAATCCATTTAAAAGTACTTCGCTCTGTACTGATCAGTTACCTTTCTACTTTGATTTTCCTTCTCCTCATTTGTAATTGAGAGTCATTTTCATTTATTTCATGGTTAGTATATGCTAACGTTTATTAGTTGTCAATAACCAAATAGGAAAATTTATCAATTTTCTTTTCATTTCATGGATGCAAGAAACAGAAAGTTGGTGTATACTGATAAGTAAATATTGCAGATAACTGTTCCACATTTTCACAGCCATGATACAAAATCCATTTAAAATAAGCTTTGCTGATGGCATTTTGCATAACCGAATCAGTTACTGTTTTTTTATTTAATCAGTGGGAAATGAATGGGAGGATCACATGCACAACAACCAATCATCAGAAGATTATCTGGAAACGATATTAGTCTTAAGCAAACAAAAGCCCGTGGTACGGTCCATTGATATTGTTGAGGAATTAGGTTACAAGAAATCCAGTATCAGCGTTGCCATGAAGAACTTACGGGAACGTAACCATATTGAAATGTCCAAAGAAGGCTTCATCACCCTGACTCCATCCGGCCGCCAGATTGCCGAGATGATCTATGACCGTCATCAGTGTCTGACGAAATGGCTTACCACTCTTGGTGTTGATCCTGAGGTTGCTGCCGAAGATGCCTGCCAGATGGAACATGTCATCAGTCAGGAAAGCTTTAATGCCATTAAGAAACATATTGTCAAAGTGATTGAATAAAAGAAATAAACTCTTCCGCCACGTGCGAAAGCGTATGATTTTTCTTCCATATGAGTGCATATGAAGCATAAGCGTCCGGATGATCTACCTTCCGCACACAGACATCCTGTTCATGGATCAGTGCCGAAATAGATTCCGGATAAATGGAAACACCAACTCCATGAAGGCTTAATTCATATGCATTCATCATATGTGCGACACGTCCACGGATCAACGGCGTCTGACCGGACGCATTGAACCACTTGTCAATTTCTCCTTTTCTGGATTCTCTGGAAGGGATCAGCAGATCATAAGGAAGAAGCTCCTCCGGCCGCACCGGCTTCGTTCCTTCTACATATAGAGGATGTCCTTTCGGAATCATAGCCACCCATGGCTCTTTATAAACCGGATATACATGAAACTCTTCCGTATTATATGGCGCTGTAATCATGGCAAGCTCACACAGTCCCTTCGTCACCCGGTTATTCACATCGTCCGTATTTCCGTTCCACAGATTATACTGCACATGAGGATGCTTTTTCTGAAACGCCGCAATCCATTCTGCAAAAAGACGCGGTCCACATCCTTCTACCGATGCAATGTAAAGGGTTCCCTGCAGCCCTTCCTTCCGCTCCTTTACTTCCTCTTCCGAACGATTTACAAGGTCAAGTATCTGCGTTGCATACTGTAAAAACAGTTCCCCTTCTTCCGTCAAGGTAACCTTATGCGGTGTCCGCACAAACAAAGATGTACCAAGCTCCGCTTCCAGATCCTGGATCTGACGGCTGAGCGGCGGCTGCGCAATTGCAAGCTTCTCGGCAGCTCTTGTGAAATTTTTTTCTTCCGCGACGGCTTTAAAATATCTGATATGTCGAAGTTCCATACGGCTTGTTTCCTTTCCGGCTTTTGTTCCCTTTTCAGATAACAGAATAATTATCGCATGTCAGGATAGCCTGCCTGAGCTGCGTCGTCCGTTCCATGAGCCTTGCTCCGGCCTCACGTTCTACTCTTTTAGCCGGTCTTTTATAAAATCTCCCGGATCCGTTCCAGACACTCTGTGAGAATGGCTCTTGGAGCCGCCACATTGATGCGTTGGAAGCCCGCTCCTGTACCGCCGAAAATCTTTCCGCTGTCAAGCCACAGCTTTGCCTCATAAATGATCCTGTGATCCAGCTCCTCTGGACCAAGTCCACATCCCCGGAAATCCAGCCATAGAAGATATGTACCCTCTCCGTCAATTACCGTTACTCCCGGAAGGTTCTCTTTCACATATTCTTTCACATAACGAATATTTTCTCCAACGTAAGACATCATCTGTTCATACCATTTATCTCCCTGCCCGTAGGCTGCTTTGGCTGCCACAAGTCCCAACACGCTTAACTGACTGATTCCTGCTGCATCCACCTCATGACGGAATCGCTGTCTCAGCTCCCGGTTCGGAATGAAAATATTGGAAATCAGCATACTGGCAAGATTGAACGTCTTACTTGGTGAGGTACAGATTACGGAAATCTCCTCATATTCCTTCTTCACAGAGGCAAACACCGTATGCTCTCCCTGAAATACAAAATCATTGTGGATTTCATCACTTACCACCTTCACGCCATGCTTCACACACAAATCTCCCATGGCAGTCAGTTCTTCCTTCGTAAACACCCGGCCCGTCGGATTATGCGGACTGCACAAAAGGAACAGCTTCACATGATATTCCACGATTTTCTTTTCAAAGTCTGCAAGATCGATATGATACCGGTTATCCTCTCCTAAATACAGGTCATTGCTTACAACGACTCTTCCGTTGTCCCGGATCACCTCGGAAAACGGATAATATACCGGCTGCTGGATCAGGACACTGTCACCTTTTTCTGTAAAAGCCTTTACTGCCATGGCAAGTGCAAAGACTACTCCCGGCGTTTTAATGAGCCATTCGGGACGGATCTCCCAATTATGGTGTCTTTGCATCCATCCGGCAACTTCCTTAAAGTACTCCTCTCCGGATTCACTGTAACCGAAAATTCCATGCTTCGTCCGTTCGATCACGGCATCCTCCACATAAGAAGTCGTCTTAAAGTCCATATCGGCCACCCAGAGCGGCAATACATCCTCCGGCATTCCTCTCCTTACCGCAAAATCATATTTTAAACAATCGGTTCCTCTCCGATTAACGATCTCATCAAAATTTAAATTTCTCTCCGGCATACAGATTCATCCTTTCCGTAAATGCTGTTATTCATCCAACTCGTGATCATGATCTCCAATACTATTGTAAGGATGCAAACACCTCAGACAATTCCCCCAACAGATCCTCAATATCCTCAATTCCGGTGGACAGCCGGAGTGTACAGGGTGTGATTCCGTTCTTTAAACGTACCTCCTCCGGCACGTCGGCATGTGTCTGTGTCGTCGGATAGGTAATTAAGGTTTCTACGCCGCCAAGGCTCTCCGCAAATTTAATCATCCGGACCTGTTTCAGAATCTGTAAGGCATGCTCCTTCGAATCCACCCGGAAGGTAATCATGGATCCAAAGCCTCTTGCCTGCTTCTTCATAATTTCATATCCCGGATGCTCCGGCAGGCCAGGATAATAAACCTTTTGGACAATACTCTGTGTCTTTAACCATTCTGCGATTCTGATGGCATTTTCCTGTGATCGTTCCATACGGATTCCAAGCGTTTTCATGCCGCGCAGGATCAGCCAGCAGTCAAAGGGTGCCAGCCCCGCACCCGTTGTTTTAATTAAGAACCGCAGTCTGTCCCTGACCTCTTCGTTATTGGTCACCAGAAAGCCTGCCAGTGTATCGTTATGTCCGCCAAGGAACTTGGTTCCGCTATGAACCACAATATCTGCTCCCAGCTTTAACGGATTCTGGAAATATGGTGATAAAAAAGTATTATCCACAATCAGTAATAAACCATGCTTCTTTGCAATCTCCGCGATGGCTGCAATATCCGAAACATTCATCATCGGATTGGTCGGTGTCTCAATATAGATTGCCTTCGTATTATCCTGAATGGCACCTTCAATATCATCTTTCGCACAGTTTAAATGAGTAAATTCATAGTTGTTCTTTTTATTCACATGGTCAAACAACCGGATGCTTCCACCATATAAGTCAGCTTCGACAATCAGATGATCCCCCGGCCTGAACAGCTCCATCAGCAGGGTAATCGCTGCCATTCCGGTAGAAAGTGCAAAGGCATCAATTCCGCTCTCAAGACCCGCTATCATCTTTTCCAGATGCTCCCTTGTGGGATTCTGAAGTCTGCTGTAATCATATCCGGTGCTCTGTCCTGCCTGTGGATGCTCATAGGTTGCCGTCTGATAAATGGGGTAACTGATTGCCCCATAGTGTTCCAATTTTCCTTCGGTCTCCTCCAGATGGAGACATCGTGTGTTTAGTCCTCTTTCCATGTGTCCTGCCTCCCGATGTGCTTTCTTTTGCTCATATGGTCACTTTACCATGTACAAAATATGAGTATCAAGAATAAATTTTGCCACTCATTGATGTATCTGAATAGCTATGTTTAACTGTAACATAATCATTTATTGCTGTATAGTTTATATCTTTTATTACAGGTTATAGATTGAATCTATATCTCATTCATACCTATTCGGTTTGCTGAAGCATTTTATCATGTTACTTATTACGTAACTGTTCAGTACCTTCACAGTTACGATGCAAAATCCATTCCAAATCGGCTTCGCCGATGGGGTTTTGCATTACTGAATCATTTTCTTACGGTCTCAGCAGTAAATGCTTCGACCTGTACTGAATAGTTACCTTATTACAATATATGATATGGAAACAATCCGCTCCATGGAAATTCCAATTCCACTGTCCATCCGGACGACATGCTCCACTTCATCGATCTTCTTCACCGTGCCGGTATCGGTAAGATAAGCGCCTCCGCTCTTCCTTGCATCGGGCTGAAAGTAAGTAATGGTTACCTGCCATCTTTCGGACAGATGCTGTGCAATTTCGGAAAGCTGCTCATTGATCTTTGCTACCGCAGTCTCATCCAGGGTGATCTCCTCATCGGTAAGTCTCTGCGTTTCTTCAATCGCCGCCTCGTAACCGGTAAGCGCCGCAAACGGTGAAAACTGTGCTGCCCGGTCATGAAGGGACATCTTCTCCCGCTCGGTGGACTGATGGTGCGGCAGGTCAAGGAGATCGTCATACCGGTGTTTATCCTCATAATATTCGCTCATGCCTTATGACCTCCGATCTGCTTATTTCTCTCCCTGGTCATGGCTCCCTCTTCGAGATTCATTCCCTTCAGAACCGCGTTTTTACCAAATTTCTTCTGAAGATCCAGAATCGCATGCTGGATCCGCTTCTCCTTTTGAAGCTCCGTCTGTTCCTGTTCCTTTTCCTTCTTAAGTGCTTCATAATCGGTAAAGAGATCCATCTGCTCAAAGACTTCCTTTTCCTTCGCTTCTCCCTCCGGAATCACTCTTGAAGCCACAACATAGATTCTGCGTACCAGCAGATCCGGATTGATAATCCGGTCATACAAATCCTCTACCGCCTTCATAATCATTCTGGTCGAAGAGGTATATTCCGGCAGGTTCGCTGTTCCATGCGCATGCTTCGGCACCTTTCTTCCATAACGGTCAGTTGTGACCTCTCCATGGAACTTATTCCGGATAGCCGGATCGGTCAGATTGTCAATATCATAGCCGATGGTAAGCACCATCTGGTCGGTGACAAGTCCCTTATCCACCAGATCAAGTACCAGCAGATCTGTCATTTCCTTCACGATGAGCTTCGCCTTTTCTGCCGTGTAGGCACATTGCAGCACCTGCCCGGAGCCCACGCTGTTCTTCTCCGGCTTATATGCCTTAATCTGTGCAATGGTAGTTGGCTCCCATCCCCACGCATGATCAATTAACAGCTCTGCATTGATTCCAAATAACCGGTACAGCAGGGCTTCGTTATAATATTCATTCGGCCTTCCAACCGAACACCGCGCCACATCGCCCATGGTATACAGTCCATTCTCATTGAGCTTCCTCGCATACCCGGGGCCAACCCTCCAAAAGTCCGTAAGCGGTACATGATTCCAAAGCTGCTCCCTATAAGAACGCTCATCAAGCTGCGCAATCCGGACACCGTCTTTGTCTGCCGGAATCTTCTTTGCCACAATATCCATTGCGACCTTACATAAGTACAGGTTCGTTCCGATTCCTGCCGTTGCTACGATACCGGTCTCCTCCATTACATTCCGGATCATCCGCAGCGCCAGGTCACGGGCGCTCATCTGATAGGCCTTTAAGTATGCGGTCGCATCGATAAATACCTCGTCCACGGAATAGACGTGTACATCCTCCGGTGCCACGTATTTCAGATAAATATCATAAATCTGCGTGCTGTATTTCATATAATATGACATTCTGGGAACTGCCGTGATATAGGATACCTCAAGTCCCGGATCCGCTGCAAGTGCTATGGCATTGGAAGATGCTCCATGAAAGGTTCTTCCGGGTGCATGCCTCTTCCGTTCCAGGTTGACCTCCCGGATGCGCTGAACCACTTCAAATAATCTCGCCCTTCCCGGGATGCCATAACGTTTAAGCGAGGGCGATACCGCAAGGCAGATCGTCTTCTCCGTCCTCCCGGGGTCTGCCACCACAAGATTCGTTGTAAGCGGATCAAGCCCCCGCTCCTTACATTCCACGGAGGCATAAAAGGATTTCAGATCAATTGCAATATAAATTTTATCTTCCATTTAAAACCTCCCTGTTTTTATTTTCTCATCTTCAGCGAGTAGTATACCATAATAACAAAGACAGGAACAAGTGTTCTTTTTCAACATCTGTTCCTGCCTCTTCTTTTTTATGAATATTGCATTTATGAATATTGTAATTGAAGTTTGTTTATGAAATCCTCTAGCACATAACGGGAATCCACATCTGAGTAAACCCGGATCAGCGGGCTGTCCTCTCTGGGTACACTGGAAGTATCCTCACCTACCCATGGTGCCTTTGTCTCTGCATAATGTCCACACTCCGGATTCAGCGTTACCGCTACTGATGGAGAATCTCCAAGCGACCAGCTTTCTCCCTGTGTCCATGCAGCCTCATCCGTCATATTATAGGAAACCATGTTTTCAAAAAGATGTCTCCCTATCTCCCCATACGGATAAATCCGGTTCTGGATCTCTGCAAGTCCGATATGCATTGTTGTATAAACATAAGATGGAATCAGCCAGATCCGGGCTCCGCTCTGCAGAACTTCATTTGCTGCCTTTACATCATTTCCTGCATTAAATTCCCGGAAGGGAACTGTTCCATAACGGGTTCCATGCGTTCCAATCCAGACAACTGTAACCCTTTTTATGATTTCCGGACATTTACGGAACGCAGCTGCCACATTCGTAATTGCGCCCATTGCAAGAATATAGAGTGGGTGATTTTCTTCTTTCAGTGCCTGCTCAATGATAAATTCTACCGCTTGGGAATTTCCGGAAGCCTGTTCATCCAGTGCTCCTTCCTCCCCTAGGAAGATCGGAACGTTCATTCCCATTGCCACTGTAATTGTCCTGATTTCTTCAAAGCTTCTTTGTACGGAATCCGTTTTAGCAAAGTGCTCTGCCGTGATCCCTTCCACAATCAGTTTCGGACTCAGTAATGCATGCGCAATGGCAAAAGGGTCATCTGCCTCACATGCAGCATCCGTATCCACAATAACACGGATTTTCTTTTCATCCCTGACTTCAAATTTGAATGCTTTCTTCATCATTTTCTGTTTCCTCCGTTATTTCATATGCCCTGGAGCATTGCCATACAAGGCTGCTTTTGTCCCCTGTGTGCTTTAATCTCTTCTCAGTATATACCTCTTCATATTATATCTGCAATCCCTTTTCTACTGCATTGACGATTCCTGTTTCAGCATGGATTCATTAAATAACCCGGCGGATCACTTTCTCATATGCATGGCAACAAAAAAGAACACCCATAACTATATAAGTCATAGGTGTCTATCCGTGTAACAAGCCTTATATCTGATTCGATTCATACGAAAGAATCATCTGAAATGATTCATTTACTTTTGATATGGCATCTTCTTCCGGATATCGGCAAGACGGTTCAAAGCCTCATAAAGCGTCTCATCCTTCTTTGCGAAGTGCAGGCGGATGAGGTGATTGACCGGTTCCCTGAAAAAGCTCGATCCCGGTACTGCCCCGACACCGACAAGCCTTGCCAGATCCTCACAGAATACCTGATCGGATTCATAACCAAACTCGGAAATGTCAAGCAGAATATAATATGCCCCCCGGGGAACGGTATGTGCAATTCCAATGTCATTAAGTCCCTTTAAAAACAGATCCCGCTTCGCCGTATACTTCTGCTGCAGCTTCTGATAGTAGCTGTACGGGAACTGCAGTCCCGTAACTGCCGCCTCCTGCAGGGGTGCCGCAGCTCCTACCGTAAGGAAATCATGCACCTTTTTGGCTACATCAATGATGTGGGGAGGTGCAATAATATATCCGAGCCGCCAACCGGTGATGGAATAGGTCTTCGAAAGGGAGCTGCAGGAAATTGTTCTCTCCCACATACCCGGCAGGGATGCAAAGTAAATATGCTTATTGGGCTCATACACAATATGCTCATACACCTCATCGGTAATCACATAAGTATCGTACTTCTGTGCAAGGTCAGCAATCAGCTTCAGTTCCTCACAGGTGAACACCTTACCACAGGGATTGGACGGATTACACAGGATCAGTGCCTTGGGCTTCTGCTGAAAAGCCGCTTCCAGCTCTTCCGGATTAAAATGAAATTCCGGCGGATAAAGCGGTACATAAATCGGCTGCGCTCCGGACAGAATCGTATCTGCTCCATAATTTTCATAAAACGGAGAAAAGATAATGACCTTATCTCCCGGATCCGCTACCGTCATCATAGCGGCCATCATTGCTTCCGTGCTGCCACAGGTAACGACAATCTCTCCGTTCGGGTCAATCGTTCTTCCCATGAGCTTTGACTGCTTCCTTGCGAGCGCTTCGCGGAAATTCTGTGCGCCCCAGGTAATGGAATACTGATGGTAATCCTCATGGGAAACTTCTGCAAGCCGGTCAAGGATCTCCTTGGGCGGCTCAAAGTCCGGAAATCCCTGGGATAGATTCACCGCCCCATACTGGTTTGAAATTCTGGTCATCCGTCGTATCACGGAATCTGTAAAATGTGCTGTCCGTCCTGATAAATTCTTCATTTTATGTTCTTTCCTTTTTGTAACTGTTCAGAGCCATGCAAAATTGCTTTCAGTTGCCATGCATATGCATCCTGTCTATTTATCTGCTAAAAGATCCTGATCCCAACCGACCTTGATGAAGTATCCGCCGAAGGTTTCATTGAATACCTTTTCGGTTGCTTCAGACTGGAAAGCCTTTACGACCTTTCTATAGGCATCCAGTTTGGCCTGATCCTGAAGATCTGCGGTACGTGCTGCAATGAGATTCCAGTAAGCTTCTTCATCTAACACACTGTCTTTGTAAATAGCTTCTTCCGTCTTAAGACCAAAATCAAGTGCATAGTTTCCGTTCACAATCGCTGCCGTCACATCATCCAGCACGGAAGGAATGGTGTTTGCCTTCAGTTCCTTAATTTCAAAATTGACCTTGTAGCTTTCGATGTCATCTACCGTCGGGTTAAAGCCTGCATCGCTCTTTAAGGTAATAATCCCCGCTGCTGCCAGTACCTTGAGCGCACGTCCGCCGTTGGTTACATCATCGGGAATCGCAATCACATCACCGTCTTTAATCCCGGAAACATCCGATACCTTGTGGGAATACAGGTTCAGCGGAATAATGAAGGTGTATCCGACCGGTTCAATAGCATATCCATACTGCTCCAGCTCTGTATTGAGGTAAATGTGATGCTGGAACGAATTCAAATCAATTTCTCCGCTGTTTAAGGCATTGTTCGGAGTTACATAATCGGAAAACTGTACGATTTCCAGATTGATTCCTTCCTCCTTTAAAGCTTCCTGCGCCGGCTTCCATAAGTCTTCATAAATACTTCCGACAACACCGATCTTTACCGTGGTCGCCTCTGCACTGCTTTCCGTCTTTGCGGATCCGCATCCGGTAAAGGCAAGTACTGCGGTTGAAAGGGTTAATACAGCTGCTAAAATTCTCTTTAATTTCATAATAATCTCCTTCAGGCTTTTAATATGCTTTTTTATTGTTTACACACATTTTTAATCTCATAAGGTAAGTGATAATTCATAATTTTCTCTCATGGTCTTACAGGATGCAGCAAACTGTTTCTTTTCTTCTTCATTCAAGGAAAGTTCAACAATCCCTGCAACGCCGTTCCGGTTTAACACAGCCGGAACACTTGCATAGACATCCGTCTGTCCATATTCACCATTTAAAAGGACGGACACCGGTAATACCCGGTTCTCATCTCCGAAAATGGCCCGTGTCACTTCTGCTATCGTTGCTCCAATTCCGAATTCCGTAGAACCCTTTCCGCCGAGAATGATCCATCCTCCGGCTTTTCCCGCATCGGCAATTTCCTTTAGGTTTAAGCTGCCGAAGGTTTCCGGTTCTTCCTTCATCAGTTCGAAAAGCGGCTTTCCTGCGATGCTTACCGTAGACCAGGGAACCATCTGGCTCTCTCCATGCTCACCCAATGCATATGCATAAATGGATTTCTGGTCAATTCCGGTTTTGTCGGCAAGCGCCCTGCGAAGTCTCGCAGAATCAAGGATTGTGCTGGTCGAAAAGATCTGATTCGCCGGCCAGTCAAGTACATGCTGCAAATAATGGGTCACCACATCTGCCGGATTGGAAATATTCACAATAATGCCGGTGTAACCCGACATTCGGATGTTCTCCGCAATGTTCTTCACGATTTCTATGGTCTGACGCAGGGTATCCATCCGCGTCTGCCCCTTACTCATATCCGGCAGCGGTCCTGCGGCCACAATCAGAAGCTGTGCATCCTTGATGTCGCTGTAATCTCCTGCGTAAACCAGTGCTCTCTTTGGCAGATACACCGTGGAATCATACAGGTCAAGAGCCTGTGCCTCAGCTTTCTTTTTATCAATATCAATATAAACGATTTCCTCTGCAAGTCCCTGGGAAAGCAGTGCATACCCTGCATGGGATCCCACATGTCCCGCTCCGATAATCGCGATTTTTCTGGTATGTATTTCCATGCTTCACGCCTCCTTAATGTCTGCTCTTTTTGACAACCAGGTTGCCCAGAAGCTGAATGATGCTGACTAAGATAAATACGGTAATTACCGTTACCCAGGTTACATCCGTCATGTTCCGGTCGTGTCCGTACCGGATTGCGAAGTCTCCAAGTCCGCCGGATCCGACGGCACCTGCCATGGCGGTTAATCCCACCAGACTGATTGCGGTAATTGTGGTTCCTCTTGCGATGGCGGATACGCTCTCCCGTAAGTAAACGCGGAAGATGATTTCAAGCGGTCCGGATCCCATGGAAAGGGCTGCTTCGATTAATCCATGATCGGTTTCTGCCAGTGCACTTTCCACCTGTCTGGAAAAGAACGGTACGGTTCCCATGATCAACGGAACAATCGCACCCTCCACATTGATTGCGGTTCCCATGATGGCTCTTGAAATCGGGATCACCCAGGTTAACAGGATGATAAAGGGAATCGACCGGAAAAAGTTAATCAGCTTATCCAGAATCTGATACAGCACCTTGTTTTCAAGAATTCCACCCGGTTTGGTTACCGTAATGACAATTCCCAGGAACAGCCCCAGTACAAAGGCAATGATTCCGGACCATCCCACCATAATCAGTGTATCTCGGATGGCTTCCAAAAAGTCCGGCAGCTTATCCATCACATTCGGTATGATTCTATTGAAGAACCCGGTCATCCTTAATCACCTCCACTCCTACATTTTTATCTCTCAGATATTGCAATGCTTCATCTATTCTACTGCTTTCCCCGCTTACAATGGCTACAGTTCCGCCGATCGGTGCGTTCTGCACAATTTCCACATCGGCAAATACAATATTTAAGATAATTCCAAACTTCTGTGTCACCGTTGAGATCAACGGTTCAGATGTATTTTTCTCTACATAGGAAAGCCGGACAATCAGCTCTCCCTTTTTCGTTGCAACAACCGGTGAATCAGCTGCAATCAGCTCTTCAATCTTCTGAAGATTCGATGTCGTTTTAATAAAGCTTCTGGTTAAAGGCTCCTTCGGGGAAGCAAACACATGGAAGACTTCTCCTTCCTCAACCACATCCCCGTGATCCATGACCGCTACCCGGTTACAGATCTCCTTGACCACCGCCATCTCATGTGTAATCACCACAACGGTAATGCCAAGTGTCTGATTAAGCTGCTGCAACAGCTTTAAAATGGATTTGGTTGTCTGCGGATCAAGTGCCGAGGTTGCCTCATCACAAAGAAGAATGTTCGGGTCATTGGCAAGTGCTCTCGCGATTGCCACTCTCTGCTTCTGTCCTCCGGACAGCTGGCTTGGAAAAGCGTTTTCCTTTTCGGAAATTCCGACAAGCTCAAGCAGGTGATGTACCTTTTCCTTGATCTCTTCTTTGGAAAGCCCGCTGCCGCGCAAGGGATAAGCAACATTCCCAAAGATGGTCCGGGATGGCATCAGATTGAAATGCTGGAAAATCATGCCGATCTTCTTACGTGCCTTGCGGAGCTCTTTTCCGGACAATGCCGTAATCTCTGCATCGTCCACGAAAACCTTTCCGTCCGTCGGCTTTTCCAGAAGATTGATACATCGGACCAGTGTCGATTTTCCTGCTCCCGAAAATCCGATAATACCAAAGATATCTCCATCGTTGATGGTAAGGCTTACGTTATTCACTGCATGAACTTCTTTATTGGAATCTGTAAAAGTCTTACTGACGTTCTCTAACCGAATCATCTCATTACCTCTCTTTCACGTCACTAAGACTATCATATCTTCTTTCTCCGCGCTAATACGGGTAAAATATAACGAGCTATAGACTGAATCTATAGCTCGTCAATTCCAAGATACTTTCGTATCTCATCAATATACAGTTTTCCAATGGAGCTTAGTATGGTATTCTGCCTCGTAATATAACCGATTTCCATACCACTGTTTTCTTCCACTGAATCCTCCTCAAAGGGAATTGCCAGATAGTCATCGCCATTCAACTCCTCGCAGATGATTCCGGAACAAAGCGTGTAACCGTTTAATCCGATCATCAGATTGAGCATCGTTGCCCGGTCATTGGCCTTGATCGTCCGTGTATATTCCTTGGTGCTTAAAATCTCCTCCGCATAGTAAAAGGAGCTTGCCTCACCCTGTTCAAAGGACAGGCACGGATAATCCTTCAGTTCTTCGAACCGGATGGATTTCTTTTTCGCCAAAGGATGTCCCGACCAGAGATACACATAGGCCTTACAGTCAATCAGATGATGAAATTCCAGATTATTGCTCTTTAGAATCTTCGTCAATACTGCCCGGTTAAAATCGTTAAAATAAAGAATTCCAATCTCGCTGCGCATATTCGCCACATCCAGGATTACATCCTTTGTCATGGTTTCCCGGATTGCGAATTCGTATTTCAGTGTATCAAACTGCTGCACCAGTTCCACAAAAGCTTTGACTGCAAAGGAATAATGCTGTGTGGAAACCCCGAATTTCTTCTTCCGCTTTCCGCTCTTCCCATATTTATCAAGCAGCGTTTCATACTGTCCATACACCTCTCTTGCATAGAGAAGAAATTCCGATCCGTCCTGCGTCAGGGAAACACCTCGCCCGCTTCTTACAAAGATCGAAATGCCCAGTTCCTTTTCCAGCTCCTGCATGGCGCTTGTGAGCGATGGCTGGGAAATATAAAGCGCTTCGGCGGCCTTGTTTAAGGATCCTGCCTCTGCAATCGTAATGGCGTAATGCAACTGCTGAAGGGTCATGTGTCTGCCTGCTCCTTAAAAAGTTTTCATGTAATACTTCTATACCTGATTTTCTGATCAAAGCTGATGCTTCAATACCGCGATCACCTTGTCGTAGTTTTCCGGCTGATGAGGAAAGGTACAGTTCGTACATACCTTGATGGTTTTTCCATTCTTTTCCAGATAGGAAGGATTCCCGGGACATGCCGGCAGCTGATACATCGGACAGTAACAGAACAGACAGTTAAAGTCCGTTAAGCCCTGATGACAAGGGAAATATTTACAGTCTTTATTTTCAAAAAAGCGATAGGAATTCTCCATAACGTTACCTCTTCCTGTCCCGATTCCTGTATTGATTTCTGCTTTGATTTCTGTTCCGAAAGTCCCGTGCCTTTTCTACAAAATTCTCTGCAAAGTCCGGATTGGACGGATAATACAGATGGGGAAACCCGAGAAACCGGTTCTGTGTTTCGATGACGCAGGGATAACTCTTTCCGGTCACCGGTTTCACTGCCATGCAATCCTCTCCATTATCCGAGCTGTCATAATAATGGAACTCATGTCCGCGGATCTTCGTTCCTTCCGGCAGAAATGAAGGCTTTTTTTCCTGCAGCTCGATATACCCAAATCTTACCAGTTTTCCTTTGTTTATGCAAATGCCGGGAAGAACACCTGCCATCCGGTATTGCTGCCCCTCCTGATCCTCAATCGTTTCATGCAGATACATAAATCCGCCGCACTCTGCCACACAGGGAATGTCCTGTTCCATAGCAGTCCGGATCTCATTTCTCATTGATCCATTCTGTTCCAGTTCCTGTAAATGAAGCTCCGGATAGCCTCCGCCAAGCAGTATGCCATCGCAGCCTTCCGGCAGCCGGGAATCGTGGAGCGGTGAAAAGTAACGAAGCCTTGCTCCCTGTTCTTCCAATAGCCGCAGGTTATCCTCATAATAAAAACAGAAGGCTTCATCCCATGCGACAGCGATGATCGGAGAGTCAGTGTCTGTGATTCCTTCTACTTCTACCTCCACTTCCATATCATAGGTCGACTCAATTACGGAATCTTTCACGAATTCTGCGGAACCATATGAAGAATCTGAATTTCTCTTTGAAGCCTCCGGCAGTTCCACCGCCTCTGCCGCAATCTCCCGGATTTTCTCTATGGAAACGGTCTTCTGCAATTCTGCTGCAAAATCCCGGATCTGCTCCTGTACCTCTTCCTGCTCCTTAGGAAGCACCAGTCCAAGATGTCTGCTTTTCAGTTCCAGATGCTTCTGATCCGGAACATAACCTACAGCCGAAACAGAAAGTTCCTTTTCAATCAATGGTTTGATCGTCTGGAAATATGCCCCCGACATCCGGTTTAAAATCACGCCGCGGATCAGCTTCTCCGTATCATATTGCAGGAATCCGGCAATCAGCGCAAGGACAGATTTTCCCATTCCTTTCGCATCCACCACAAGTACAATCGGTGTCCCGGTCACCTTGGCAAGATGATAGGACGAGCCTTCTTCCCGGATGCCGCCAAGTCCGTCATACAATCCCATCACGCCTTCGAGAAGCGCAAGCTCCCCTTCCGTTCTGCCCGCCTTTAATAAGACACGTGTCTCTTCCTCCCCGGTAAAAAAGGTATCAAGATTCTTAGAAGGTACTCCCAGCACCTCCTTATGAAACATCGGATCAATATAGTCCGGCCCGCACTTATAAGAAACAACCGGAATTCCCTGCTCCTTAAGGCTCTGCAACAACGCACAGGTAATGGTTGTTTTGCCGCTTCCGCTTTTGGGTGCTGCGATCATCACTCGGTCAAGCTTCATACACTTCTCCTTCTTTCCAAAATCGAAACGAACAGATCCACACCGGATTTTCTGCCTGCATCAGGTGATAGGAACCAACCGGTTTCATGCGGTTTACCTGCACCTGCACGACCTCTTCCTCTGTTACCCGGAACTGTGTCAGGATCTCTTTCAGCTCTGAAATAGTCTCTAAGCTGATGGCATTTAACACAATCCGCATCTGTGGGTTCTTTGTATAAAGACAATCCAGAATTTCTCTAAGCTGCCCGCTGCTTCCCCCGATAAATGCATGGGTCGGGACAGGAAGAGTCTCTAAGGCTTTCGGAGCCTTTCCATTCACCACATGAAGATTGGGAAGTCCGAACTGTTCCTTGTTCCGTCCGATGAGAAATACGGCTTCTTCCTTCTGCTCAATCGCATAAACCACAATCGAGCCCGAAAGCCCAGCCATTTCCACAGCTACAGAACCGGTTCCGCTTCCTACATCATACACCACTGCTCCCTCGGACAGCTGTAGCTTACAAATGCTGATTTCACGGATTTCTGCCTTGGTCATGGGAACCTTATCCCGGATAAATGCCTCATCCCCGCGGTAAGGCGTTAAGATCGCCTTATCAGGAGCCGGATTGAAAATAAGGCAGGTATATAAGCCCTTCTTGTGACTGCCGAGGCACTCCTGTGGCGTCAGTGTCCGGATCTCCTGCTCAGGATAGGACAACTGGAATCCTGCCGTTACAACGCAATCCATAAGTCCTTCCCTGATCAGCAGCTCTCCTAATGCCTGCAGATCCGAAGCCCCGGACATTAATAGAAACACCTTCTCATTCGCCCGGATTTTTTGTGCAAGATCCGGCACCTCTTTTCCATGCATGCTGACAAGCAGCGCATCCTCATAACGCTCTCCGATGCAGGACGCCAGACAGGCAATCGAAGAAATTCCGGGCCGGATCGAAACGTCTGCCTGCAAAACTCCCTTTTCTATTTCGGTAGTCAGTGCTTCATACATGGCTTTGCAGCCACTGTAAAATCCCGTATCCCCAGAGAAAAGAATCACCACCCGGCACGGATTCCGGTCATATTCCTTCTTCGAAAGCTCCTTCAGATACGGCAGAATCTGCTTTGCCATATAATACGGTTTCTTCTCGATCCGGGGTTCGTATGGCGCAATCATACGCTCTGCTCCAAGCAGAACATCCGCATGCTCAATCGCTTCCTTCACTTCTACGGTAAGGCTCTTTAAGCTCCCCATACCGACTCCTGCCAGCGTAATTTCAAAACGGCTTTCTTTACGAATCGGTTTTCCGCTGAGCTTTTCAAGCTTTGTCACCACTTCTTCAAAGGAATCCCCCTCTTCCTCAGCCATCGTTCCAACCACATAAACCGGGATATTGATACGTTCTGCTGCCTTTAGCTTTTCCAGAAAGCCACCTGTTCTTCCGCTTTGCTTCGTCACAAGACACTGAATGTCATATTGCCGCAGCATGGCTTCATTCATCTGCTCGGTAAATGGTCCCTGCAGCGCCAGAATCTGCTTTCCGGCAATTCCCTGCTCCATACAAAGCTGAATGCTCTCGATGCCCGGAAGCACCCTGACATAGAGACGCTCCTTCAACTTCTCATGCGCGCAGTACCGGAACAGATCCTTGCTTCCTGTCGTAAGAAGAATATTGCCCACGGTCTGGCACAAAGCTTCCGCACAGGCTTCGTGATCTTCAAAATAGCGGACGCCTTCGATTCTTCCTTCCTCCCGCTCTCTTTTTAACCGCAGATAAGGAATGGACAGATCTTTCATCGCCGCTTTGATATTCTGCGTTACCACCGTGGCATACGGGTGGGTCGCATCTACCACAGCAAGGAAATTTCCTTTTTCAACAAAATGCCGGATTTCTTCCTGATCCATTCTGCCCCGGTGGATGCTCACAAGAGGATTCTCCTTTAACACGATTTCTCCATATTCCGTTGCCACACACACGGTATGCGCGATTCCGGCATCTGTCAGAGCTTCAGATAAGGCTCTTCCCTCCGTTGTCCCTGCAAAGATTAGTATTTCTTTCAACTTGATACCCCCGCTTCGTAATCAGTTTTCCATTGATGATTTCCGATCCTGCATTTCCGATAAACACGGTTGTGAACATGTTCACCTGCGTATCCCGCAGCTCCTTTAACGTACAGACAACCGCTTTCGTTCCTTCCCTGCCGATATTCTCCACATAACCGCAGGCGCGGTCCTCTTCCAGTATTTCCAAAAGTATATCACAGGCCCGTTTCAGATAATCCTTCCGTTTATGACTGGATGGATTATAAATGGCAATGGCAAAATCTCCCATGGCTGCTGCCCGGAGCCTTTTTTCAATCTTATCCCACGGCGTCAACAGGTCACTTAAACTGATGACACAAAAATCGTGGTTCAGGGGTGCACCAAGCACCGCTGCCCCACTGCAGGCTGCGGTAATTCCCGGAACCACAATAAGCTCCATGTCCTCATAACCTTTACCAATCTCATACATTAAGGAAGCGAGCCCATAGACACCGGCATCCCCGCTGCAGATCAATGCCACCTGTTTTCCTTCAGCCGCCTTTTCAAAACACATCCGGCAGCGTTCTTCCTCCTGCCGCATCGGTGTTGACAGCAGCTCCTTTTCCCTGAACCGTCCACCAAGCAGATTGATATAAACCGGATAGCCGACAATGACATCAGCTTCCTCCAGCGCCTTAAGAGCCTCTCCTGTCATCATTTCTTCTTTTCCCGGGCCCATTCCTACGATATAAATTCTATTTTTCATCAAAAGACACGCTCCATATTCGTTTTACAATCGCTGCTGTAATTCCATCCTCTGCCTGCTTTCCCGTGATGAGTATTCCATCCGGACCGCTAAACCGTAAGGCTGCCCGTTCACAGACATTATCAACACCCACCTGACTTTTCACGAACTCCGATGCATGGAAGGTTCCTTCCACCTGCTGTAGTTCTTCCGCGGAATAGGTGACAAAGGGAATTCCATAATGGCTGCTCATCCAAAGAATTCCTTCCTCGTCCTTTTTCCGGTCAATCGAGGCGAAAGCTGCCACCTGCTCCATGGAAATGCCGCTTTCCTTAAGAACTTTGTGCACAAAATGGTCAATCTGCTCTGCCGCCTTCCCCCTCTTACAGCCGATTCCGATGACATACTCCTTCGGACGCAGGGTAAGAAGACGTCCCTGCCCATAGGAAGCCGGAGCAACTAAAATATCGACAGGAGACTCTGTAACACCAGGAATTCCGGCAGACGATTCTGAAAAGGCAACCGGAGCATCTGTAGTTGATTCCGCCGA